>NZ_JAIZVX010000187.1 GCF_021768455.1 Aquabacterium sp. | reverse complement strand
GCACCGCCCTGGTGGTGTTCTCCGGCGGCCAGGACTCCACCGCCTGCCTGGCCTGGGCCCTGTCGCGCTACCGCCATGTCGAGACCGTGGGCTTCGACTACGGCCAGCGCCACCGCGTCGAGCTGTACTGCCGCACCCGCGTGCGCTCCGAAATCGGCCGTCGCTTCCCGCAGTGGGGCGCCCGCCTGGGCAGCGACCACCTGCTCGACCTGCGCCTGCTCGGCCAGCTGTCCGACACGGCCATGACCAGCACCCGCGCCATCGAGATGCAGGCCAACGGCCTGCCCAACACCTTTGTGCCCGGCCGCAACCTGCTGTTCCTGAACTTCGCGGCCGCCCTGGCCTACCGCCGCAGCGCCTCGGTGCTGATCGGCGGCATGTGCGAGACCGATTTCTCCGGCTACCCCGATTGCCGAGACAACACGCTCAAGGCCCTGCAGGTCGCCATCAGCCTGGGCCTGGACTCGCCCATGACCATCGAGACGCCGCTGATGTGGCTGACCAAGGCCCAGACCTGGGCCCTGAGCGAACAGCTGGGCGGCGAGGTCCTCAACGACCTGATCACCGAGCACACCCACACCTGCTACCTGGGCGACCGCCAGCAGCGCCATGCCTGGGGCTACGGCTGCGGCCAGTGCCCGGCCTGCGAGCTGCGCGCCAACGGCCATGCGCAGTGGCTGGCGCAGCGCGACGCTGGCTGAGCCCGGCGGCGACACAGGGCTGCTTTACAGTCCAGGCCTCACATCCAAACACGTCCGGGAGTGCGCACATGCCTGTCAGCCAGATCACCTTGCTGGCCATCGCGGCCATCGCCGTTTTCTGGGCGGTGGGCGCCTACAACCGCCTGATCCGGCTGCGCAACGAGATCGGCAACGCCTTCGCCCAGATCGACGTGCAGCTCAAGCGCCGCCACGACCTCATCCCCAACCTCGTTGAGGTCGCCCGCAATTACCTCGAACACGAGCGAGACACCCTCGAGCGCGTGATCGCCGCACGCGCCCAGGCGATGGCCGCCACCGACCTGGTCAAGTCGCGCCCCAACCAGGCCGATCCCATCAAGAGCCTGGGCGTGGCCGAAGCCACCCTGGCCGGCGCCATGGGGCGCTTTCAGGCCGTGATCGAGGCCTACCCCGAGCTCAAGGCCGACGCGACCCTGCAAGACCTCCGCGAAGAGCTGACCCACACCGAAAACAAGGTCGCCTTCTCGCGCCAGCTCTTCAACGACGCCACGCTGGACTACAACAACGCCGCCCACCAGTTCCCCGCCAACCTGGTGGCCGGCCTGTTCCGCTTCCAGACCGCCGAGATGCTGCAGTCGACCAGCAGCGATGCCGAGCGCGCCGCCGTGACCGTCAAGTTCTGAGCCCGAAGCGGCCCGACGAGACACCCCGCGCAGCACCGACCATGCAGTTTCGCCAGCACCAGGCCCGGGCTCAGGCCCAGACCGTCCGACTCTTCGCCTGGTTCGCCCTGCTGCTGCTGGCCCTGGTGGTGGCCGTCAACCTGCTGCTGGGCCTGGGCTACAAGCTGATGACGCCTTTCGGTGCGGGCTTCCCGCCGCTCTTCTTCGAGACCAACACCGCCGTGGTGCTGCTCTTCGTGCTGGGCGGCTGCGTGGTGGAAACCCAGCGCCTGCGCGAAGGCGGCGGGCCACGCATTGCCCACTGGCTCAGCGGCCGCGAACTGCACACCCCCGACTCCGGCCACGAGCGCCGCCTGCTCAATGTGGTCGACGAGATGGCCCTGGCCAGCGGCCAGCCGGTGCCCAAGGTCTATGTGCTGCACCGGGAGGACGCCATCAACGCCTTCGTCGCCGGCTGGGGCCCGGACGACACCGTGCTCTGCGTCACCCGCGGCGCCCTGGAACGCCTGACGCGCGCCGAGCTGCAGGGGCTGGTCGCCCACGAATTCGGCCACATCAAGGAAGGCGACCTGGCCCTGACCATGCGCCTGCTGGCCCTGGTCTGGGGTCTCTCGCTGGTACACGGCTATGGGCAGGACCTCATGTCGCCCAACGACCAGGGCCGCATCAGCCCGGTGGCCTGGCTGATCGGCCTGGTCTTTTCCGCTGTGGGCTGGCTGGGCTGGCTGGCAGGGCGCGCCCTGCAGGCCGCCGTCTCGCGTCAGCGCGAATTCCTGGCCGATGCCAGTGCCATCCAGTTCACCCGCTCGCGCGACGGCCTGGGCAATGTGCTGCGCAAGCTCTGGCACGACCAGCAGGTGCTGTCCGGTCACATGACCCACCCGGCCGCCAGCATGATCGCCTCGCTGCTGATGCACCAGCCTCAGCGCGCCAGTTGCCTGGCCACGCACCCGCGTCTGTCGGAACGCATCCGCCGCATCTGCGGTGCGGTGCTCGCGCCCATCCCGGCCCCCGTGATCCGGCAGGAGCCGCGCGAAGCCCGCCACACCCCCACGCCACCCAGCGAGCCCTCCGTGGTGGGCGCGGCCAGCCCGACCGGCGCGCCAGCGGGGCACCAGGGCATGTCGGACACCGGTGTGCCCCTGGTCAGCCTGCGTGGCGACCTCGATGCCCTGGCCCGCCTGCAGCGACTCAGCGGCCCCACCGAACGCCGCCTGGCCGTGCTGGCGCTGATGATGAACCCGGCCAACCCGCGTGAGCTCAAACTCTGGCACCGCTTGGCCGAAGGTGTGGCCTTGGCTCGGCAGATCCTGGACGACGTAGCCGCCCTGCAAGCAGCCCGGCGCGTGCCCGAGTTCGAGCGCCTCACCGCGTCCATCGCCCAGGAAAGCATCGAAGAACGCCGCAGCCTGGTGGAGGCCGCCCGCGACCTCATGCGCGCCGATGGCCGCGTCAGCCCCATGGACCGGCTCTGGTGGCTGGCCCTGCGTCGACGCCTGAGCGACCAGGCCGGCAAACCGCCACTGATGCGCCCCCTCACCGGTCAGGGCCAGGCCCTAGACGAACTCGGCGAGGCCGCCCACCGCCCGGTGGCGGCCCTCTCGGCCTACCTCGCCCGCTTCGTGCCACTGAGCGAACAGGGCCAGGCCCTGGCACCCGCGAGCCGGGCCTGGCTGGCCAGCGTCTACAAACGCTGCGGCATGCCGCCCGCGCAGGCGCAAACGGCCGTGCCCCCCGATGCCGACGCGCTCATGGTCGCGCTCACCGAGGTGCAGGAGCTGTCGTGGATGATGCGGCCCATGCTGCTCAAGGCCTGGGTGGAAGAAGCGGTCAACCACAGCCCCCAAGGGATCCTGGCAGACAGCACGGCCGATGCCCTGCGACTGGCCGCCGGGCTGATCGATTCCCCGCTGCCCCCGATGCTCGACGCGCACTACCCCGCCAGGGGCTGAGGCAGCAGGCCCGGCGCCGCGGGCCGACGTCAGTCAGCCCTGCCCGGCCCGAGGCAGTCGCGTCAGGCCCAGCAGGCCGTTGCGCAGCTCTTCCGGCGCCGATTCGCCGATGTACATGCGCAGGTAGATCTGGTAGGCCAGCTCATTGTTGATGGCGCTCATGTTGGCGCCATCGACCTGCAACAGCTTGCCATTGTGCGAGGCCAGCCAGCCGGTGCCAGGCACCCAATCGAGGTTGACCACATCGCCTTTGGCCACGCGCTTGACGTTGCTGTAGGCCGCCCCGATCAGGCCCACCACCGTGATCAGCTTCTTGAACTCTTCTTCGGTCGCCGCCTGCTTGAAGTCGGCGATGAAGATGCGCGAAATCGTGGACGAGGTGAACTCGCGCAGGATGTTGAGCTGGATGCGACGAACGCCATTGAGCTTGTAGATCGCATCGGCCGTGGTGCGCTTTTCCGGCAGGTAGAGCGCGGTCACATCGGCCTTGAAATAGCCACGCTTGCGCACCCCCGCGCCATTGAGCACCAGCTTCTGGCCGTGGGCCATCACCGTCTCGGGCAGCTCCACCCCCTCGAGTTCCACCGCATTGGCCTGCGCGGGCGTGGCCCAGGGCATCAGGGACAGGGCGGCCGCACCGGCCAGCCATTGGCGACGTTGCCAATCGGGGTGACGGGTCAGTTCGTCAGACATGGCGATCGCCTCACAGCGGCTTGGACAAGGTCAGCCAGAACGCCTGGCCTTCGGTGCGGTTGTGCGCCTTGTATTCCTTGAGGAACTTGCCTTCCAGCATGAACTCGCCACCGTTCTTCAGCCAGGCCACGGCCGGGCCTGCCGCCACGACACTGGCCTTGTTGCCGGTCGACAGATCGGTGGTCGCGGCCAGGGCGGCCTGCTGCGCGGCGGGGTAGCCGCTCAGGTCCTGGGTGTCACGCCCGATCTGGCGCACCCAGTAGCCCTGCAAGCCGAGACGCACGTCCTCGCTCACGAAGGCCATGGCCTGGTAATCGAGGTTGAACATGGTGCCGGAGTAGTAGCCGTTCTCCTTGTTGCGGGTGTTGAAGGACAGCACCGCGCGGCCGCCCAGGTCCCAGCCATCGCCAATGAAGGCGTACTGCACCGAGGGGCGGAAGGTGATGAAGTTCCCGTACCCGGGGTTCAGTCGACGGTCGGCCTTGTAGTCGCCGGTGGGCAGCACCAGGGTGGGCGCAAAGGTCACGGCCTGGTGGTCACCGATTTCCCAGTGCACGATGGGGGAGAGTTCCACATCGCCGATGCCGGACACGGAGCCGTCCATCGCGTCGGCCCTGGCCGACAACGACACGGTCGCGGCCGAGGTGATCGCCGGCACCGCCGAATTGACATTGGCCACCGAGAAGTCACCCTTGCGCTTGATCACCGGCAGCATCACGGTGAAGCCCAGGTTGCCCCCCAGCACATGGTTGCTGCTCAGGTAGGTCAGACGCGGCAGCACGGCCACCACATCGGCCTTGACGCGGCTTTCGTACGTGACCGGGAACCCGCTCACATTGACCGACGAAGCTGCGGCCTTGCCGTCGTTGCCCTTGAGCTTGCTCGCGTGGTAGGCCACGGTGGCGACCTGGCCATACCAGCCCGGCACCAGGGGCGAGGTCATGTCGCTGCCCCCCACACCGGGCGAGTAGCGCTGCAAACCGTTTTCCGCAGCCAGGGCGGCCTGGCAGGCGGCCAGGGTCAGCGCGAGCGCCGAAACACGGAAAGCGGCGGAAGACAGGTTCGCCACACGATTGCACTGACGCGACATCGCGACTCCTTCAAGCGGTTTGGAATGAGATGAGGGGCAGACCGCGCAACGCGCGTGCCCTGCATGGGCATCCATGGTGCCGACTGCCTCTGGCCCGCGGCGCCAGCATGTGGCCCACAGGCAACAAGAGAACACCCTCCGTGTCAGTTTCGACCGCAAAGCCCTCTGACTTGAGGGGCTGGCGCGCCTGGGGTATTCACCAAGCGGCCAGGGGGCTCACTCGCCTTCGCCGAACTTGTCGTTGATCAGGGCGGTGAGTGCGCGCATGGCCTCGTCTTCGCGGGCGCCGTCGCATTCGAGCTCCACCGAACTGCCCAGACCCGCGGCCAGCATCATCACGCCCATGATGCTCTTGGCATTGACGCGGCGGTCGTTGCGGCTCATGAAGACATCGCAGGGAAAGCTGCTGGCCAGTTTGGTGAGCTTGGCCGAGGCGCGTGCGTGCAGGCCCAGCTTATTGCTGATGGTGACGGTGGTCTTGATCATGGGTCGGCTGGCTGACCTGGTTGTGGGGTCGGCTGGTGGCAATTTGCATGACGCCCTGCGTGCCACCGGCCACGGCACGGGTGATCAGGGTGTCGAGGGATTCGTTGGCGTAGTTCAGCGCGCGCCACAGCATGGGCACGTTGGCGCCGGTGATGACCTTGACCTTCACGCCATCGGCCAGGCGCTGCACCGTGTTGCAGGGCGTGGCCCCGAACACGTCGGTGAGGATGAGGGCCTCGCCCCGCTCGTCCGCGTCCTGCACGATGGACAGCAGCACGCGTGCCTGGGCTTCCACCTCGTCGGCCGGCAGGTTGGGCAGGACATCCAGCACCTGCAACTGCATCGCGGCCTCGGGAAAACAATGCGCAGCCGCCTGCTTCAGGGCAGTGGCCAACGGCGCGTGGGCGATGATGAAGAGTCCGGGCATACAGGTGGGATTATCGGTCGCTCAATCGGGAAAATGAAAGCCGGCGCCGAACACCCTTGCGAGTTCTGCCCCACTTTGCCCACCTGTGTCCACCGCAGGCTGCCAGGCCGTGGCCTGCACCACCAGCAGCCCGTGGGAAAAATGCCACGTGTGCACCGTCATGTCCATGGGGCGGCCCAGGCCGTCCGGGCGGCGCAAGGTGTAAAGCCAGCGGCGCGAGCCGGCCTGGGGCGTCATGCGGGGCACCTCGGCAGGCCCCAGGTCGGTGGCAGACACAGCCTGGGGATCGGGCGCCAGTGCCGCGGCCGCGTCAAGGTTGCTGCGCAAGGCCGCTTGCATGCCGGTGAGGGCCGGCACCACGTCGGCCGGCCCGGGCACCGTCAGGTAGGACAGGGCCCAGGTCGATTCGCCCAGCTGGCAGGAACGCACGTGCATCGCGACCGGCGCCGCCAGGCCTTTCAGCTGCACCGTGCGGACCTGTTCGTCCGGCTTGCAAGGCAGGCGCCAGACCAGGCCGTGGGCATCGGCCAAGGTCATGTCGCGCCAGTCCATGGACGGTGAACAGCCCGCCAGCCCCCACGACAGACCCGTCAGAGCCCCCATGAAAAGGGTCGCCTTTTTTGCATGACGAAAGAATGGGCAAAGCACTTCAACCATGCGCCAGCATACGTCAGTGATCGTCACCCAAGCGTGGGATGGACAAGCCGG
>NZ_JAIZVX010000186.1 GCF_021768455.1 Aquabacterium sp. | reverse complement strand
GCCACCAGGGCGCGGGTCAGCCCGGAGAAGGGCGCCGAGGCGCCCCGGATGTCGCGTTCAGAACGGGATGTGTCGCAAGCAGGCTCAGACGCCGAAGGCGCGGCGCAGGGCCTGGGCCAGTTCGGCATGGGCCTGGGCGGCTTCGGGCAGGAAACGCCCCATGTTGATGAAGTCGTGCAGCACGCCGGGCCAGACGCGCTCGGTCACGGGCACCCCGGCGGCGCGCAGGCGCTCGGCGTAGAGGCGGCCGTCGTCGGCCAGGGGGTCGCATTCGGCCAGACCGATCCAGGCCGGTGCCACGCCGCTGTGCCCGGGCGCGTGCAGGGGCTCGCGGTGCCAGGGCTCGCGGGCCTGGCCCTGCGACTGGGCATCGAACCAGCCCATCAGCTCGGCGCTCAGCAGGGTGTTGCGCGAAAAGGCCCTGAAGGACGCCGTGGCCGCACGCGTCTGCACCGAGGGGTAGAACAGCGCCTGCAGGGCCAGGGGGATGCCTGCGTCGCGGGCCAGCAAGGCGGTGCTGGCGGCCAGGGTGCCCCCGGCGCTGTCGCCACCCACGGCGATGCGGCGGGTGTCCAGGCCCAGGGTGGCGCCGTGCTCGGCCAGCCATTGCAGGGCGGCAAAGCTGTCGTCCAGGCCCGCAGGAAAGCGGTGCTCGGGCGCCAGGCGGTAGTCGATGGCCACCACGGCGGCCTCGGCCTGCAGGGCCAGCTGGCGGCACATGGATTCGCAGGTGTCGGTGCTGCCGATCACAAAGCCACCCCCATGCAGGTAGAGCAGCACCGGCAGGGCCGGATCGTGCGAAGGCGCCCACAGGCGTGCGGGAATCCGACCCGCCGGGCCCGGAATTTCGAAGCGCTCGGCGCGTGGCACGGGGGCGTGAGGCAGTTCGGTGGCCCCCACACCGGCCCGGTAGGCCATGCGGGCGGCGTCCACCGGCAAGGTGTGCAGGGGTGGGAAGCCGGCGCGCTGCACGTTGTCGAGCAGGGCCTGGGTCAGGGCGGTGAAGGTGGCAGCAGGCATGAGGGACGTGAGGCGAGGGTGGGCTCAGGGCAGGCTGACGCGGATCTCCAGCAGGCGGCTGTCGGCCTCGTCGAGCGAGCGGGTCGACAGCGTACCAGTTTCACTGCGCTGACCTTGGCCACCGCTGCGCGCCACCACCACCCACTGCCCCAGCGGCACGGCCAGGGTGGTGGCCACCTCGGTCTGCATGACCTGCCCGTCGGGCGCCATGGCCCCGTAGCGTCCGGCGGCATTGCCTGCCTGGCGCGAACGCGCCTCCAGCTCGACCCGCACCAGGGCCTGGCCACCCGGCCAGCGGGGCCGAACCGTCAGGCCCTGCCCCAGGTCCAGCCAGGCCGTCTGGGCCCAGGCCTGCACGCCTTGCTGACTGCTGCGGGTGCTGGTGGCCGTGCTGGTGGCCGCGCCGGTGCCCCCTGCACCAGACGTGCCCGCCCCCTGCGGGCTTTGCAGCGAGGAGGACTGGCTGCTCGACTGCCCCGCCCCCCAGGCCCACTGCCACACCGTGTAAGGCTGGCTGCTGCCCAGGAACAGGCGCGCCTGCCCGCCGTTGAACACCATGATCTGCTGCACGCTGCGGGACTCGCCCTCGGTCTGGGCCACGCTGCCGCCCATGCCGATCACCGTGGTCTGGCTGTGCCCACTCTGGGTGCTGACCACGTAGCCGCCGGGCACCGGGGCAGGCAGGCGCCGTGTTTCGGGCGTGCCGCGGCGGCCGGCGGTGACCACGCCCAGCGTCTGCTCGCTGCGCTGCCCCTGTTCACCCACCCGCCACTCGACCAGCAGGTTGCGCTGCGGCAGGGCCTGGGCCTGCGCCCCCAGGGGCCAGAGCGGAGAAAGCGTGCAAAGCGCACAAGTGACGGCGGCGGCACACCTTATTCCACCGCTTGGAAAATTCCACATGCGCGATCCTCAAGTCATGGCCCCGCGGGGTCGATAAACGTCCAATCTGCCACAAAGCCCCGTCAGCCGATGCGGTCTCAGGCAGCCCACCCAAGTGAACCTCGAGATGGAGGCTGGCAAACATGCAGCTCGAAGCCCTGTTCAAACAACCCCAGGCCCTGCCGGCCGTCCCCAAGATCGTGCACGAGCTGATCGACAGCTTCAACAGCGATGACATCTCCATCGATGAGATCGCCAAGAAGCTGGCGGCCGACCCCGTGCTCTCGGCCCGCCTGCTGCGCCTGGCCAACTCGGCCTACTACCACGTGTCGCGCAGCATCGGCACAGTCAACGAAGCGCTGGCGATGCTGGGCTTCGTCACCGTGCGCACCCTGGTGATCAGCTCTGGTCTGACCGGCGGCTACAAATCCATGCCCGGCATGGACCTGGGCCGCTTCTGGCGCTACAGCCTGCACACGGCCGCCGTGGCCGGCTGGCTGGCCAAGAAGGCCGGCATCAACGGCGACCAGGCCTTCACCGTGGGCCTGATGCACAGCATCGGCGAGCTGGTGATGCACGCCGGCATGCCCGAACAGATGCTGCAGCTGGACAAGCTGGCCTCGCCCATGGACGCCCGTCGTCTCGACATGGAACGCACCTCCTTCGGCTACACCTTCGCCGATGTGGGCGCGGAGCTGGCCCGCCAGTGGCGCTTCCCGATCGCCTTTGCCGAGGCCATCAAGCACTTCCCCGACCCGCTGGGCCACGAGCCCTTCGACCCGGCCTCGGCCGTGCTGCACCTCTCGGCCTGGCGCGCCCGTGCCGAGCACAACGGCCTGACGCCCGAAGAAATGGCCTCCACCGTGCCCGTGGCCGTGCTGCAGAAGCTGGGCCTCAACGCGGATGCCTTCCTGAGCGACATGCCCCCCTTGAGCGAACTGGCCGAAGGCCTGGAAGCCATGCTGGGCTGAGGCCTGCCCCGGGCACCTGCCCGGCGCCTTCAGATCGACAGCGGATCGACGTCCACCGCCCAGCGGATCAAGCCGCTGCGGCGGTGTTGCGGCGCCAGGGCCAGCCACAGCGGCTGGGCGGCACCCAGGAGACGCTGCAAGGCCACGCGCTGGCGTGACTCGATCATCAGCTGTGCCCGCTCCACATTGGCCACCCGCTGGATGGGCGTGGGCACCGCCGGGTAGAGCGTGATGCCCCCCAGTTCGTCGGCCAGGTGCTGCACCGCCTGCACCGCCTCGACCAGAAAGGCCTGGGCCGCCTCCTGCGTCTTGCCCTCGGCCCGCAACATGGCCAGGCTGGCGTAAGGCGGCAGACCGGCCATCTCGCGCTCCTTCAACTGCTGGCGCGCAAAGTCTGCGTAGTCGTAGCGGCGCAGCGCCTGGTAGAGGGCATGCGTCGGGTGCCAGGTCTGCACCCACATCTCGCTGTGACCGGCCACGCCGGCATCGCGCCCGGCCCGGCCCGCGGCCTGCAGCAGCAGCGCGAACTGGCGCTCGGCCGCGCGGAAGTCGCTGGCGAACAGGGCGGCATCGGGGTTCACGGCCGCCACCAGGGTGATGCGCCGGAAATCGTGCCCCTTGGCCACCATCTGCGTGCCCACCAGCACATCGACCTCGCCCGCGTGCACGCTGGCCAGCTGCGCCTCCAGCGCGCCTTTGTGCCGGGTCACGTCGGCATCGATGCGGCCCACGCGTGCCCCAGGCAGCACCTCGGCCAGCTGCTCTTCCAGGCGCTCGGTGCCCCGGCCCACGGGCGCGATGTCGGTGTTGCCGCAGTCGGGGCAGGCACGCGGCACGCGTTCGGTGAAGCCACAGTGGTGACAGCGCAGGCTGCGGTCGACCTTGTGGAAGACACGCCAGGCACTGCAGTGCGGGCAGCCGCTTTTCCAGCCACAGTCGCTGCAATGCAGCACGGGCGCATAGCCCCGGCGGTTGAGCAGCACCAGGCTTTGCTCACCACGCTCGACCCGCTGGGTGATGGCCTCCAGCAGCTCGCGCGCCAGCGGCGGCGGCTCGCGCCCCGCCACGCCTTTCGGGGCCTTCGACTGGTCCAGCACCCGCACCGTGGGCATGATGCCGTCGCCCACCCGGGCCGGCATGGCCAGGCGCACATAGCGGCCGGTGCCGCCCTCGGCCGGCGGCAGGGCATTGAACCAGCTCTCCAGGCTGGGCGTGGCCGAGCCCAGGATGACCGGCACCTTTTCAAGGTGGGCGCGGTAGACGGCCAGGTCGCGGGCCGAGTAGCGGGCACCGTCCTGCTGCTTGTAGCTGGGGTCGTGCTCTTCGTCGACCACGATCAGGCCCAGGCGCGGCAGCGGCGTGAACACCGACAGGCGCGTGCCCAGGACGATGTCGGCATGGCCGTAGTGCGCCATCAACCAGTTGCGCAGGCGCTGGGCCGGCGTGAGCCCGCTGTGCAGGGACACGATCTGGCGGCCCGCAAAGCGCCGCGCCACCCGGGCTTCCAGCTGGGGCGTGAGGTTGATCTCGGGCACCATCATCAGCACCTGGCGGCCGGCATCCAGCGTGCGCTGGGCCTGGCGCAGGTAGACCTCGGTCTTGCCGCTGCCGGTGCTGCCCCACAGCAGGTAGGGCTTGGGGCCCGGCGTGGCCAGTTCGGTCAGGGCATCGGCCTGTTGTGCAGTGAGGGTGGGCAGGGCCTCGGGGCCGACAGCCCCGGCCGCCACGGTTTCATCGCCCGCATGGGCAGCAAGGGCTGCAAGCTCAGCACTTGAGCCTGCCACGGCCTTGTCCAGGCGCTTGAGGCGACGGGCCCACTGTTCGGCATCGAGCTGGCGCAGCTCGGGCGGCAGCACCATCAGGGCCATTTCGCCCAGGCTGCGCTGGTAATAGGTGGCGGCGAAGGCCACGAGCTGGCGCCAGGCTGCGGGCAGGGGAGGCAGACCGGTCAGCACCTCGGTGAGGGGTTTGAGGCGGCCCAGGTCGAACGCGACCTCGTCGTCGCCTCCTGCTGGCGCAGACCAGACCACACCCGTGACCACCCGCTTGCCCAGGGGCACGCGCACCAGGGTGCCGGGCGGCCAGGCCTGCTCGCCCAGGTAGTCCAGCGGGCCGGTGAGGCCACTGTGCTGGGGGGCTTCGACCACCACGGGCACGCGACACGTCGCCCTGGGCGCCGCACCGGGCTCACCAGGGGGCGCTTGTCTCCCGATTTCTGACAATGGCATGAGGATGTGGTGGCAAGTGCTTGATTCTGCAGGCCTCCGTCCTTGTCCACGGGACCTGTGGATAACTTTGTGGGAAAGCCTTGCAAACGCGCGCTAACTGCTTGTCAGACCGTGGTTTCACTCACTTTGCCTCAAGAAGTGGCATGCGAGACGATCTGTTATGAATCAACAACTTAGCGCGTAAGTGCGCACATGATACCGCCCTGCAGGCTTTGCACCCTTGCTGTGCACACGCTCGCGCCACAGTGGGGATAACTGAGCGCCCCACTTTGGCAATCAAGGGTATTCCCTAGTTGCTCAAAGCCTGACACGGCTTGTCAGCGAGGCGTGACAAATTGCACGATTGGCGAGCACCCGTGGCGCGATCCGACTAAACAGAAATTGAGGCTGGGTTTAACGGACGCCGAATCAGGGGGGTTGGGCAAATGAGCGCAAGTTGCACTGCACAAGATGCTGCTAAGTGCTTGATTCTTGGTCGCCAGAACTTGCCCACGCTTTCTGTGGATAACTTTGTGGGAAACCGCTGCACACCGGCGCTAACTGCTTGTCAGCTCAGGGTTTCCCCGGCTCTGCCGCATCTTGGGGCACAGGCGTTTATTTGTTATGAATCAAGCACTTGGCACACATGCCCGTGATTTCCACGCAGGCTGTCATGTGTGGTCAACTTGTCCACCTCGCTCGCCCCTGGATGGGGATAAGTGGGGCCGCCTACCATGAAAATAGGGCGCTTCCTGCACCGATTCGGCCTCGGTTTTGTGCTACGCCAGCCACTTGTGCACAGGCCGGAAGCCCTCCCCGGGGAAAACCCGCATCACACCCAAACACCCGTTTGAAGCAGGTATGCTGAGCGCTGCACACCGGCACACCGCGCCCCTGGCGGGATGCCGTGCGAACCGATCCAACCCATCTGTGTAGAGAGACACCGACATGAGCTTCTCGATCGAATCCAAACTCGGCGACCTGCTGGACAACGACACCACCAAGGCCATCCTGGAAAAGCACCTGCCGGGCATCTCCAGCCACCCGCAGATCGCCATGGGCAAGGGCTTTGCCCTGTCGATGGTCGCCAAGTTCTCCGGTGGCCTGATCACCGAAGAGCTGCTGGCCAAGGTCAACGAAGACCTCGCTGCCCTGGGCTGATCGCCCCGCGCCTCGCGCACTGACCAAAGCCTCCTACGGGAGGCTTTTTGCTGGGCGCAGCGCGATCAGAGCGTGCCGATGCAGCGCGCCGCCCCGCACTGGCAGCGCAGGCGGCCACCGTGGTGGGTGGGCCCGTAGCGCACGGTGATTTCTTCGCCCGGGGCAATGTCGTGCAGGGCGTAGAGCGCGACCCGGCCCTGCTGCACCTTGAGCTGGGCGTTGGGCTCGCAGGCGTGGTTGGCGAAGCGCAGGGGGTCGGTCGAGGCGCTGGCGTCCACGGCACGCTGGTCGGAGACCGCGACCATGAAGATGCGCCCGGTGCGCCGCTCGGCCTCGCGGGCCCGGCGTCGGGCCTCGGCCAGGCTGACGAACTCGCCACGCACCTCGCCGATCTTGCGGCGCGCGGGGATGGGCTCGGCCGCGAAGGCGCCCTGGCCATCGATGGCGCTGGGGCCCACGGTCACGGCGAACTTCTGCGTGATGTCGTTCA
>NZ_JAIZVX010000282.1 GCF_021768455.1 Aquabacterium sp. | reverse complement strand
GCCCGGCGCCACCGCGGCCAGGGCCGTCGGCGTGATGCCCAGCTCGACCAGGCCCGGCAGCCTGCCCGAGGCCACATTGGGCACGGCCATGGAATCGAGGTTGTCGGCCGACATCAGCGGCTCGCCCGGCAAGAGGCCCATCATCCGGGCCTGAAGGCGCCCGGCCGCCATGGGCAGGGGCAGCACAGGCCGCGCATGGCCGCTCCACTGCCCGGCCCGCTTCACCAGGTCGCCCAGGGTCAGCACCTCGGGGCCCGCCGCCTCGTAAACCGGCGCGGCCACACCGCCCTCGCGCAAGAGGGCCACCAGGGCCCGGGCCACGTCCTCCACCCAGACCGGCTGGAAGGTGGCCTCGCTGCCCGCCAGGGGCATGAGCGGGAAGACGCGCTGCAGGGCCGCAAAGAGGTTGAGGAAGCGGTCCTTCGCGCCAAAGATGACGCTGGGGCGAAGGATGCGCACGTCCAGGCCCGGCACGCACAGGGCGCGCTCGCCTTCGGCCTTGCTGCGCAGGTACTGCGAAGGGGCCTGGGCCGGATCATCGGGCACGCCCAGGGCGCTGACGTGCACCAGGCGCTTGACCCCTGCCTTGACGCAGGCCGCGGCCAGGCGCTGGGGCAGGCCCACGTGCACGCGGGTGAAGGCCTCGGGCGTGCCGTGCAGGATGGCGATCAGGTTGACCACCACGTCCACGCCCGGCAGCAGGCGGGCCAGGCTGGCCTCGTCCATCACGTTGGCGGCCACCACATCGACATTGGGCAGCGGGAACAGGTGCTTGCCGTGTTCGCGGCGGCGGCTGGGCACGAGCAGGCGGGTGCCGGCGAAACCCGGGGCGGCCACGAGCTGCTCGCACAAGGCGCTGCCCACGAAGCCGGTGCCGCCAAGGATGAGGATGCGTTGCATGGTCAGGCTCCTGCATGAAGGTCGTTGTCAGACCTGAGGGTAGCAGGCTGGCATGCCGGCCATCACCCGGGCGGGGCGAACAAATCCACGCCAGGGCGCGGTGAGGCACACCGCACGGCGCTCAGGGCAGATCGGCTTCGGGCTGGGGCGCGGTGGCCGCACGCGGGCCCACGGTGGTGCCCAGGCGCGCCTTGATCGACAAGGGCCTGTTCTGCAGCACATGGGCGTAGACCACGGCGTTGGAGAGCACCTTCTTCACGTAGTCGCGTGTTTCGGTGAAGGGCACGTTTTCCACCCAGGCGGCGGCGTCCACCCGCATGCCCTCGCGCCAGCGGCGGGGGCGGCTCGGGCCGGCGTTGTAGGCCGCGGCGGCCAGGGCCTGCATGCCTTGCAGGTCGTCGAGCACCAGCTTGAGGTAACCGGCGCCAATGCGCAGGTTGGTCTGGCGGTCGGTGATCAGCTCGGGGCTGTAGTCGATGCCGAGCTTTTTGGCCGTCCAGGCGGCGGTGGCGGGCATGACCTGCATCAGGCCCGAGGCGCCCACGTTCGAGCGGGCCGCCACGATGAAGCGCGACTCCTGGCGGATCAGGCCATACATGTAGGCCGGGTCCAGGCCCACGTCGCGGGCGGCGGCCAGCACATCGGCCTTGAAAGGCGTGGGGTAGCGCTGGGCCAGGCTGATCTCCTGGCGGGTGCGCTCGCTGGTGTTGATGCAGCGGTCCCAGACCTCGCGGTCGCAGGCCGCTTCGGCCATGGCCATCAGCTCGCGGTCGTTGAGGGCCTGGCCACCTGGCTTGCCCCAGCTCTGGGTGTAGTTCCACTCGCGCACGGCCTCGCTGCGCCAGCCCAGATCGAGCATGCGCAGGGCGCGGTCGACACCGGGCAAGGCGCGGGCCTGGGCCAGCT
>NZ_JAIZVX010000185.1 GCF_021768455.1 Aquabacterium sp. | reverse complement strand
GTGATGCGCGGCTGGGTCTTGCCGGTTTGCTCGACGCGCTTGATCTGATCCTCGCTCATGCCCACCTGACGCATGCGCTGGCGAGCGCCATCCACCAAGCTGCCCAGGTCGGCACCCCGCATGCGGCGAACAGACAAGAACTCTTCTTGCGCGGCCACCCAATCAGGCACATAGAGATCGGCCAGGGGCTGACCTTGTTTGACCGCATCCAGCGTGGCGCGCACATGCAGCCGCTCCACAAACCCGGCGGCCCGTGCTTGCATGACAACCTGGTCGCGTTCGTTGTAAGCGATGCTGCCCACGGCAGAGACCTGGGGCGAGGGGTGATCTCGGTTTTGGTGCAGTGAGTCCCGCTTTTGGGTTAGGGTAATCCCGATATGCTGTGGCTGAGGTGCGGCTAAAGCGCCCGCCCTTTGCACGCAACCGCGGCACGAACTCGTGAACAGATGCTGTCGCGGTGGGTGATAGACTCCCGACGCGGGGGTAAGAGCGGTCCTCCCCGCAAGCACAAGACGCTTAGCGTCCAAGCACTGCTCCTGACCATGGGCTCAAGCCCAGGTAGGAGTTCGTCTTGAAAAGGCCAATAAGCCTCGCGCGCACTTTCAGTCTTTCACTGATTTCAGCTTTCGGTGCTGACTTCTCTTTTTTGTCAGCAGCATTTGTGATGCCTGGAGGTGCTCAATGAGCGGCCCTAGTTACTCACTCTGGCAAGTCGTTGCCTACATGCTGCGTCTGGGCACCATCGGTTTTGGTGGCCCTGTGGCACTGGCGGGCTACATGTATCGCGACTTGGTCGAGCAGCGCCGCTGGATCAGCGATGAGGACTACAAGGAAGGTATCGCCCTGGCCCAGTTGATGCCAGGGCCCATGGCCGCGCAACTGGCCATCTACCTGGGCTACGTCCACTATCGCACCCTGGGTGCCACCTTGGTTGGCATCGCATTCGTGCTGCCGTCTTTCCTGATGGTGGTTGCCTTGGGATGGGCCTACACCCGCTTCGGTGGGCTGACCTGGATGCAGGCCACGTTCTACGGCGTGGGCGCAGCCGTCATCGGCATCATCGCCATGAGCGCCCAGAAGCTCACCACCAAGAGCCTGGGCAAGGACAAGTTGCTGTGGGCGATCTGGGCTATCACAGCCACCACCACCATCATCACTGAGTCGGAAATTGCGTCACTATTCATTGCCGCAGGTGTGACGGTCTGGCTATGGCGTACCAAGTGGCGACCATCAGCCCGGCTTTCGTCGAATGCTGCAATGGCGCTCGTGCCTGCGATCCCCGCTGTAAGTGTGTCACTTACCACTGACCCGGCCATCCTGACGCAAATCGGGGTGTTCTTTGCCAAGGCTGGCACCTTCGTGTTTGGTTCGGGCCTGGCCATCGTGCCGTTCCTTTACGGCGGGGTGGTTCACGACTTTCACTGGCTCACTGAGAAGCAGTTCGTTGATGCGGTGGCCGTGGCCATGATCACACCAGGCCCAGTGGTCATAACGGTGGGCTTCATTGGCTACTTGGTCGCGGGCCTGCCGGGTGCCTGCGTGGCCGCATTGGCAACGTTCCTTCCCTGCTACCTGCTTACCATCGGGCCTGCGCCTTACTTCAAGAAGCATGGCAAGCGACCAGGCTTGCTGGCCTTCATCGACGGGGTGACGGCTGCGGCCGTGGGCGCGATCACCGGGTCGGTCGTGGTGCTTGCCAAACGCTCGCTGGTTGATCTGCCCACCATCCTCACGGCGCTGGTAGTGGTAGCCATTCTGTGGCGTTTCAAAAAAGTTCAAGAGCCTTGGATCATCCTGGCCGCTGCATTGGTGGGCATGGCCTTGTTCCCTTTCCGTCACTGATGCCGTTTGCACAGAGGAGATTGACCATGAAATGGGTGACACGAGAACGTCCCAAGATCGACCGGATTGCATGTCCGTGGCTGATCCAGCGCTTCATTGATCCTCAAGCTGAGTTTCTGTACGTGCCAGCCAATCAAGTGTTAGCGACAGCAGTAAGCCAAAGCGCCACACCCTATGACATCCCCGGTGTGGAGATGTCGCATGTGGGCGAGCTGTGCAGCTTCGACGCCTTCCTTCGGAAATACGAGTTGAGCGATCCAGCCCTGCAGCAATTGGCCACCATCGTTCGAGGTGCTGATACCGACCGGCTTGACCTCACTCCGCAATCAGCGGGGCTGTATGCCTTGTCTCTGGGCCTGTCGCGCAAGTTTGCCGACGATCACGAAATGTTGAGTCACGGCATGGTGATGTACGACGCTCTGTTTGCCTGGTGCCAATCTTGCCAAGGCGAGACGCACACCTGGCCACAAGGGATGGCCTGAGTCAGTGCCGGTGCGTACGATACGCAGCCGCTGGCGCATCTGGATCGGGTGAGTGAGCGGCACTGCGGCTCGTTCGTGGAGTAGAACGCCTGTCTTGCCGAGTGCTGCCGGTCTTTGGTCAGTGTTGTTGCGGCAGCACCTTCTTGTGGCCGTCGGGCAATGGGAGGTACTGCCCGCTCGCTCGTGCTTGTCAGTGCACCACCTCACCCCGCTCCGCATAGCGCCTGGCCATCACCGAGCACACGAACAGCTGCAGCTGGTGGTAGAACATGATGGGCAGCACCAGCACCCCCAAGGCCGGGTTGCCGCCGAACAGCAGCTTGGCCATGGGCACGCCCGAGGCCAGCGTCTTCTTGGAGCCGCAGAACACGGCCACGATCTCGTCTTCGACCGGGAAGTTCAGGGCCTTGGCGATGCGCTTGGTCAGCCACAGAAAGGGGAACAAGAACAGGCACACGCCCACGGCCGTCATCGCCATCAGGCCCAGGCCATGCTTGCTCCACAGGCCATCGGCCACCGAGTCGCTGAACGAACTCAGCACCAGCAGCAGGATCACGGTGCGGTCGACCTTGGTCGTCCAGGGTTTGACCTTCTGGAACCAAGCCCCCACCACCGGGCGCAGCAACTGCCCCAACACGAAGGGCAACAGCAACATCTTGGCCACCTTGAGCATGGTGTCGCCCACGTCCATGGCCTGGCCGTCGGCCGCGCCACTGAACACCAGGCTGGCCAGCAACGGCGTCAGCACCACGCCCAGCAGGGTCGACAAGCTGGCGTTGAGCACGGCCGCCGCCACGTTGCCACGAGCCATCGCCGTCATCGCCACAGACGATGACACCGTGGACGGCAGCACCGCCAGGTAGAAGAAGCCCAGCAGCAGGTCGTGCGGGATGTGGCGGCCCACCAGCGCATTGAGCGCGAACCACCACAGTGGGAAAAGCGCGAAGGTGCTGATCTGCACCGTCAGGTGCAGCTTCCAGCGCGAGGCACCGTGTTTGAGACTGTCGGTGCTAAGGCCCATGCCGTGCAGGAAGAAGATCAGGAAGACGCCAATGTCCCCCACCACGTCCAGGCGCAGCAGGCCACCGGTGCGGCCCAGGTCCGGCGCCACCGATGCCAGCAGCACAGCGCCCACCATGCCCATCAGGAACCAATCGATCGCTCCACGCTGGAGATGGCGGCCCGCCATCCTGCTCATGGACCCCATCGGCTTCAAACCCTTCACCATTTCGAACTCACCACGTCATGTCTTCAAAAACAAAGGTCGCGCCCGCAGCGCAGGCGCGACCATCCCCATCCACAAGACCCCGGCTGGAAGGGGCCGGCGCTCAATTCGAGGCCAAGCGCGCCTTGGCCAGCTTCGTGCCCTCGGCCAGGGCTCGTAGCTTGCGCTGAGCCACCTCCCGCGACATGGGCGCCATGCCGCAGTTCGTGCATGGAAACAGCCGCTCTTTGGGCACAAACTGCAAGGCTTGGCCGATGGCGTCGGCCACTTCCTCAGGCGTCTCTATCACATCGGTGGCCACATCGATCACGCCTACCAGCACATCCTTGCCCTCCAGCAGCCGCAGCAGCTCAAGCGGCACGCGCGAGTGCATGCATTCCAGGCTCACCTGGTCGATGCTGCTTTGGGCCAGCGCTGGAAAAACGGTTTCGTACTGACGCCATTCATCGCCCAGGGTGCTTTTCCAGTCGGTGTTGGCCTGGATGCCGTAGCCATAGCAGATGTGCACCACGGTCTTGCAGCTCAGGCCTTGCGCGGCGCGCTCCAGCGCCTTCACGCCCCAGTCGGCCACGTCTTTCATGTAGACGTTGAAGGCAGGCTCGTCGAACTGGATGATGTCCACGCCATCGGCCTGCAGCGCCAGGGCCTCCTGGTTGAGCAGCTCAGCGAAGGCGAAGGCCATCTTGGCTTTGTCACCATAGAAGCGGTCTGCCACCGTGTCCACGATGGTCATGGGGCCAGGCAGGGTGAACTTCAGCTTCTTCTTGGTGTGCGCGCGCGCCAGTTGGGCCTCGAAGGCGTGCACGCGGCCCTTCAGGCGCAACTCTGAGACCACCTGCGGCACCATCGCGTCGTAGCGGTTGTCGCGGATGCCCATCTTCACCTTGTGCTCGAAGTCGATGCCCTCGACCTGCTCCAGAAAGCCGTGCACGAAGTGCTGGCGCGACTGCTCGCCGTCGCACACGATGTCCAGCCCGGCGTCTTCCTGGGCCTTGATCCACAGCAGGGTCGCATCGGCCTTGGCCTGCAGGAGCGCATCGCCTTGCGCCGCCCATTGGGGCCAGAGCTTGTGGGTTTCGGCCAGCCAGGCGGGTTTGGGCAGGCTGCCGGTGATGGAGGTTTCGAACATCGAGGGGGCTTTCAAGGCAAACGAGGTGGGTATCGGGGCTCGGCTCAGGCCATTCAGGCGGCCTGAGCAAGTTCAGCGCGTTGGCCAGGCTGGTCAAACTGGGCGGCCCACTGCGCCAGGATGTCCTGGTGCGGTTGGATGAAATGCTCTTGCGTGAACTTGCCCTGCTTGACGGCCAACTGGCTGCGCTCCACCCGGTCGTAGACGATCTGCGTCAACGAGTAATCGTCGTAGCTCAGGCTGGGTTGATACACCTGGCCTGCCACCGAGTTCGCGTTGTAGATCTCGGGGCGGTAAATGCGCTGGAAAGTCTCCATCGTGCTGATGGTGCCGATCAGTTCGAGATCGGTGTAGTCAGCCAGTAGGTCGCCAAAGAAGTAGAAGGCCAAAGGGGCCACGCTCTTGGGCGGCATGAAAAAGCGCACCTGCATCCCCATCTTCGCGAAGTACTGGTCGGTCGATGACAGCTCGCTTTGCTGGTACTCCACGCCCAGGATAGGGTGCTCATTGGCCGTGCGCCGGTAGGTCTTGCTGGTGGCCACGCTCAGGCAAATGACCGGCAACTTGCTGAAGCGTTCCTGGTAGGTGCTGGATTGGACGAATTGTTTGAATAGCTTGCCATGCAGCACGCCGAAGTCGTCCGGAATGCTGAACTGCGCCCGGTCGGCGTTGTACTCGGGCAGCACGACACTGAAGTCGTAATCGCGCACATACGACGAGAAGTTGTTGCCCACGATGCCGTCGATGCGTCGGTTCAGTTTCTTGTCGACGATGTGGGTGTGCAAGATCTCGATCAGCGGAAACACCGCGCTGGTCTGCACGCCAATGTCCATTTCGACCGAGACGATCTCGAGCTCGACCGCGTAGCGATCACCCGTGGGGTTGTCCCAATGCGCTAGGTCATTGAAACGGTTGTCGATCATCTTCAGCGCTCTGCGCAGGTTCTGCTGCCGGCTCTCACCACGCGCCAGGTTGGCGAAATTGGTGGTCAGGCGCGTGCTGTCTGCCGGTTGGTAGTTCTCATCGAACCAAATGCTTTGGAGGCTGAACGTGAAGGCGTTGCTCATGACGGCGTTCTTTGCAAGGAGTCAGGTGTGAAGGGCGGCGGAGAGCGTCGCTGGTTTCAAGCAGCGAGCATCTGCTCGGCTACTGATGGCAGCGCGTCACGGAGGCACTGGCGGGTCAATTCGAGCAGCGGCACGGCGCGTTGAACGGCCAACCTGGCGCGCTCGATCACGGCCTCGTCGCTCAGACGTCGATCCACGAAATCCTTGTCGGTGGCGTAGACGCCCAGCGGCAAGGTGCGGGCCTGGAAGAAGCTGAACAGGGGGCGCAGTTGGTGGTCGATCACCAGGGCATGGCGCTCGCTGCCGCCATTGGCGGCCAGCAAGACGGGCGTGTCGATCAGGGCGTCTTGTTCGATGAGGTCGAAGAAGTGCTTGAACAAGCCCGTGTACGAAGCGCGAAACACCGGGGTGGCCACGACCAGCACATCGGCCTGCTCGACGGCGGTCAGCGCCTGCGACACGGCATCGGGCACCTGGGTGCGCCAGACCGCGCCCGTGAGTTGCGGCGCCAGCAGGCCCAGATCGACCAGGCGTGGCTGGCAGGGCATTTGTTCAGTGATCAGATTCAGCAGGTGCTGAGCCAGGCCTGCCGATTTGGAAGGGCTTTGCAGTGCGCCGGAAACCGCCACCACGCGGAGAGGTCGTGTCATGGTTGCTTTCGTGTGGAGTGATGCAAGTGGCGCCATGGTATTGAGTTGAGCCAATGACGTAAAATGGTCTTTTCTCACCAATGCATGAGAAATATTCATTCAACTTTGAGTCGCGACACCGGAGCATCGAAGATGCCCCCCACCGTCGAAGGCAAGCTGCTGCCCGGCGGACATGACAAGGTGATGCAGCATTCCTGCGGCGCGCCGTGGTCGGGCGAGGTCATGGGGGTTTCGGCTGCTGCTGCCACAACTGGGGGTCGTCTCAGAAAACGGAAAATAAAGCACGCTAAGCCGGTTGCAGCGGCCGTAGCGGCCTGAACTTGCCCGCGCCGATCTTGGCGCTGCTGCGCCA
>NZ_JAIZVX010000055.1 GCF_021768455.1 Aquabacterium sp. | reverse complement strand
GTGCTTGGTGGGGCCCGTAGAGGGGCAAGTTCACGACCTTGATTTCAGCGGGCCGGATGAGATTCTGAATGCATGGACACGCACAAGGCATGTCCCTCAACCGTGCAGGAGCCCCCCATGAAATTCACCAAGGCAGAGATCGATGCCGTGATTGCAGCATCCCCCCGTACCACCGCGCCCTTGAACAAGCTGGTGCTGTCGGCAGACCATCAGGTGCGCCCAGGCGGCAGCACCAGCAAGATGAGCATCGCCGAGTTGGCTGCGTCCATCCTGGACTGCGGCGTGTTGCAGAACCTGATCGTCATCAAGGGCCTGCGTGGCCTGTTTGAAGTGTGCGCCGGTGGCCGTCGCCTGGAGTCGCTGAATTTGCTGATGAGCAACGGCGACATCCCTGACAACTACCCCGTGCCCATCCTCATCGTGCCTGCCGACAAGGCGCTGATGGCCAGCCTGTCCGAGAACATCTTCCATGTGCCCATGCATGCCGCCGACGAGTACCTGGCCTTCTCGCGCCTGTTGGGCGAAGGCAAGTCCGTCGAGACGGTGGCTGCGGCCTTTGGGGTCACCCCCCTGGTGGTCAAGCGCCGCATGAAGCTGGCAAGCGTGTCGCCCAAGCTGATGGACGAGTTCCGGGTGGATGACATCAGCCTGGAATGCCTGATGGTGCTGGCCTCGGTCGATGACCACGAAAAGCAGGAACAGGCCTGGGCTGGCTTGCCGCAATGGAACCGCCGCCCCGACTACTTGCGGCAATTGCTGACGCAGGGCGACATCGAGTCCGACCGTGACCCGGTGGCGAAGTACGTGACGCTCAAGACCTACGAGAAGGCAGGAGGGGTCACACGCCGTGACCTGTTCAGCGACGATGACAAGAAAGCTTACCTGTTGGATGCGCCGTTGCTGGAACGTCTGGCCGTGGAGAAACTCAACAAGAAGGCCAAGCAGGTGCGTGCCGAGGGCTGGAAGTGGGTGGACGTGCGGGTGCGCTATGACCGTGACGAGTACACCGGCCACACCGAGTTGCGCAAAGTACGGCGCGAACCCACAGAGCAAGAGGCCACTGCGCTGGCGGACCTGGAAGCTGCGATGCAGGCAGTGCAACAACGCATGGAGGTGCTGGACGACATGGACGGCGATGACGCGGACCAGGGTGACGGCGCGGCATACCAGGAGCTTGAAAGCGAGCAAGCAGCCTTGCAACTGCGGCTCAAGGCCCTCAACGACGAACTGAGCGTGTGGCCCGCTGACCTGATGGCACAGGCCGGGTGCGTGGTCCACGTGGGGCACAACGGCGCGGCCACGGTGAAATGTGGCCTGATCCGCCCGGAGGACCGCAGTGCCGTGGCCCATGTCCTGACGCAGGGCGCTGGGCAGGCAGGTGAGGGCGGTGCACAAGGGGACATGCTGTCCGGCCCACCGGCCAAGGTTCGCCCGGTTTACTCCGACAAGCTGATGCGCCGCCTGACGGCACATCGGGTCGCCGCCGTGCAGGCCGAGTTGATTGCACGGCCTGATGTGGCCTTGGTCGCGCTCACGGCTCAGTTGGCCCAGAAGCTGTTCCTGAGCCGCGACTACCGCTACCACCAGCAGCCACAGGTGCTGGATGTCTCGGTCACGGACAGCCAGTCTGCGCTGCAATCCGCTGCCGATGACATCGAGGCCTGCCCGGCATGGTTGCGCATGGAGGCTGAGCGCAGCGCCTGGGCGCAGAAGTTGCCGCAAGACTTGGATGCCGTGTTCCCTTGGCTGCTGGCACAAGATCAAGCCACGGTGCTCCAACTGCTGACCGTGGTGGTGGCGTGCTCGGTCACCGGCATTCAGGGCGTGGAGTCACCCACCCAACGCACCGATGTGTTGGCAGAGGCCTTGGGTCTGGACATGCGCCGCTGGTGGACAGCCAATGGCCCTTCCTACCTGAACCATGTGTCCAAGAGCCGCGTGGTGGACGTGGTCACCGAGGCGGTGGACATCAACGCGGCAGCGCCGCTGGCAGGTATGAAGAAGGATGCCGCCGTGGTGGCCGCTGAGTTGGCCTTGGCGGGCTCCGGTTGGTTGCCTCCATGCCTGCGGGGTCAAGCTGCCTCGGTTGCGACGATAGGCGAAGGCGGGGCTGCCACCCTGGACGATTCCCATTCTGAGGTCGATGAACTCGCGGAGTCAGCGGCCTGAGGCTCACAGAGCTTTTCCGACCAACCCGGCGCAGGCAAGGGCACTGCGCCGTTGGCGTTGGTCACGCCCGCTCTGGCGGCGCGTCGTCCATGCCATCCGCATCACGTGATCCAGGATGGCGCTGCACTCGCACCGCACCAAGGTAGGCCCCCGAAGCGCGTATGCGCGCATGCCCGGCCAATCTGGACACGGATTGCCTGGCCTGACGGTCAAGTTCCGGTGGCACCATCTGCCCGCCACGCACCGGGGGTGGGGTTCCTACAAGGGCCTCATAGTGACCGATCAACACCTCATGGCGCAGGCCGTGGGCGGTCACCCCGCGTTCGCGCACGGTGATGCCGAACTTGGTCAACACGTAGTCAAAGTGCCTGAGGTTCTTGCGCAGGTCATGGGCGGGGTTGCCCATGTGGGCATCCTGGCTGCTGACCACGCCCTGCGCGAATGCTACGGCGGCAAGCCGCGCAGGGCTGTCCAGCGGGATGTGGCGCACCCGGCCTCCCTTGCCCTTGATCCTGGCGTACCGATCAGCCAACTTGTCCTCGGGCGGCAGGCCCGTGGACTCGAAGGGCACGACGCTCTCAAACGGCCGAAACAGCACCGATTCCTTGCGGCGCAGGCCCATGGCGCGGATCAATCGCAACGAAGCCCCCACAAAGCGGTCGTGGTCACAGACCTGGGTGATCAAGGCGTCGATGTCCACCCCATTTGCCGACCAACCTTTGTCCCGGCTGGCGTACTCATGGCGCTGGTATTCGTCAACGCTCAGGCCGTAGTGGTCCGGTGATCGCACGAAGCCATGCTTGCCCATCCACATGGCCAGGCCTCGCAGAAAGCTCAGGTAGGTCTGGATCGTCGCCGGGGCCAGGTGCTCCTGCTGCCAGACCTGCACCATGGCCCGGATGTGCTTTTGCCCCAGGTTGCGCGGGTCAGGCACCGTCTTGAACCCGGCCTTTGTCTTCAAGTCCCGAAAGAATCGGCGCAGGAACTGGGCGCGCTCTTGCCGTGTCTTGTGTGAGACTGTCTTGGCCATCGAGGTGTGCAGGGCGTTGAACAGTTCGATCAACACTTCCAGCACCTTGAGCGGTGGCGTCTTGCCCGTGGGGTAGTGGGCAAGGATGTCCTGGGGTGACTTGCCCGCCCAGCTTTGACGGCGTGCGGGCTGGTGCTGGCTTGAGCGTCCAGGGCTGGATGCTTCCTGAACCCGGCTCCGTGATGATCTGGGCCTTGTGGATCGAGTGATGGATGAGTCAGACATGATGTGTGCCCATGGTCAAGGGCCCGCCGCCCGAACAGCGGGTTGGTCGTGAGTGAAGGTGGAATCCCATGGAGATCGCCGATGGCGCGGATTCCGTCGCCCCATCGGGTCGTGGTCAAGCATTCAGCGCCGCACGCGACCACGACAGGTGCGGCGCCTACCCAAAGGTTTGTCGGTCGGTGTGCCTGCGTTGATGCATCGACACCGGCCAACTCGGTCTTTCTTAAAAACGAAACGGGTGATCCGTCCCAGTCGTGCATTTCTGCAGCCGTGGGGTTGGTGATGCCGGTTTGCCTCTGGGGCATGGACGGCATCGGCGCGGAGGTCTGGCCTCACGCGTCTGTGGTGGATCAGTTCTGGATTCGGAGCGCCATCCACTCGCATGGGTCCACCCCTGACCGAAAATCCAGGGCGGTGCCGAGTTCATGAGCGAGGTCGCACGGGGAGCCTAAAGAGGCAAACACAACCGTGCGGTGCGCCGAGGCGCAGGCTCAAGGGATGGCGGGAACAGCGGTTCAGCATCGGGTGCCGACTGCGTGCTCGAAGACCGTGGCGCGTTTCAGGAACGCCCAACTCAGGGAGTTGGCAGGGCCATCGGTGCATGCACTGCGAAGAAGACCTCAGGGCCAGCACCTCAGGGGCGATGGCGAATTCCGGTTCAAGGACCGGAGCTTGGAGGGCAGGTAACGACTGCGACGCCTTTTGCTCCATCGGGAGCAGAGCCAGGACGGCTCTCGGGAATCTGTAGTGGAATCGCCGGGGGCCCTTAGGTCAAGGACCACAGCCGCAATGGCCCACATAGCCGGGCGTTTGAGCGTGGCGAACTAGGGGCGCGCAACATGCCCTTGAGTCGTGCTTATTTACTGATAGGGCTCAAGCGCCAGACAGCCCGTGGGCTTGACATCAAAAAATCCTGCCTCTGGTTCCCAACACAGGTTCTCGATGGGCTGAGATGGACATCGACGGCGCCTGCCTCGGGCGTGGCGAGAGGGGTTGACGAGTGTCATTCGAATGAGAACGTGGTGACACACGCGACCCCAGAACCCAGAGCCCGAAGGTTTGGCAACAGGCCAATGTCATTGCGGCGCATGCGGGCTGACAGTGAATCTGCACCGATGCCGAAATCGGGTGTTCTGAGTCGGGGTTTGCCGTGGCGGGATCGTGTCAGCTTGCTGATGCTGATCGCTCATGAACCCACGCCTTGGAGGCTCATCATGGATTTGATCGTCAGAGCGGTGGATGTCGGATCAGGCAACACCAAATACGTCGTTGGCACGGAGGGCACCGAGATCCGCTGCGCCAGCTTTCCTTCCATTGCCTACCCGAGCGCCAGCGAGACTCAGGCCTGGTCGGCATCCGAGCGGCGCAAAACCGTGTCTATCCCCATCGGACACTTGTTCTACGAGGTAGGTCCCGATGTCCACCTGGTGGCCGATTCCGTGCGTGCAACCCAATTGCACGACGAGTACACCGACACGCCCGAGTACATGGCCTTGCTTCGAGGCGCCCTGCATCTCATGAAGCAAAGTCGCATCGACCTCCTGGTGGTGGGCCTGCCTGTGGCCCTGCTGCACCTCAAGAAGGCGGCGCTGGAGAAGGCGATGACGGGAACGCATGACGTTGGGAGTGGCAAGACGGTGACTGTCGTCAAGGCACTCGCTGTGGCGCAGCCTCAGGGAGCATTGGCGCATTACGCATCGGTGCACAAGAAGATGGCCACCATCGGCAATGAGCAAAGCTTGATCATCGACCCTGGCTCAAGAACTTTCGACTGGTTGGTGGCCAGGGGCATGAGGCAGGTGCAAAAGCAAAGCCATTCGTTCAACCGTGGCATGTCGGATGTGCTGCGCCTGATCGCCGCCGAGATCACCAAGGACATCGGCAGCCCCTATCGCGACCTCGACGCCATCGACCTGGCCTTGCGAACGGGCAAGCAGCCAGTGATTTTCCAGAAGTCCTACGACATCACCAGATTCATGCCCATGGCTGAGGCGGTGGCGCAGCAGGCCGTGTCGGCAATGAAGCAGTACATCGAATCGCCACACAGCTTGCAGAACATCATCCTGGTCGGCGGCGGTGCCTTCCTGTTCAAGAAGGCGGTGAAGGCGGCGTTCCCGAATCACAAGATCCATGAGGTCAAGGAACCTATGTTCGCCAATGTGCGGGGCTTTCAACTGGCAGGGCAGAACTATGCGCGGACGGTGATGGCCGCGCCACGGACTGAAGGTGCGACGCCGTCGGGGAGCAAGCAATGAGCGCCAACGCCAAGGTCAGTGGGGAGCCGATCCGACTGGTGTTTGAATTGGCGCGTGCCGATCACCCCAGGCTGTACGACGATCTGATCCAGTTCCCCAAGGGCACGAAGAGGATCAATCGACTGCGGGTGCTTGCTTATGATGGATTGCTCGCCCAATGTGGGCACCTGGTGCCCAGCGGTTCAAGTCATCGGGAATTGGTGGCCGAGTCCAGCGGCTCAATGATCACCAACGATCTGTTTGGCCCATCGGCCAGCGAGTGAGTGGTTTGCTCCCGTAATTCGATGCGGCGCGACTGAAAAGGGCAAGATCGAAAGTGCCGGTGACTACGCCCGCAGCGGTGCCATCATGAGCAATGACAGGGTATTCAATGTGATCTTGGATAAGCCGGTCTGGCGTCTGATGGAACTCGATTACTACGGAACGCAGCGACAAGTCTTGGTGGGCCGATGCGTAAGTCGTTATGCCGGCATTCAATGCCGAACAGCCACGAATATCTTCTTCGCCTATATTTGCATTCCAAGCACGAATGAGGGAGCCATCTAGGATGTGGAACGATGTCGAAGCCAAAATTGACTTGCTCAATTTTTCACATGTGGCGAAAGCGGCCGCGCAACTGATCCAGGACGCTGGCGGTGAACCGTTGACCATCGGTGTTTCCGGAAACTGGGGAGCCGGAAAATCGTCATTGGTGAAGATGATCGGTGCCGAGTTGAAGGCCAGCGCCGGTGATGAGAAATACATCTTCCTGGAATTCAATGCCTGGCTCTACCAAGGATACGACGATGCTCGACAGGCGCTTTTGGATGCTGTGGCCGACAAGCTGGTCGCTGTTGCTGAGTCGCGTAAAACCGCCGTCGACAAAGCCTGGGGATTCGTCAAACGGATCAAGCTTTTGCGCGTAGGCCGGATGCTTGCACCCATTGGCGTCCAAGCACTGATCGGTGGAACTCTCGGCGGCCCACTTGGAGCCCTTGTAGGTGCTGTCAGCGGGATGGTGCAGGCGGGTTCGGTTGTTCCGGCGGACATTGAGAAGGTCAAGGCCGCCTATGGTGAGCTGCAGCCCGAATTCGCCGGTCTGCTCAAGGAGAAGAGCGAGCGCTCTTTGCCCCAGGAGATTGAGGCCCTTCGCGGTGCCTTCACTGAACTGCTGAAAGAACTGGACGTTACCCTGGTGGTGCTTGTCGATGACTTGGACCGTTGCTTGCCAGACACCGCGATCGACACACTGGAGGCGATGCGATTGCTTCTTCATGTCGAGCGCACGGCTTTCATCATTGCCGCTGATGAGGGAATGATCCGCAGCGCCGTGCGCGCGCACTTCAAGGACGCTGAGATCAGCAATGAGCTTGTCACCAGCTATTTCGATAAGCTGATTCAAGTTCCGCTGCAGGTGCCGCGCTTAGGCACCACGGAGGTCAAGGCGTACTTGGTCCTGCTGTTGACCGATCTGGCTCGTCGGCGCAAACAGATCACTGAAAAAACCATGAACGAGGCACAGCGAAAGGTCCTCGAACTCGCAAAAAAAGGATGGTCAGGATTGTCCGCGAAAGACATCCGCGCTGCCTTTGGTGCCGAGGTCGACAAGGTCGCGAAGGAAATCGACTTAGCGGACCAGCTCGCGCATATTCTTGCGAGCGCCGAGCAGATTGCCGGAAACCCTCGGTTGATCAAGCGCTTCCTCAACAACTTGGTGCTTCGCGAGGCAATCGCTAAGTCCCAAGGTATGAGCATCGGCTTTCCCGAGCTGGTGAAGCTTCAGCTGTTTGAGAGGTGCGCCAACGCGGTTGGTTTTGAGCACTTGGCCAAGGCTGTGGCAGCGAGCGATGACGGCAAGGTGCAGTTCATCGCTGACTTGGAAGCTGCGGCGCAGAAGGGAGACGCATGGGTCGCGCCCACGGCCTGGCCTCAGCCCTTTTACGAGCAGTGGGTGAAGCTCGCACCGCAACTGGGTGATGTCGATCTGCGTCCGCTCATGCACTTAAGTCGTGATCGGAAGCTTGCGATCGCAGCGTACGACGAACTCAGCCAGGAAGCGCAGAAGATGCTCGATGCACTTCTTGGGGCGACCTCCGTGATTCCAACTCTGGTCGACCAGATCAAAGCCCTGGGCGAAAGCGAGGCCGAGCGCGTGCTGATGCGTTTGGGTCGCAAGGCACGAACCGAGCAGTTCACTGCCGACTCCGTCGCACGCTGCCTGAACATTACGAAGGCCTTCCCCGCGCTAGGACCTCAACTTGCTCTCTTGTTGGGTGAAATACCTTCTACCCGTCGGCCCATCGCGCTTGTACCGCTTCTGCAGAACGAGACATGGGCCACAAGTGAGTTGCAGCGTTGGGAGGTTGATGCTGATACCCCGACTCCAGTCAAGCGAGCGATCTCCGCGAAGAGGGGGAAATCGTAATGGGAACTTCCGCGTCAAGCGCTGGCCCAGGCGGCAACGTTTCTTTCGACCCTCCATGGCTGAATGACATTCCTGTCGGTGGAGCTGGCGAAGTGGATGCGGAGGCTCGATCGGGAGGTGGCGATGCGACTGCGTCGCCTCAACCTGCTGCGGAGGGCGTGGCCCCTGCAAGTCGATTCAAAGGTGCGCGTGCCAGTTTAGGAGCCTTCGCCCGCAGTGGCGACACCCAAGCGCTAGGGCGCGCGGCCGGCCAATACTCGCGGACCGGTATGGGTGGTGCGCGCAACGTTGCCGCGCGTATGCGCACTTCGACAAAAGCGGGGGCCGGCCTAGGCTCGTTCCTGCAGGCGGCACGGGAGCGATCGGATCCCCGGATCAACGAGTGGATGGATACCCTGCGCGCGACCAGCCCCTCGGCACAGACCGTTATCGATGCAATCGTTGCTCAGATCATTCCGGAGGGTGGCAGCGTCGATGAGGAGTCAGCGAAGGATTCAATGGCACAGGCCCTTTCCGAACTCACGGTTCTCGACCCGGATGTTGATCTGCTTGCGTTGCAAGACCCTCAGATCTGGACCCTCATGCAACTGTATTTGGGGCATGAAGCCTGCAACCGCATGTACGCAGACATCGGTCAACTGTTCGAGAGCGCGAGGTTTTCTCCCTCGACCATCGTCCAGCGGACCAATGAAATGCGAAGCTTCTTAAAGAACTCCGTGGCCGCACAGTTGGAGACTATCCGGGACGCGACGCCGAACCCGACGCGCCAGCAGCTGGAAACAGTGTTGCGTGAGGCGGTACAGACAACCTTCATGGTGTTCGAGGATTCGATATGAGCCGAGTCATCTGTCTCCCCCAGCAGATGTTGCCACGTGATTTGGAGCGCGGTACGGTGTACTACTCGATGTACACCGCGTCGCAGCGCCAAGACGTGGGCTCCGTAGGCACCGGTCTGCTCGACGACCTCGAACTCAAAGGCATTTACCCAAGCCTGCCGGCGTGGGATTTCGCAACTTTCGCCCTGGCTGTCGGGGCGTCAGACTTGGCTGTTCAGCGGTCTAACAGCGCAGACGGATGGACACGCGTGATTGAAATGGAAGTGGCCTTACAGAATCCTGAGCCCTTCAGCGCACGCAAGCGAGACATTGAAGAGATGCTTCGCTTTCTAACCGGGGACTTTTGGCATCTGACCTTTCTTGAAGGGGGGCGGCCGCGGGCACTCTCCACGGCTCCGGCGCGCTTCGACGCTGACTGCGTGTGCCTCTTGTCAGGCGGAATGGACAGCCTGGTCGGTGCAATCGACCTCACGGTACTTGGCAAGAAGCCATTGTTTGTCTCTCAGCTTGTGAAGGGCAACCGGGAGGATCAGCACCATTTTGCTCGCCGTTTGGGGGGCGCTGACCGGCACCTGCTGTGGAATAGCAACGTCCGTTCGACGGTGGATCACGAACTATCTACTCGCGCTCGCTCGATTGTGTTCTACGGCTTTGCTGCCTTGGCAGCATCTGCGTTGCCAGACATCGATCCCCTTTATGTTTACGTTCCGGAGAACGGATTTATCAGCCTCAACATTCCGTTGAACCCGGGCCGCATGGGTTCACTCAGCACGAAAACCACCCACCCCGTGTTTCTGCATCACTTGCAAGATCTCTGGGATGCGCTGGGCATTGGGGCGTCATTTCACTCGCCTTACAAGTATCTGACCAAGGGAGAGGTTCTCATGGGATGCCAAGATTTGCCTTTGATGAACCATTTGATGCCGCGGACGACGAGTTGCGGTAAATACGGCCGATTGAACGAGCATTGCGGAAGATGTCTTCCATGCTTGGTCAGACGGGCAGCCTTCTTCAGGGCCGACACCCAAGATCCAACGCCAAGTTATCGCTATGGAAATCTCAAGGCAACCGCGCCTTCAGGTAACGCAAATGACACCCATGCTGCAGCGATCGCTTATCTCCGTTATCTGTCAGACGGCGTTGGTCCCATGGCTGCCGGAGCATTGACCTTTGCGACACCAGATGAGCGCGCTTCGTTCCAGCGGGTGGTAGAGGCTGGCATCGGCGAGTTGGGTGCATTTCTCGAGCACGAGGGCATCATTTGATCGATTTCCACAGTCACCTGGATCTGTATCCGAATGCCCTGAGCCTGCTCCCACAAGTTGCGAAGCAGAACATCTTTACGCTGGTTGTTTCCACAAGTCCCAGAGCTTGGTTGGCCACATCGCGAGTATTTGCGGGGTATTCCAACATCAAGGTGGCCCTTGGACTTCATCCAGAGATAGCCGTTGCGAAGGCGGCGGAGATGGATCTCTTGGTCAGTCTCGTAGCGCAAGCCGAGTTCATCGGCGAGATCGGTCTGGATGGATCGCCACGCTTCAAGCATTCGCTGGCACTGCAGCGAAGGATATTGGATGTGGTCCTTGCGGAATGCGAGCGTGTCGGCGGGCGAGTCATGAGTCTGCACTCTCGTGGTGCGGCGGACCAAGTTCTGGATGCTCTAGAGGCACATCCGAAAGCTGGCACGCCTGTGCTTCATTGGTTTTCTGGCACGAAGAAACAGCTACGTCGCGCGGTTGATCAGGGTGCCTGGTTCAGTGTCGGGCCCTCGATGGTTGCGAGTGAGAAAGGTCGGCAGCTCGTGGCAGAAATGCCTGCTGCCAACGTGTTGCTGGAGACGGACGGACCATTTGCAACCAAGGCGGATGGAACGCCGTGGTTCCCATGGGAAACAGTCCATGCAGTTCAGACGTTGTGCGGCATTTGGAAGATGCCGGTTGAACAGGTTCGTGGGCAGCTAGTTTCCAACCTCAAAACTATCGTGCCAGGACTGTTGACTACTGGCGGGATCGAATGACCAGCAGAGAAAAACGCACCATTTCGTATGTCACTCAAATGCACTTCAAATGATCAAGAACTGCTCTCCATCGATTTCGATAATGAGGGCTGGGAAAATCTGCGGGCGCGAAACCGAAAAGATCGTGCGTTGAAGATGACATGCTGCGGCGCTGACGTGGTGCTTCGGCAAACGAAGCTCGGTACCCAGTACTTCGCCCATGCCAAGAAGGGGCGTTGCACGGCCGTTACAGACACGGCAGAGGCCATGATTGCAAGAGAGGCAATCGCCAAAGCGGTGCGACGCGCGGGATGGAATGCTTCGCTCGAAATGCCTAGAGCACTGGTTGAAGAAGGCGGGTGGACGCTCGACGTGCAGGCAGACCGCGAGGGAGGGAAGCCGGTGGCGTTCAAGGTCCAATGGGGGCGCTTGCCGTTGGATGAAGTGGCTCACTACCAGGCCATGTCTCAGGCTGCGGGAATCCGCACACTCTGGTTCATGCGGCAGCAGAGCATTCCAGTCGAAAAGGCTACTCCGGCATTCAGGCTTAGCCATGATGTTGATACCAACACGTGCTTTGTGTCCTTGCCGGGGCCTTGCTACCATCCAGTTTTCGCGAGCAGCAAGAACAGCGAAGGCCCGAACTACTGGCAGCAGCACGTCGATCTGGGCAGCTTTGTCGAAGGTGCATTGGCGGGGAAGTTGCGCTTTGCACCACAGGTTGGGTGCACCTTGCCGTTGGACGTTTGCGTTGCATACACCGAGTGCTGGCGCTGCAAGAAGACGACGGGCCTCGTTATCGACCTATGCTTCGCAGCCAGTCGGGTGCTTCAGGGTGCCGCAGACGTAACCGCGAATATCTACGACTTCGACGACGAGCGTAGGGGAGCCGACCTGTTGATGGCAACGCTGCCGGTCGAAACCCTTGCACGCCACGGCATCGGTGCGATCAAGCCGCGATTCAGTCGAACGGAAGGGCGGACCTGCCTTTCCAACGGGTGTATCCACTGCGACGCGCTGCAAGGGCGTTTCTTCGACCACGAGGTCGCCTACGACGCGCAGCCGGTCTTAAGTGTCGATGTGCTGTTCGACGACCGCTGGGTTTCTCACCTGGAGGATCGGGATGCCATCGATAGGTGGTGGTTTGACGATCGACCATGCGACGGTGCCGCAGAGGATGCTCCACAGAGCTAAACTTTTTGGTGTCCCGCAAAGAGGACGCCACGATCGCTTCCAGGACCAGGCTTGGTGCTTGACGCCTCAAACCGTGAGTGCAGTTCAACCCACATTTTCAGGCTCGCCGTGTACACTAGAAAGCGCGTTATGGCTGTCGTTTGACCGGCAACCATCGTTGCAATCACCACCTTCCAGCGTCGGTAAAAATGACGGTAGAAAGAAATCTTGGAACTTCAAAAACCTAGTGTTCATGCGGCTCTCAAGGTGCCGGAAATGATCGAGTGGGAGTGATTCAGTGCGGCCTCACGGTTTGTGGGGCCGTTTTTTTTGGGGTCTTGCCCAGGATGATGGCCGGGGCCCGGTGGGGGAGGCTGGCGCCACACCACCCTTTGCAAGTGGCCATCGCGCCCGTTTGAGCGCGATGGCATCCTGACCCAGGGTCAGGCCACAGGCACGAAGAAAGCGGGCGAGTCGGCGATCCAGCCTGGTGCGGCATTGATGTCCGTGCTGAAGAAGGTGACGGTCAGGCCGTCTGCGTCGAGGGTGCGGAACTGGTAGACCGCACGGCGGCCCGGTGCGTCGCTGGCGTAAGCGTGGAAGGCGATGCCATCGGCGATCCAGCCAAAGGTCGGCAGGTAGGTCGGGCTGGTCGAGTAGTGGTAGCGGCGGCCATTGGCCGTGCCGTTCACGGGCGCATAGAAGCGGTAGACCGGTGTGCTGCCCGTCGCGGGTGCGGCCAGGGCGTAAAAGGCCGTGCCTTCGAGCTCCATGCCTGCCGGCGGCTCGGTGCCGATGGCGTAAACATGGCCGGCCGCGCCGGTGGCTGGCGTGGAGCGGAACTGGCGCACTTCGGCCGTTTCGGTCCACGGCGCCGACAGCTTGTTGATCACGTTGCGCGTGATGGTGCTGATCGGCGTGGGCGTCTGACCCCAGAGTTCGGGCTGCAGGCCGTAGACCCAGTCTGTGGTGCCGGCATTGAAGACCGTGCCTTGGCTGCCGCCACGGCTGAAGACGGCCATGGCGGCGTAGCCGGAGCGCTCACCCGAGAGGCCCAGGGCCTGGGCGCGGGCGTCCCAGTCGCTGGCGTCGGCCTGGGCCAGGATGCGCAGTGTGTTGGGGCTGCCGTCCAGGCCGGTCGGGTAGGAGCGACCATCGGCGCCGTATCGGAAGTCGGCTGCGTCCGTTTCATAGCCCACGTAGCTGCCGGCAAAGCGGGTGCCGCTGCCCCAGTTGAGGCCGGTGAAGGCCCAGTGGCTGGGCGCTTGCAGCACGTAAGGTGTATCGGGGCGGGGCAGGGCGTTGGTCCAGGACGCGCCTTTGTAATAGCTCAGGCCGATGCTGGTGTTTTCTGGCAGTGCGGGGACCAGGTCGTGCCAGTTGACGGTCTTGAGGGCCGGCGTGGTGACCGGGTCGGTGCTGGCCGATTTGTAGCAGACCATGGTGCGGTTGGTGCCCAGGCTGGAGTCGAAGCGCACCTGCCACCAGCAGGTATTGCCGGCAAGGATGGCCGCGTTGCCCCCGGCGGCGACAAAGGCGTCGAAGTTCAGGCGCATGGCGGCCGACCAGTATTCGTCGTGACCGGCCGTGATGAAGAGTTGGTAGCCCTTGAGCACCTCCGGGTTGGCGTGCAGATCGAGGCTGGTGCAGTAATCGGCAGCGATGCCTTGCAGGGCCAGCCAGCGCACGATGGGGGGCGTCCAGCCGTCGAAGCCGGTGCTTTGCAGGTCGGCCAGGGGGCGGTCGAAAGAGACCTGAGAGGCGCGCTGACCGTTGGTCGAGTTGTAGTCGTAGAGGCTCTTGCCGCCGTAGTTGTTGTAGGCCTGCGGCGTGGTCACAGGAACCTGCACGATCACGCGCGTGGTGGCAGCGCGGGTGGCTGCCTTGACGACGAAGGGCACGTTGCAGGCGGTGGTCCCCGCACCAAAGGTGGCCCAGTAAACGCCCGACGGCCACTTCGACGGCACGTACAGGCGATAGCTCACAGGCCATCGGCATCCCTTGCTGGAGGCGTCTGCCGGGACCGAGCGATAGCGGACCAGGGTGAGCGACTCGTGCACGACGGTGTCGGGCGAGCCCATGCGTGTGACCTTGATGCCGACGAATTTGCCCAGCAGGATGCTGCCTTGCGGGTCACGCACGTGGAAGTCGATCGCGTCGCCCGCCTTCACGGAGGTGGCGCTGGCGTAACCCTCCAGCGTGCTGGTGGCCGCCTGGGCCTCTCCCACCATGACAGGCGTCGCACCAAGTGCCATGGTGCCCTGGACAAAGCGGCGGCGGCTCAGGCCGAAACGGTGGGAAGCGTTGGGGTTGGGCTTGCGTGGCATGGTGTGAGGCTGTGGAGGTGGAGGGAATGGTGAACGGGGGGCCCGGTCAGTTGACCGTGAGGGCGAATTCGGTGAGCCAGGTTTCACCCTGGCCGGCGACGAGTTCGTTGCCGAGTTCGACGTCGGCGACGTAGAGGCTGGTGCTGATCAATCCGAGTGAGGCGGCGTGTCTCAGCATGGCCAGCGCATCGATGTCGGCACTCTGGCGGCGCTGGCCGGGCTGGATGATGTAGGCGATGTAGGTCCAGCGGTGCGTGCTGCCGCCTGAGGCATCGCCCCAGTTGGTGTCGGCCCAGATGTCCCACTGCAGGCCGTTCGCATCGGTGAAGGTGCCGCGCAGCGTGGTGGTACCGGGGTCGGCGACCATGTCATCGGTGTAGTCGGACCAGATCATCAACTCGGCGGTGATGTCGGACTCGACCGGTGGCGATGCGACCTCGGGCGTCTGGATCAGCCAGAGCGAGGTGGCCAGGTTGCGGCTGCCGATGGCCTGGGTCTCGGTGGTGTAGCGCAAGCGAAGCGCCTGCGCCTGGGCGATGCGGATGGGGAAGCGGCTGTCGTTGCCCGGGCCGGCTTCCCAGGGTTTGGCGCCGACCACGATTTCCGGGTAGGCAAACAGCGCACCGCCTGCACTTGGCCAGGTCCAGCGCCAGCCATATTGGTTGACGCCAGCCGCGGTGGTGCGAGCGATCAGGCACTGTTCCCAGGTGGCCTGGCCTGCGGCAGCGCTGTTCCAGGTGTTGTTGAAGAGCAGGCCGCCTTCGGGGCGCGTCACCCGGGCATCGGCTGTGCAGTTCAGGGTGCGTACCGTGGTCGTGGTCCCGGCGGTCACCGCCGGTGTGGCCTTGTCACCACCGCCGCCACCTCCGCAGGAGCCCAGTGCCGCCAGGCTCAGGAGGCAGGCCAAGCCGATGGCACGAACCCACTGGCCTTGCGATCGGGCGTGGCTGGCAAGGTGTGCAGGGTGTTGAGGGGCTGTGCGCATGGGCTGGGCGGAGGAGAACGCGGAGGGACGCTGCGTGGTGGCGGGGCCTGCGTTGCGTCAGGCCGCACGCATGATGCGCCAATGGTGTTGCAGGACGTCGCGGTACAGCATTGCGCAGCCCAGGACGTAGGCCAATCCGCCACAGAGCAGGCTGCCCACCAGGTGCACCAGGCCCTCGCCAGATGGGTAAAGCGTCATGGCCAGCGCCATGAGGCTGGAGGCGGCAGCGATGCGCAGGGTGTCGGCCCAGGGCCATACAAAGCCCAGTTGCTGGCGAGCCCACCAGACGCTCAGACCCAGGGCGAGCGCCGAACCGATGGCCTGCCCGACGACGGCGCCATGCAGTTGCCATCCCCACAGGCCCACGGCCGAGCCCAGGCCACAGGCCAGGATCTCGATCACGCTGATCCGTGCGATGAGGCCCATGCGCCGCTGCAGCAGCATCAATTGGTCGGTGGCGTGCACGTGCAGGTTGCGCAGCATGCCCGACAGCACCGACAGGCCCAGCAGCTGCCCTGTGACCTCGCGGTAGGCGGGCGAGACGGTGAGTGCGGCCAGTTCGGGGCCGGCAAATTGCATGGCAACGGTGGCTGCGGCCAGCACGGCCAGCATCAAGGCGGCATTGACCTGCAACTGGCGCAGGGCCTCGGCCTGGCGACCTTCATTGAGCAGGCGAGAGGCCAATGGGAAAGCGGCGGTGGTCACCAACATGGCTGCGACCGAGGCGCAGCGGCGTCCCAGTGACCAGCCCACAATCATCAGACCCAGGGCGGTGGCGCTGTCTTGCCACTGCACGAGGTAGCGCACGTGGTTTTCCGCCACCCAGCCCAGCGCCGACAGGCCAAGAACGGGGCCGCCGAAGGCCAGTGCGGCCTTCAACATGGCAGTGTCCGGCGCCTTCAGTCGCCAGCGCATGCCCAGCCCAGGCAGGGCCAGCACGGTGCCGACCGCTTGAGCCAGGGCGTAGCTGAACAGCAGCACGTCGGCCGTGGGGGCGATGCGCTCGAGTGCGACCCAGCCCAGCAGCAGTCCACCGACGGGGCCAGCCAGTTGGAGGATGGCGTAGGTGCCGAAGCCGGCCTGTGCCCGGGCGCGCTCGGCATAGTGGGCATTCAGTGCCCGCGTGGCAAAGAACAGGCCCACCGCCAAGGCAGTGAGGCCTCGGTGCCCGGATGCGGGCAGCGTCCACGTCGCAGGCCAGGCCAGCACGAGGCTCAGGGCCACGCAGGCCAGCACCACGGTGTTCTCGGTGGCGAGGTAGCGCTGGCGGGCTGTGGTGTCGTTGTCCGGGGGCAGGTAGCGCAGGGCGTAGGTCGAGAACCAGCCCAGGCAGGCCAGGTAGGCCATCTCCTGCATGACGGTGACGAGGGTGAAGGCACCCATGGCCTCCGGGGCGAGCCAGTGTGTCCACAAGACCATGGACGCCAGCTGGGCCAGCGGCGAGAGCAACTGGGTGGGGAGATAGCACAGGGTGTGTCGAACCAGCATGTCAGGGCCTCACAGCAGGGATTCGAACAGCCGCAGGTAGGCCTGGCTGGCGCGTGACGCGGTGTAGCCGGCCGCATGGTGGCAGGTGGCCTCGGGCACCGACCCTTGGTCCAGGGCCTTCAGCAAGGCCCGGGCCATGGCATCGGTGTCGCCCACGGGGACCAGTTGGCCGTGCCGTCCACCTGCCAGCACTTCGCGCGGCCCCACGGGGCAATCGGTGGCGACCACGGGCAGGCCACACGACAGGGCCTCGATCAAGACATTGCCGAACCCCTCGTAAAGCGATGCCAGGGCGAAGGCCTGGGCGTGCTGCATCCACTGGCGCGGCGCTTCGACCTGCCCCAGCAACTGCACGACGTCGTCCAGGCCCAGGCTCTGCCTCAGGGCTTCCAGGCGAGAACGATCCGGGCCTTCGCCCAGCAGCATCAAGCGGGTCTGGGGGCGTTGGGCATGCACGGTCGCAAACGCGCGCATCAGTGTGGGGATGTCTTTTTCCACGCTGAGGCGTGACACGCTCATCACCACCGCCAGCGCGGGATCCTTCAGCCAGGGGTGTTGCGCCGGGACCTCGGGCGACAGCGGCTGGGCGTCGTCGATCACCGGGTTGGCGATGACATGGACCGCGCAGCGTTCGCCGAGCATGACCTGGAGGTCGGCGCGCACGCCTTCCGAGACCGCGACCACCGCGTCGGCCTTGGGGTAGGCCCAGCGAACCACCGGTGGCAGCACGCGGTAGCGCCAGCCGCCTTCGCGGGCGATCTGCTGCCGCAGTGGCGCGTGCTCGGACACGACGCAGCGGGCGCCCACCTTGGCTTGTCGCACGGCGGCCACCGTGGCGACGTTGGTGTGCGGGAAGGCGCTGAACACCAGTTGGGGGCGGCTGGTGCGCAGTGCCTGTGTCAGGGCACGTTGGGCCGAGACCGTGCCTTCGTGCCCCAGCACCGTCAGCCGCAGGCCTTCTGGCACAGCGACCTGGGCGGTGCGAAGGGTGTTGACGATCAACTCCACCTCGACGCCCAGTTTGTGCAGGCCGATGGCCAGCCGCAGCATGGAGAGTTCACCCCCGCCCATGCGCAGGTGGGGGATGACCACGCTCAGCCGCTGCAAGCGAGGGGGCGAAATGGAAGCGTCGGCCGAAGCGGCCTGCGAGATGGCCTTCGGGTGCGGCATCAGCCCCAGACGCTGGCGCAGCTTGCGGCACAGCACAACCGGGTTGAAGCCGAGCTTCTTGCCGTCGATCAGGGTGCGTTCACCCCATGCCGACAGCGTGTGCAGACCGTCAGGGCAGGGGCCTTGGGGATCGGGTGTCACGTGGCGAACGACCTCTTCGGTGTAACACTCCGGTGTGCAGCGCAACACCTTGTGCAGCACGACGCCGCGACCATAGGCGCCCAGGCAGTCCTGCCCAGGGCGGTAGAGGGCGCCTTCGTGCTCAAAGAAAGCACCGGCCATGCGGGCCCCCCGTACGTCGGTGCGCACAGGGTTGTTGGCATGCGGCAGCCAGGGGCCATCGAGGCGCTCGGCATGGTGAAGGCAGAGGTTGTCCTGCTCTCCCAGGTCGCCATCGGTGTAGGCCAGCCAGAAACGGCCCTCGTGGCGAAAGAGCGTGGGGTCGATCACCGCCACGTCGTTCAGCAGGGTCCGCTGGGGTGTCCAGTGGCCTTCGGGATCCAGCGCATACAGGGTGCAACGTCGCTCGGCGCGGGCCTCGTGCACGCCATAGACCTGGCCGTCTACCGACAGTGTCTGGGGGAAGGAGACATGTTGCCCCCTCCCGACTGGCAGTCGATGGCAACTGGCCATGTTGCCTTGCGCGTCCAGGGTGATCCGGGCGATGTGACCTTGGCCGGTGGCCTCGTCGAAGGTTTCGGCGAACAGTTGGTTTGGGTCGCCCGGCAAGCCTGCCGGGTCGGCGAGGTAGCGCCCCCAGCGCGACCCGGTCAGCCACCGCACCTTGGGCCGGAAGCCGGGATCCAGCCAGGCTGACACGGGCGCGTCGACCAGGCCGATCCGCCATTGTTCGCTCAGCCAGCGGGCACGCTGTTGGGCGAGCCAACCGCGCCACCGCCCCATGGCGCACCTGAACCATGCCGGCCGGGCGGCCGTCTGCGGCCCGGGCATGAGCGACACAGGCGCTGCGCCCTGGGCGGGCAGCAGGCCCTGTTCATGGTCATGCAAGGCCTGTTGAAGCAGGCGTGCAACCAGGCTGGGCAAGTTCTCCGATGCGGCTCGGTGGTCGAAGCCGGTGTCGACATGGACACGTCGCAGGGCCTGGCCGACGAGGCTGGTGCCGGATTGGCACCGCCAGAGCGACAAGGCCATGCCTTGCCCTGTGCACACGGCTTCCAACATGGGCCAGTGCGGATCCAGGGGGCGGGCATCCGACGCACCCAGGTACCAGACCACGGCATCTGGCTGCGCGCGAAGCAGGCGCAAGGCGTTGTCTGGCGTGAGGGCCAGCCAGATGTGCCCTGCATCTGAATATGAATCTGCGCGTGTGAGGCCAGACGGCCGCAGATCTGACAGCCCATGGTGTGCGCGCAACAAGGCCTCGCACGCCGGCCACCACGTGGGTGTCTCGGCCGCGGGCCAACCCGGCTTCAGCGGGCCGGTGTCGGCGCAGGGGCGGGCTTCAGGGTGGCGCATCAGTGCACAAGGTGGCTGATCAAGGCCTTGGAGCGACGCATCAGGATGCGGGCGAGGTCCACGGCGCTCTTGCACACGAACTGCGTGTTGAACGACAGGTAGCGCCACCACAGGCGCCTGGGCTCAGAGGCCAGGCGGTGCAGCCACTCCAGACCGAGGGACTGCAGCCAGGCCGGTGCGCGTTGTACCGTGCCGGCATGGAAGTCGAAGGCGGCGCCCACGCCCAGCATCACGGCAGGAATGCGACCACGGTGGCGCTGCATCCAGGTCTCCTGCTTGGGGCAGCCCAGTCCCACAAACAACAGGCCGACCTGACTTGCCCGGATGTCGTCGCAAACCTGCTGCTCTTCGGCGGCCGTCTGGGCGCGAAATGGGGGGGAGTGGCTGTAGGCGACCTGCAGGCCGGGGTAGGCCTTGCACAGGCGCTCCGTCAGCAACGCCAGGACCTCGTCGGTGGAGCCCAGCAGGCCGATGCGCACGCCCTGCTGGGCCGCGGCCTCGCACAGGGCCAGCATGGTGTCAGGGCCGTCCACACGCGCCTGTGCCTGGCCCCGCTTGACCGAAAGGGTCCATGCGATGGGGGCGCCATCGGGGGCCACCAGGTCTGCGCTCTCCAAGGCCTGACGGTGTGTGGCCTGGGTGCTGGCCAGCACCGCCGAGTGCACATTGCAGAAGCACACGTAGCGCGATTCCAGCCGGCGCGCCCAGGCCATGATGCGTTGCACGGCCTGGCTGCGGTCCATGCCGTGCACGGCCACACCGATCACGCGGTGCACACGCGGCGCCTGTGCGCTGACATCGGTGGCGCGGGTGCGGCGGTTCCGGCGTGCCAGCGCGCGGTGGTTTTCGTAGACGGGCGCGAGCACGCGCTCGGGCTGGTAGGGCTCAATGGCTTCGCGGGCCGGGGCCCCGCGCCAGGCTGCTGCGTGCGTCAGGGCCTCCCGCAGGGCCACGGTCCAGGCCTCATCGGTCTGGTCCGTGGCAATGCTGCCGTTCACGCCGGGGTGCACGACGCGCCGCACTTCGCCCACATCGGTGACGGCCGCGGGCAGGCCACTGCCCAGGGCTTCCAGCAGGGCCATGGGCATGCCCTCGTAAGCCGAAGGGAGCGCGAAAACATCGGCCGCCCGCAGCCACTGGCTGATCTGCGCGGTCGACTGCAGGCCAAGGAAACAGACCTGGGCCTGGATGCCGGCCTGTGCAACCAGGCGATCGAGTTCAGGGCGCAGCACACCGTCACCCACGACCAGCCAGGTCAGCGTGTGACCTTCGGCCTTCAACTGGGCGATCGATTGCAGCAGGCGTTGCGGGTTCTTCTGGGTGTCCAGTCGGCCCACCGAGATGACCCAGCGGCTGTTCACGTCCAGTTCCCAGGCTCTGGCCAGGTCGGCACGCAGGTGCGTGCGCTCGGCCTCGTTCACTGGCGAAAACACCGAGGTGTCGACCCATGTCGGCACGAAATGCGTCTGGCGAGCCAAGGCCGGGTAGCGTTGGCGCAGCACCTGTACACCGCTCTCTCGCACACACCAGACACTGTGCACCCGGGCCATGATCCAGGCCTCGAGCCGCTCGTAGGCCGCGGGCAGGCGACGCCAGAGGTTGTCCGAGGCCTCCAGGCGCAGGAAGCTGGGGTCCTGGTGAAAGAACATGTTGCGCGGACGGTGGTCGCGCAGGAAAAACAGGGCGGGCTCGATGCGGTGGAGGTCGATGACGTCAAAGCCCTCGCGCATCACTTCGCGGTGTCGCCACAGTCCCGCCATGAAGCGCACCACCAGCGGCAGACGTTCACGCTGTCCTGCATCGGCGACGGCCAGCACCGGGAAGAACTCGAAGGGGTGACCATCGATGTGGCAGGTGGTCCAGACGCCTGGTGGGCGCTGCTGCGCGTCGGTGCTCATGCCGACCAGGCTGATCACCACATCGGCAGGGGCCGACTTGATCATGCCGCGGATGAAGGTGTCGATGCCGCCAGGCACGATGCCCACCGGATCGGCAGGGTAGAAGATCCGGACGCGTGTCGGGTTCATTGCAGCTCCTTGAGCCTGAGCCCCATCGGGGCAGGTTGACGTGCGGCGCGGGGTGCCCGTTCGGGCGCGCTGGTCAGGACCAGCACCGTCAACACCAGCAGGCTGATGGTTTTGGAGGCCAGGGAGTTCGTCCCCGAGGCCACCACGATGTAGACCAGCACGGCCAGGCTCTGCCAGAGTCCGCTGCGCTGAATCAGGTGCACGGCCAGCAGGGCCAGGCCGAGCACAAAGGGAAGGAAGCCGGTGATGCCAAGCAACAGCAGCATGTAGACCCAGAAGTTTTCGATGGCCTCGTAGCGCATGTCGATGCCCACGCGCTCTGCGAGGTGGTCGATGCCCTCGATGGGCTGGCCCATCCAGATGTCGGTGCCGCCAAAGTGGTCCAGGGTCTGCCACGCCAGGAAGCGCACATCTGCGCTGTTGTCCCAGGTGAAGTTGTGGAAGACCCGGTCGCCCAGGCCGGTGCCCAGCACGATGGCCGTCACCAGTGCCATGCCCAGCAGCAGGCCGACGGCGCCACCGGTCAGTTGCAGGTAGCTGAAGCGTCCGCGGGCGATGTGAACCAGCAGGCATGCCAGACCGGCCAAGCCATAGACCAGGGCCCCCATGACCAGGCTGGTGCGACCGCCAAAAGCAAGCAGGGCCAGGGACAGCAAGACCACGGCGGCAACCCGCCAGCGCAAGGCCCAGGGCAGGGCGCCGATGAAGGGCAGGGCGGTGACGGTGACCTTGGCATTGGTCAGCGGGTGGCCCAGCAAGCCGGTGGCGCGGAAAAAAGCATCCGGGTCGTCTTCGCCCGACCCCTTGATACCAGGGACCAGATGCACCCGTGAGGCGTATTCACCAAGGGCCAGAACGGCATTGATCACGATCAGCCACATGACCAACTGCTTCAGCCGCGACCGCGCGGCGTCAGACTGCGCCGTGATCAACAATCCGGCGATGGCTGGGGCCATCAGGGTGTCGATGAAAAAAGCGAGGCCACTCGGCCCGTGCCGCAACACGGCCCAGGCAAAGCAGGCCACCATGCAGGCGAGGCTTGCATGCAGCAAGGGGTCGCGCTGCAAGCTTGTCTTCAGGCCAGCCAGGCGCCAGCGTTCGGCCTCCCAGGCGCTGAGGGCGGCCAGCGCCAGCACATACGTGCCCGGGTGGATCTTGGCTGGGAAGCTGCCCATGGGCACGTCGTATGGGATGCCCATCACGGCGAGCAGAGGGGCCGAAAGCCAGAGGTAGAGCACCATGGCGAGGCCCAACAGCGCCTCGGTGCGGTTCAGGCCGAGGGCGCTGTGGCCGCTGCTCATGAGCGGCTCACGGTGCCCGGGCCGGCCTGGGCTTTGCGTTGCCGGGCCAGTGAGCTCAGGAAGGCTGTGAACAAGGCCGCGGCCACACTCAGCACCCCGCCCACGGCCACGATCGCCATGCGGGCCGATTTGCCCTCCAGCGGCACCTTGGGTGCCTGCACCATGCTGACGTTGGATTGGCGCTGGCGATCAAGGTCGGCCATGGTCTGCTCGTCACGCAGGCGCTTGGCGGCGGCCTCGTAATCGGCCTCGGCCAGGCGGCGTTCGCGCTCCAGGGTCGTCCACTCGTGTTCGTGGGCGGCCAGTTCGGCCAGTCGTTTGTCGATGCGGGCCAGCTGGGCCGTGATCGACTCGCGTCCGGCACGGCTTTGAGACTGGTCGGCCAGCGTGTGCTCGAAATCGGTTTCGGCCGCGTCCCGCACCGGGCTGCGACCCGTGCGCACCGTGCGCGGTGGGTTGGCGCGCAGCGTTTGCAGGTGGGCGGTGGCCAGGGCAATGTCCTGACGCACGTCGGTGACCGGTGGTTCGGAGTCGGCGAACTTGGCGCTGAGGTCTCGCTCTTTGAGCTTGAGGTCCATCAGCAGCTTCAAGGTGCTCTCGGTCGCCTCTCCACTGCGGGTTTCGTTGGCCAGCGTGACCTCGGCGGGCACCTGAGGCAGACGCTGGCGCAGCGCCGCGGCCCGTCCACCCGATTGGGCCAGGGCCAGGGCGACGTCGGAGGCCTTGAGTTCCATGGCGTTGCGCTGGGCCAGCAGGAGGCTTTGCTCTTCGGCAAAGGCACGGATGCCGTGGGCCTGCTTGAACGCCGACAAAGCCGTTTCAGCCTGCTGCAGTCGGGCCTGTCGGGCGCTGAAATCGGCCGCGCTGGACTTGATGCCCTGGCCTGCAAAGACCCGTTGGCGCTTTTGAAGGTACGCGTCGATCACCGCCGACAGGGTCTGGGCTGCCACCTCGGGATCGCGGTGCTTGAACTGCACTTGCATCAGGTTGCTGCCTTTGAGCAGTTCGGCGTCCAGGGCCTTGCTCAGGGACAGCACCGCTTGCCCGCGCTGCGCGGGTGACTTGGCCAGATCCGGGTAAATGCGCGCCACGCCCAGGGTGTCCAGGGCGGCCTCCAGCACATCCCGGCTGAGCAGGATGCGCGTTTCGGACTGGATGGTCTGTTCCCGGTCGTAGGCCAGGGGCGTGCGACCGGCTGCATCTCCCACCTCTGGCGTATAGAGGTATTCGCGACCCAGTCGCAGCATCAAGGCGGCATCCGCCGTGTAGGAGCGCGGGGCGAAGGCCGCCAGCACGCCCGTGATCAGCAGCCCTGTGCACAGGGCT
>NZ_JAIZVX010000281.1 GCF_021768455.1 Aquabacterium sp. | reverse complement strand
GCATGTGGCGGTGGCGGGCATCGCGGGCGATGCGGGTCAGCACCTGGTCGATGGCCGTGCCCGGGCCTTCCAGCCAGTGCACGAACCAGCCGCTCTGGTAGAGCAGGGTGGAGGCCACCCCCATGGCAGCGTTGCGGGCGGCAGCCGAGGCCCCGATGTGCCTGACCTGGGCCAGAGGGGTGCCCTCGAAGCAGGCGCGGCTGGCATAGACCACCGAGTCAACCGTCTCGGAGCGGGGCAGCAGAAAGTCGTCTGGCATGAGCATGGTGGCCAAGCATCTCAGGTTTGCCGAGCTGCCATGGGGCCTGTGCCCGGCAAGTCTTCCAGCTTTTGCAAAGTGACTGTCTGGCGGTTGGTTTGGGGTGATGTTCGGGGCGCTATGCTTGGCTGTCATGAACCCACCGGCCTCCACGCCCCCACTTTTGCGGCGCATCGCGCACCTCGACATGGACGCCTTCTACGCGTCCGTCGAGCTGCTGCGCTACCCCGAACTGCGCGGCCAGCCGGTGGTGATTGGCGGCGGGCGGCGCCACCACCCCGAGGTGCAGGCCGATGGCAGCCGGCGCTACGCCACCTTGCGCGACTACACCGGCCGCGGTGTCATCACCACCGCCACCTACCCGGCGCGCGCCCTGGGTGTGCATTCCGGCATGGGCCTCATGAAGGCCGCGGCCCTGGCGCCCGATGCCATCCTCCTGCCGGTGGATTTCGATCGGTATCGCCACCACTCGCGCCTGTTCAAGGCCGCTGTGTTGCAGATCGCGCCGGTGATGGAGGACCGCGGCATCGACGAGATCTACCTCGACCTGAGCGACGTGCCCGGTGCGCAAGATGCCACCGAGGCCGACCCGCTGGCCGGCATCCGCGCCCTGGCCCAGCGCCTGAAGGATGCGGTGCACGCGGCCACCGGCCTGAGCTGCTCGATCGGGGTCACGCCCAACAAGCTGCTCTCCAAACTGGCCTCCGACCTCGACAAACCCGATGGCCTGACCCTGCTGCTGGACCCGGCCGACGTGCCCGGCCGCATCTGGCCCCTGCCGGCCAGCCGCATCAACGGCATCGGCCCCAAGGCCAGCCAGCGCCTGGCCGAACTCGGCGTGCACACCGTGGGCGAGCTGGCTGCGGCCGACCCAGACTGGCTGATCCGGCACTTTGGCGTCAACCAGGGCCACTGGCTGCACGAGGTGGCCCATGGACGGGACGACCGCCCGGTCGTGACCTGGCGCGAGCCCAAATCCCTCAGCCGCGAAACCACCTTCGAGCGCGACCTCCACCCCCGTGGCGACCGCGCCACCCTGAGCCCGCTCTTCACCCGCCTGTGCGAGCAGGTGGCCGAGGACCTGCAACGCAAGGGCTACGTGGCGCGGACCGTGGCCGTCAAGCTGCGCTACAGCGATTTCCACATCGTCACGCGCAGCCTCAGCCTGCCGGCACCCACGCAGGACGCGGCCACCATCCGCCTGTGGGCCGGGCGCTGTCTCAAGACCGCGCCGCTCGACCAGCGCCTGCGCCTGCTGGGCGTGCGCATGGACCGCTTGCTGCGCGCCGACGAGCTGCCCGCGCCGACGGTGGACCGGGAGGGCGGCGGATCCAAGGCGCCCTCTGGTGGCGCCCAGACCCTGCCCCTGTTCGACGACGCCGAACAACCCTGACCCCGATCGCGCGACAATGGGCGCAGCGGGCCTTGCCCACCGACCACACGCCTGCCCGGAGCCTCCCCATGTTGCGAACAGCCCTCGTCCTCCTTGCCCTTGGCAGCCTCTCGGGCTGTGCGGTCGTGGCCGTGGCCGATGCCGCCGTCACGGTGGTGGCCACCACCG
>NZ_JAIZVX010000054.1 GCF_021768455.1 Aquabacterium sp. | reverse complement strand
GGTGACGGGCTTTGTGCCATGGGGGTCTCCTCGTGCTGATCCGTTTGCGCTGGATCAATCTCTGTTCGTGGGGCAGTCTAGGGAGCGGGTGGGTATCGCTCCAGAGCGTGAACCGAATAAGGAAAATCCACCGCGCAAATGCAGGGCGATCTCCCTGGGAGAGGCGATGCCGCGGGCTGCGGCATTGCGGGTAATCCATGAGGCGCGGGGACAGGCGCGATGGCCTGTGACCCCGGCCATGGATGGCCCAAAGGCCCGATCAGGCCTGGGTGATCTCGCGCAGGAAGGCCAGCAGCGGCGCGCTCAGCGTGGTGTCTGCGGTGCCGAAGGTGTAGCCCTGCGAGAAGTGGTTGTGCTGCGGCAGCACGGTCAATCGAGGCTGGAAGCCATGGCGGCTCACCAGCCGCGCGAACAGCTCACCGGCCTGCACCTGCATCTGCAGCAGGTCCCATTCCGTCCAGCTGATCCACAAGGGCAGCGGCGCGGCATCGATGTGGTCGACGATGCTGGCCGCGTCCCAGGCTGCGGGGTCGGGGCCGAAGTAGGCCTCGTTGCGCGGGTCGGGCGTGGCGATGCCGAACTGCGGCCGCGACAAGCCCTCCAGCCGCGCGTTGTACGGGCCGGACAGCAGCACCGCACCGGCGATGCGCCAGCCCTCGGGCTGCAAGCGCCTCATCAGGGTGGCGGCGGCCACGTGGGCCGCACCGGCCGATTCGCCCATCAGCACCACGCGCTGCGCATCGCCGCCCCATTGCGGACCATGGCGCCGCAGCCATTGCCACACGGCGGCCACGTCCTGCGGGCCGCAGGGCCAGTGTTCATCGGGGGCCAGGCGGTAGTTGGGCAGCACGGCCACAAAGCCTTGCTGCGCCATGAACACGCCCAGGTTGGCGCGGTGGCCCTTGTGGCCGCGGATGAAGCCGCCGCCATGCAGGAAGACCAGCACCGGCCAGCCGCCCGCCGGTGCCGGGCCTTCGGGCTGGTAGACGTCCAGCCGGTGGCGGGTGTGGGGGCCATAGGGCAGCTCGGTGTGCACGCGCACGCCGCTGCGGTCCTGTTGGGCCAGCAGGGGCTCGTACAGGGCCGCCACGGCGGGCAGGTCGTTGCCCACGTCGCGCAGGCGCCGGGCAAAGTCGAGGTCAGGGGCGGTCATCGTTCACCTCCGGGGTGCTGGGGGTTCAGGCCCACCACGTTGCGGCCTCGTGCAGCAGCGACTGTAGCTGCGTGGTGTCGCTGGCGGTGCCGAACACGTGGTGATCGGGCCGCAGCAGGGCGGCGCGGCAGCCGTGTTGCGCGCACCAGGCCTGCACCACGCCTTCGGCTTCGGGCGTGCTGGCCAGGTGCAGCGTGGTGAGCTGTGGCGGGCTGATGAGGGCCGCGTCTGCCGGCAGCTCGGGCGCGTCGGTGGCCAGCACCAGACGCCAGCCATGGCCCAGCGCCGTGTCCATGCGGGTGCGCTGGCCATCGGCGCCTTGCAACCACGGTTGCGGGAAGAGCTTGCCGCGGCCCGGGGTGTCCAGCGTCGACAGGCAACCCAGCTCCAGGCGGGGCAGCACGTCCTGGCGCGGGGTGTCTTTCACCACACCGCCGCATTCGGCCAGCATGCGGGCATCGCGCTCGCGGGCCTTGGCCACGTCTCGCTCGCAGATCACCGCGCCCACGGCCTTGATGCGCGTGGTCAGCTCGCGCACATGGGCCTGGCGTTCGGCGCCGTAGCTGTCGAGCAGGCGCTCGGCGGCATCGCCCTGAACCTGGCCTTGCACCACGCTGATGAGCTTCCAGCACAGGTTGGCCACGTCGCGCACGCCCTGGCACATGCCCTGGCCCAGGAAGGGCGGCTGCATGTGGGCGCTGTCGCCAGCCAGGAAGGCACGGCCCACGCGCCAGCGCGAGGCCACCAGCGCATGGAAGCGGTAGCTGGACTGGCGCCACAGCTCGCCGTCTTCGGGGGTGAGCCAGCGCGACAGCAGGGCCCAGGTGCGCTCGGGCGTGGCGGCTTCCTTGGGGTCTTCGCCGGGCTTGAGCGAGATCTCCCAGCGGCGGTGGTTGCCGGGGCCGATGACGTAGGTGCAGGGGCGATCGGGCTCGCAGTACTGCACGCTGGTCTGCGGCAGCCTGGCCAGGCCGCGTTCGTTGCAGCGCACGTCCACCACCAGCCAGGGCTCGTCGAAGTCCAGGTCGATGAGGTCGACGCCCAGTTGAGCGCGCAGGCCGCTGGCGCCGCCATCACAGGCCAGTGCCCATTGGGCGCGGATGCGCTGGGCCGTGCCATCGGCGGCCGTGGTGTCCAGCGTGACGCCATCGGCGTCTTGCGTGAGCTGCTTCACTTCGGTGCTCAGCGCCACGGTCACGTTGGGCAGCTGGGCCACGCGGGCACGCAGGGCGCGTTCGACCGGCGGCTGGGTGAAGACCAGCGAAGGCGTGTACCCCTGGGGGTAGGGCGGGGCCACCATGGTCATGCGGCGGATCAGCTGGCCGTCCACGCCCCGGTACTCGGAAGGCGTGAAGGGCTCGAAGTGCGCGGCGATGGCGTCCACCACGCCGATCTGCTGGAACACGCGCATGACCTCGTGGTCCAGCGCGATGGCGCGCGGGATCTCGTAGACATCGGGCAGGCGGTCGCCCACCCACACGCGCAAACCGGCCTGGCCCAACAGGGCCGCGGCCACCGCACCAGCCGGGCCGAAGCCCGTGATGGCGACGTCGTAGACGGTGTCGCTCATGGTGCTTACTCCTCGCGGCGGATGGGGTTGACCAGGGTGCCGATGCCGTCGATCTGCACTTCAACGGTGTCGCCGTCCTTCATCCACACGGGCGGGGTGCGCGACTGGCCCACACCGGCCGGCGTGCCCATCACCACGACGTCGCCGGGCTCCAGGGTCAGGCAGTCGGACAGCAGCGACAGGGTCTCGGTCACCGACCAGATCATGTCGCGCGTGTTGGCGTCCTGCATGGTCTGGCCGTTGAGGCGGGTCTGCAGGCGCAGGCCGCTGGCACCGGGGGGCAGCTCGTCGGCCGTCACCAGCACGGGGCCGAAGCCGCCGGTGGCGTCGAAGTTCTTGCCGATGGTCCATTGCGGCGTGCGCTTCTGGTAGTCGCGCACCGACATGTCATTGAAGCAGGTGTAGCCGAAGACGTGCTGCAGCACCTCGTCCTGGCCAGCGTGGCGCGGCACCTTGCTGCCGATCACCAGCGCCAGCTCGCCTTCGTAGTCGAACTTCTCTGAGACCTTGGGCAGCTGGCCGGCATCACCGTGCGCCATCAGCGAGCTCTTGCCACGGAAGAAGAACCAGGGGTACTCGGGCTTTTCGCGGCCGCTTTCCTTGGCGTGGTCGAAGTAGTTCAGGCCCAGGCAGATGACCTTGCCGGGCTCGGGCAGCAGCGGGGCCAGTTGCACGCTGGCCAGGGGCAGGCGGGGCGCATCGCTGCGCAGGGCGGCCTGGGCGGCGGCCTGCAGGTCGATGCCGGCGGCCAGGGCGCTGCGCAGGCAGGGCGGGACCTGGGGCTGGGCGTCGTGGAGGTCGATGAGCTGGTCGCCATCGATCAGGCCCAGGCGGGCTTGAACGTCGGCTTGGCCCTGGCGCAGGTAGGTGGTGAATCGCATGGTGGTGTCCTTGTGAAATGGAGGTGGCGGTGAGGCCCGGTCAGACCGGGGCAAAGAAGACGCTGCGTTGCGCGGCCTTGAGCTCGGCCACGGGCGGGGCGATGCCCCATTGGTCGACACGGCCGGGCGGCCAGGTCCAGTCGCCGGGGCCGCCGGCGCGGTAGCTGTCGTCGATCTGTTCGACTTCGGTCGTGTATTCGATGACCTCGCCAAACGGCCCGATGAAATAGTTGAAGACGTTGTCGCCGGGCCCGTGTCGGCCGGGGCCCCAGGCGATGGGGAAGCCGGCATCGCGCATGCGGCCGCCGCCGCGCATCACGTCGTCGATGGCGGGCATCAGGAAGGCGATGTGGTTGAGCGCGTCGTTGTCGGTGTCGCCCAGCGCGATCGTGTGGTGGTCACGGTCGCAGTTCATGAAGGCCATGATCCGGGTGCGGTCGCTCAGGGTGAAGCCCAGGGCGCGTTCCATGAAGGCCTGGGTGTCGGCCACGGCGTGGCTGTTGAGCACCGCGTGGGCGAGGCGGATGGGGGTGTCGGGCAGCTCGGGGGTGTCGTCGTACAGCGCGTCGCCATGCACGATGTGGAAGACGCGGCCGTGCGGGTCGGCGATGCGCAGGGCCAGGCCACCGGCCGGGTCTTTGGAGCCACGGGGCGCATGCAGCACGCGGCCGCCTGCGGCCTCCGTGGCCTGGGCGATGGCCACCAGCGCTTCGGCGCTGCGGGCCCGCAGGCTCACATGGCGGATGCTGACGCCATCGGCCGCGTGCAGCGACAGCAGGTGGTGGTCGGCGCCGCTGCCGCGCAGGTACAGGGCGTCGTCGCTGCGGGCCACGACCTGCAGTCGCCAGGTGGTGGTGTAGAAGGCCTCGGCACGCGCCAGGTCGGGCACGTTGAGGGCCACGCTGCGCAGGGCCTGGATCCAGGGTGAACTCATGGGGTCTCCTCGGTCGATGGGGTGTTCATGTGGGGCGCAAATCGGATGCGGTTGGGATGCGGTTCGCATACCGGTGGGGGCATGGGCAGGTTCAGCCCAGTCCCCCACGCGGGCCCAGGAAGCGGCGCGCATTGCCCGCCACCAGGGCCTCCGTCCGGGACGCGCTCAAGCCCAGGGCCTGCACGCGGGCCACGGGCTCGGCTTCCTGAAAGTTGAAGGGGTAGTCCGTGCCCAGCAGCAGCTGGCTGTCGCCAAAGGTGGCCAGCAGGTGGTCCAGCGTGGGCTGGTCAAAGACCAGGGTGTCGTAGAACAGGCTGCGGGCGGTGTCGCGGGGGGCTTCGGGCAGCTGATCGCGCAAGGCCGGGAAGGTGTGCCAGCCCTGCTGCAGGCGCGGCAGCAGCGAGGCCAGCGTGCCGCCGCCATGGCTGAAGGCGATGCGCAGGCGCGGGCAGGCCTGCAGCAGCCCACCGGTGATGACGGACGCGGCGGCCAGGCCCACGTCGGTGGGGTAGGCCAGCACCTGCTGCAGCGGTGCGGGGCCCACCAGGCGGTCCATGCCGGCGGGCTTGAGCGCGTGCACGAAGACGGGCACGTCCATCGCCTCGCAGGCCTCGAAGAAGGGGCGCAGGCTGGGGTGACCCACTGGCACGCCGTTGACGTTGCTGCCCACCTCCACGCCCACCAGGCCCAGGTGATCGATGGCGTGGCGCAGCTCGTCGATGGCGGCGTCCACATCCTGCAGGGGCACGGCGGCCAGGCCCTTGAGCACACCGCCGGATTCGGCGCACAGCCCCGCCGTGGTGTCGTTGAGGTAGCGGATCAGCTGGCGCGCCGGGGCCAGCGGCAACCAGTAGCTCAGCAGCTCGGGCATGGGCGAGACCACCTGGTGGGCCAGGCCCATGGCGGGCAGCTCGGCCAGGCGGCGGGGCGCGCTCCAGCAGCGTTCGTTGACGGTGCGGTAATGCTGGCCGCCCACCAGCACGTGGCGGTGGCACAGGCCGCCTTGCGGGGGCGCGTCGGTGGTGCTGGGCCAGCCCGGGGGCACGACCGCGTTCAGGCAGGCGGGGAAGTGCGCCGGCACGACGTGCGCGTGCACGTCGATGCCGCCGCAGGTGCAGCGCATCAAGCTCATGGTGTGTGGTGATGGAGGTGGGCCTGAGGCGGTCAGGCCACCGTGGCGCCGTGCAGGCGGTCTGCCGGCGCGGGGGCGATCAGCCCGGGCTCAGGCCCACGGCCTCGATGCCCGCCTGGCAGATGGCCTCGTCCTCGTCGCCCGTGCCGCCGGATGCCCCCACGGCGCCCAGCAGCTGGCCTTGCGCATCGCGGATCAACAGCGCGCCGGTCTGCGGGATGAAGCGACCCTGGCCCGTGGCCGCCAGCGCCTGAAAGAAGTTGGGGTTGCCCTGCGCCCGCTCGGCCAGCACGCGGCTGTTGGCGCCCATGCCCACGGCGGCCCAGGCCTTGCCCAGGGCAATGTCGGCGCGGAACATGCTGGCGCCGTCTTCGCGCTGCATCGCCTTGAGGTGGCCCGCCTCGTCCACCACCACCACCGACATGGGCCGGTGACCGGCACGGCGCGCGGCCTGCAAGGCGGCGCTCAGCAAGGCGTTGGCCTGGCTCAGGGTCAAGGTGCTCATGGCTTGTGGTCTCCGGCGCGGGTGGCGTTGTGGGTATGCGGACAGACCGGCTCAGGGTCTACGGGAAAATTCTATGGAGCCGGACCGCATCCATCCATAGCATTTGATGGATTCAAAACATCCACGATTCAAATGCCCCAAACCCGCTGGTGATGGGCATGATCGCCCCTTGATGGACATCCGCCACGTTGACCTCAACCTGCTGCTCGCCTTTGACGCCATGCTGGAACACCGCAGCGTCACCAAGGCCGGCGAGGCCATTGGCCTGAGCCAGCCCGCCATGAGCGCGGCCCTGGCGCGGCTGCGCGCCACCTTCGACGACGCGCTGTTCATCAAGTCCGGCGCGCACATGCTGCCCACCACCCGCGCCGAGCTGCTGGCCGAGCCGGTGCGCCGCGTGGTGCAGACCATCCGCACCGAGGTGCTGCTGCCCGGCGGCTTCGACCCGCAGCTCAGCGAGCGCACCTTCACCATCATCACGCCCGACATCGGCGAGATGCTCTTCGTGCCGCCACTGTCGGCCCACCTCACAGCGGTGGCGCCGGGCGTGCGGCTCAAGGTGATCTCGCGCCCCCGGGGCACGGCGGCTGCGGCCCTGGCCGACGGCCACGCCGACCTGGCCATCGGCTACTACCCGGACCTGCGCGGCGCCGGCTTCTTCCAGCAAAAGCTCTTCGAGAACCGCCACGTGTGCGTGATGCGGCAGGCCCACCCCCTGGCCGGCCAGGCGTCCTTGAGCCTGGACGAATTCCTGTCACTCAAGCACGTGGTGGTGCGCCCCGATGGCCGCGAACACGTGCTGGAGCAGCACCTGGCCCGCACCGACGTGCGCCGCGACGTGGTGCTGGAGCTGTCTCATTTCATGAGCCTGTTACCGGTCATCGCATCGAGCGACCTGGTGGGCACCGTGCCCGCCGACCTGGCCCGCATCTTCACGGCCTATGCGCCGGTGCACGTGGTGCCCCTGCCCATCCAGGCGCCGGTGATCTCGGTGCACCAGTTCTGGCACCGCCGCTCGCACCAGGACCCGGCCGTGGTGTGGCTGCGCGGGCAGGTCTACAAGCTCTTCGGGCGGGGCGACATGAGCCTGAGCGAACCGCTGGACGAGGAGGCGATGGCGGCTTGATGCGTTGTCAATTTGGATGGCAACGCTTGAATCGGTTTCCTGGTGCCACCAGTGTGGGTCGATAGGTTGAGATGGCGAAAACCGGGACAGTTCGCAAATGGCTTCGTGTCAGGCGATTGCGTTGACTGCTTCAGGCTGATTGCGGTCTCTCCCAATGAACTTCTAGCCATCTGCTGCTGGCCTGGAAGCTGCCCCTAGAGCAGAACCATACTTCCTGTCGCGATTGCAGAACGACTTCATCAGCTTCTGTACTCCGAGCTGAGTAAGGACAGTGCATCCAAGTTGGCCCCTTCCCCGTGTGCATATCGCGTTCGTGCCAAAGTCGACATTGCATCATGCGTAACGCCTAGTCCGAGGGCTTCGAACTCGTCTTCGTAAGAAAGGTCGGGATTGGATCGAGCGAGCGATTCACGCCCCTTGATAACTTGAAGCAGTCGAACGCGCTCTCCTTCACCGACCACTGCAATCGCCTCCGGCGGTAAAGTGCCAGTCAGGCTGAGGGTCGCAAGGGAATCTAGAGCTGCGGTCGTCAACTTTGTGGCTGGGTCGACTGCCGCTGTTCCCTCGCCGTGCTCCGACCAAAGTTCAGAGAAGGCCGCAGGGCCGCGAGGGAAAAACGGAAGGATGGGAGTCACATTGCCAGAGGCTAAGGCAACTGCTAAAGATCGTTGTTCGACTAGCTCGGGAACGGCTTCGAAGACTCCTGAGTTCGACTTCCACTCAGAAAATCTCCGCAGGTAAAAGAGCGTGTTGACGACGCGCCGAATTCGTTGAACATGCCAGCGGCGCAGTTCGGGGCCCTTCGCCGACCGATCTTGCAAGAGATCATGAAGGGATTGCTCGTAATCCCGCTTCAACTGCATCGCCCGTTCTACGAAGTCGGTATTTCCGGCAAAGACTAGACCCAAAGCCTGCGGCAGGCCGCCGGGCGCTTTGCGTCGACCTAGGAAATATCGGAACCGAGAATAGGTCGAGAGAGCAGTGAGGCGCTGAACTGGAATAGACATCCCGGCCTCGGATAGCAAAGCGCCCAACTCGCTTCCCCGATCAGGATGCAGCGCCAAGTAGGCCGCCAAGTCTTGTGTATAGCGTCGAAAGTCATCGCGGCCCGAAATGTCCAACCGAAGGACGCTTGAGTCCCACTCCTCCGCCGACATGACGACCGACTTGTCGGTGTTCAAGACGTACCCCTGCGAACTCGCACAATCGGCTATCCGCTTCTTTGTCGCCTCGGCGTTGACAGCGTCACACACGACGATGATGTCATCGACGTAGCGAAAGTAGCCCGTCCCATAGGCGCAGGTTAAGTCTCGATCAACCTCAGTCAGCGCGAGGTGTCCGAGCACATGTGCTGAGGCGGGGCCGATTGGCAAGCCACCGCCGCCAACTTCGAAAAGCTGCAAGTAGAAACTCTCGACAGCGTCGGGTTCGAGGCTATTGATGTGATTCTGAGACCTGAGGCGCGCCCCCATCTCTTTCATCACGCTGTCACGTCGGATTGACGGATAGAACCCCTTCAGGTCGGTGACCACAGCGACGGTCCCCGGGCGCATCAATGCGGCAGCCACCTCGATGTTCCTGCGCTTGTAGCCCTCCGCGAAGAATTCGTAGCTGGATCCGGACCACTCCGACTTGGGCCACAGGTAGCTATATGCGCGGGCAGGTGGCGCAAAACTGGGCATCGATGCCAGCTGCGCCAAGACAAAAGCCTCCGCGAAGGCAGCAATCGGACTAGGGGCGAAGCAGCTCCTGTACTCCGGCACCTCCTGCCCGCTTGTCTGACCCATCGACTTGAAGTACTCAAAGTGCCGAAAGCTCCAGTGGTCGCCCACCGATAAGCGACGCTCCACCGCCCGCCGCAAGTACGAATTTTCGGTCGACGGAAGTTGCTTCGCCATGAGACGCAGCCCGACGTAGGTTGGAAAGTAGCTGAGCCTTGTTGCATTCAGCGACCGTATTAGGAGCGTCTGGTCTGTTCCAAACATGGTCATCGATTCTTGAATGCGAGGACGACGACACGACTAGTCGCTGACTTGCCATTGTGCGGATCGCTCCACTGAAAGGAACGGGTCGGAGGGTCCTTCAGCATGGGGACGTCCGTCGTGAGCGAGAAGGAGTCGCCCTTGGGCGAGAACCTATGCTTGATCTTTTTAAGTGTCAGCTGAATCGCATCGGCCAGAGTAGTGAACCACGATTTACCGACATGCGGCTCAACCCACAACCACGTACTACTTCGCTTGCTATGGCTTAGACCAGCTGCTGCATGCTTGAGCGAGTCGATCATCGGTTCGACCCCTTCTTTCTTGGCGCCGGAGATGGCCGAGATCACACATAGGAAACGGCGTACGTCTCGCTCACGGGCATGCGTAAAGAAGCCGTCTAGCGTCTCGCTAAAGTCCCCCAGGACAGTCAAGTCGCAGTGGCAGAGGTTGAGTTCGACAACGATTCCGGCGCTGGCAAGCCAAGGAGAAAGCTTATGCAGTAAGGCAGCGAAGTGGTTCAGCGACGCCGGTGAGAAATCGATCGCCGAGATGCTGACGTTGAGCGGCAGAGTCGGAATCGAGCCCGTCCGGCGCAGTTCGCAGATCAGCGACAGCATGCTGATGGTTCCTGCTCCATTCCCTGCGGCAAGGTCAATGACGTGGATGCGCCCCTCTGCGAGCTGGTCCAGTACTGCATCGCGAACGTCGGCTTGCTCGTCTTTTGGGTCTGAGCAGACATACTGCATGCGAGCAGCCGAGTTCAGAAATCGATTGACCACATGGTCGCACGCTTCCTCAGTAGAGGCCCCGCCGATTGTGCCTGCGGAACCAGCAGGGTCATACTTGTCCTGCCAGCCGTTCTCCCTCAGGTAGTCCCGGTGCGCATTTACGAGCGGCTTGGGCAGATGCAGGACTCCGTCGCGCCAAAGGGTAGACGAGAGAAGACTTCCGGAGAATGCGTGCAGCAACGGCGACATCTAAGCTGCGGTCGAGAACCGCGAGTCATCAAGCTGTGTGAGCGATTCAGCGAGTTGCTGGAACTCAAGTACGCAGGTATTCGGACTGTCAGCTGAATAGCGGTAGGCCAACATTCCAAGGCGCACGAGCAGGGCGTCGTGCGTCTTGAGGAACGAATGGTTTGTCGCCTGCTCTTGGTTCATTGTCTCCCAGGTACATGCTGCCGTCATGGGTGCAGTGGCTTTTAGGGCCTAGGTATGTGTAGTTTATTCTAGGCGCACCGACATCATTGTCATGGACGCGGCAATCTGCTGGCGAGGAGTTGGCTCGCTAGCTGACAACGTCGAACGAGACCTAAATGCCATCGATTAGAGATAGATCTTACTGCGTCGTCCAGGTCGGTCTGGTGGTACTGCACTGGGTCTTTACAGGCGACTTTCCGCCACGAAGCACGACAACACCTTGAGTTAATCCGCTTTCGGATGATCACTTCTGCCTGGATGGCGGGCGCTCTTCGTCGCAGCTCGGATGACAGCAATCGCTGCAGAGCAGACATCACAAGCAAGCCAGCTTGCCTTGACCAAGTACCGTTCCAGGTCATTTACCAAAAAGCAAAACGCCCGGTTCCCCGGGCGTTTTCACTACAGTCGTCAGCAGTTTTTCACCACCGTGGCGCAGATTTCAATTTATCTGTCACCCGACAACATCTGTCGTGTGCCACAAAACATGAAAAGCACGCATGTGAAGCCAAAGGGATTTTTCAAAATTGATGGCACTGCCCGTGGGACTTCGTGCCACCAAAATTGCAAAGCTCCGAATGCCGTGCCGCAATACATGCAATGCGGTGAAAGCTGCGCTTTCCTAAACACCGAGAGAGCGTATCACCGGTTGAGCAAGAGTTCGGCCAAGTCATCGAGCTCCACCTTGCGAGCCTCCCAATCCGGCAAGGCTCGAGCCAGGTGCCTGTAGAAACGGTCACTGTGGTTGTGCTCCCGGAGGTGACACAGTTCGTGAGCAACCACGTACTCGATACATGGCCTGGGCGCCTTCACCAGATGGGGATTGAGCACGATTTCGCCTTTAGGAGAGCAACTGCCCCACTGAGTTCGCATAGACAGAAGGCGCATGGGAGGCAGCGTTCGGCGCAGTCCAAGACGCGGCACCATCTCCAAGAGCACCTTGGCAAAGACATCTGCGGCACGCTGCCGGTACCAATCGTCTAGCAGTTTGCGCACAGCCAAGGCGCCTGCGCTCGAATTTGTAATCTCCAATCGGCCGCGCCATAGGCGCACACCCGGTTCGACACCTTCGGCTGGCAAGACCTTCAGCATGTGACGCCGACCGAGATAGAAGTGTGTCTCACCGCTGACGTACTCGCGGGGAAGGACGTGAAGTCTGCGTGCCTCCACTGCTTGCAGTTGCTGCCAAACCCAAGCAGCACGTTGCCGCACGGCTTGCTTGACCTCTGGCAGCGTCACCCCCTCAGGCGCGTCCACCTGTACTGCACCTTCCGGGGTGACATGGATCGATACGCGCCGTGCCGGGCGCGGGAGATGCCTCAAAGAAAAGCGTATCTGCTGATCTCCATACGCCACGGCGTGTTGCGTCACTTCACACCCCGCCACGAGCCAGACCAACTCGAGTGACTTGAATCACTTGATCGATGGCTTCCTTGGCCTTGTCTAGCCCCATCAATCCGAAGAGCTTGGGGAGCAATGCCTTGCGGATGGCTGCCTCAATGTTCTGAGGGTTCAGTGAATGCTCAGCCACAGCCTGCTGCACCACAGCATCAATTTCTTGGGCTTGCCCAACCCATACCGCTTGATCCGCTTGTGCGAACGCTTCCTCGCCAAGCACCAAACGGCAGATACCAAAGTACGCGCGAACGTGCTTGCTCCCACTTAGCTCTGCCGGCAGCCCGCCAACGTCTCGCGCATCCACCTGCTCTTCGAACTTCTTGAACAAGGCGTACTGCTTCAACGGGTGATCGAACATGGCTTCAGCTTCGGCGATCGCCTGCTTCAGCAAATCGGCGAACACTTTTTGCGCGTAGGGGTCGTCGGCCAGATCTTGCTCGATGGTCTTTTTCAGACGCGTACGGATCATGTCCGTCTCGTTGCGCGTTTTCTCTTCGCTCCATTGCTCGGCTGCCTCAGGCTGCCCGAGCTGATGAACCAGATAAACCCCCTCTGGTTCACGAACTTGGCTGCCGATCACTTGCTTATCGACCAGGCGGCGGATCTGTTCTTCATAGACGCTGTAGTCAACGGTCTCCAACGCATCCTGGCGAGCGATCGTGCGCAGGCTGGTGAAGAAGCGCAGGTCTTCCTTGTATCGATGAACGTCCGCCTCGGAGAAGCTGTGGTCCTCGAAGAAACTTCGTGAAGACAAAGCAGTCTGCAGACAAAGGCCGAAGGCGGTCAGTGCACTGTAGAAGTCGTCACGAACTTTCTGACGTGTGTCGTAGGTCTGGCCGTCTTCATCCTCCGCGTAGCGCGGCATCAGCAGCTGCCTGTACTGCTCCAGGTCCTGCTTGTTCTGCACCTCGGCGAAGATCGCCCACAGCTCATCGTGCAGGCCAGGCAAGCGCTTGTACTCGGTGCTCATCTGCTGATAGAGCCCCTCGATGTCTGCCAGTTCGTAGCCGCCTTGCGTGCGGCTCTCCAAATCTTGATAAGCACGCACGGCCGTGTCCAGCTCTTTCAAGATGCCTCGGTAATCCACCAGCACACCATAGCGTTTGGCCTCGTGCAGGCGGTTCACGCGTGCCACAGCCTGGATCAGGTTGTGTTCCTTCAACGGCTTGTCGATGTAGAGCACCGTGTTGCGCGGCTCGTCAAAGCCTGTCAGCAATCGGTCTACCACGATCAGCAGATCTGGCTCGCCATCACTGCCGAAGTCCTGCAGTACCTGCTGTTCATAGCCCTCGGCGTTTTTGCCGACGTGGGTGTTCCACCACTTCTGAACTTCGGGCAGCTTGCTCTCATCAACCTCAGTGTTGCCTTCACGGCTGTCAGGTGCAGAAATGATGACGGCACTACTCACCAGCCCTGTGTCGTCGAGGTATTGCTTGTAGCGAATAGCTTCAAGCTTGCTCGCCGTGGCCACCTGACCTTTGAGGCCTTGCCCAAGCTTCTTGATGTTCTCGTTGAAATGTTGGGCGATGTCCCAGGCGATGAGTTCGATGCGGTTCGCTGCGCCATAGACGGCTTGTTTGTTGGCGAACTTGCGCTTGAGGTCGGCCGCCTGCTCTGGGTTCAGACCCGCTGTGATGCGGTCAAACCAGCGGTTGACGGCCTCTTCATTGATCGTCAGCTCTGGCACGCGCTCTTCGTACAGCAGCGGTGCCACGGTGCCATCTTCCACAGCGCGCTGCATGGTGTAGGCATGCACGATGGGGCCGAACTTGTTGGCCGTCTTGTCCTTCTTCAGCAAGGGCGTGCCGGTGAAAGCCACATAGGCCGCACGCGGTAAAGCTTTGCGCATGCGCTCATGGGTTTCGCCGCCGTGGCTGCGGTGGCCCTCGTCCACCAGCACGATCATGTCTGCCGATGGGTTGTAGCACTCGGGCAGTTTGGAGGCTGTGGCGAACTTGTGGATCAGGGTGAAGATGATGCGCTCGGAACCTTGACCAATGCTCTTGGCCAGCTCGCGGCCCGAACCCACCTTGGCCTTCTCTCCATCCTTCTTGGTGGCCACGGCTGAGCCAAAGGCACCGCTGTTCATGAAATTGCGCGCCAATTGATCTTCCAGATCCAACCGGTCGGTCACCACCACCACACGGCAGGCCTGGGTGTTCTGGTGCAACACCAGTGCTTTGGTCAGGAAGACCATGGTGAAGCTCTTGCCAGAGCCCGTGGTGTGCCACACCACACCGCCTTCGCGCCCGCCATCTGGCTTGCGCTGGTTGATGCGCTCCAGCAAGGCCCGAATGCCAAAGAACTGCTGGTAGCGGGCCACCACCTTGCCTGCCTTGCGATCAAACAAGACAAACAGACGCAGGTACTCCAACAAGCGCTGCGGGTGAAGCAAGGCTGCCAGCAGGCGGTCTTGGTCGGTCGGGAGCAGCGGCTGCGCCCATAGTTGGCGGAAGTAGGTTTGAAGCTTGGCGGGCTTGCCTGCCAGCAATGTCGCCTCTGCGTCGGCGCTGAGTGGCCGGTTCTTCCACTCGCTCAGCTGTGCATCACTAAACTGTTCTTCGCGCCAGCGTGCCCAGAACTTCATGGGCGTACTGGTGGTGCCATAACGCCCTTCAGTGTGGCTCACGGCCAGCAGCAACTGGGCATAAGCAAAGAGCTGCGGAATCTCGTCAGGCCGCTGATTGCGCAGCTGCTGGCTGATACCTTCGTCGACCATAGCCTGCCCCACATGCGTGGCGTCGGGGCGCTTGGCCTCGATGACCACCAAAGGCAAGCCATTCACATAGGCCACCAGATCGGGCACACGGTGGTGCGTGCCGTGGGTGGACAGCACCTCCAACTCTTCGGTTACGTCCCAGCGGTTGGCGGTCGCATCGCTCCAATCCACCAGGGCAATGGTCGGCTGGTGCTTCTTGCCATCGGGCATGAACTCGGTGACGGTCACGCCCAGCGTGAACATCTGGTAGACACGCTCGTTGGCCGACAACAGGCCCTCGGTCAGGTTCACCGCCTGCACCTGGCGCAGGATCTGGTCGATACCGCTGGGCGAGAGCGGGAACCATTCGCCCTTGTAGTCAAAGCGCCGGGATTGCAGCACCTCGATCAGGCGCGCCTTGAGAATGACCTCGCGTGTGCTGCCGCGCAAGGCCAGCGCCTGGGCCGTGGTCAGGAAACTCCAGCCCAGGTTGACGAGCAGGTGCAGCGCCGGAATGTGAGCGCTGTATTGCTCGCGGGTTTGAGGGAGGGCGCTCATGCGGCCTCCGACTCTGCCATCGAGCTAGACACACGCACGCGACGTTTGCCGGTCAGCAGATCCGCCATGAGGGCACGTTTTTCTTCGCGCAGACAGTCCAAGTGTTTTTCCAGCGCGGCAATCTCTTCGTCCGCGGCTTTGAGCACATTGGCGATCGCAATCTGCTCGCTCAGTTCAGGGATCTCCACTTTGATCTCGCTGAAGTGGTGGAACTTGAGATTCCACGTGTCTGACACCAGGCCCTGTGAATATCTATAGAAGAGAAAGACGACCGGTCTGTACTTGAACAGGTACGCGGCGAACTGTGCATCGATCAACTGCGCCTTGGGCCTGACAACCGTGTACGCCGGACTGACGATCCCCTCGTGCGGGGAGAGTGCTGACACACCCTGCCACATGCGCATGGTGTTGTAAGCAATGTCTCCCGGACAGACCCGCAAGTACTTGGACTTGTCTTCATTGGATGTGTCTTTGCGGCCGACATCATCGCGGGGGATGACACCTTCTTCTCGGGTGATAGAAAGCAAGCGCAGGTCAGGGCGATTGACCTCAACACGTTCGTCGAACAAGGCACCAAGGCGATAGCTCTTCCTCTTTGTTGCATGACCGGATAGCCGTTGCTTTCCTCCGAGCAGCCAATCTGCCAGAGCATCCCTCTGCCTGAGGCTATTGGCGAGGTAGCGTTCGGTCGCAACTATGGCCGCACCCCATGTGTCAATCACCCGCGCAATACGGATCTGCTCTTCAAACGGAGGAAGAATGACAGGGAAACCTTTCAGCTGCGTGGAGTTCAACGATGCAAGACCAGTCGACCCTTTAGCGCAAGAAAGGAAATAGTCACGACCGTATCGGCATTGAACCAATAACGCCAAGAACTCCGGCAACAACCCCTCATCCTTATGCGTTCGCACAGCAAAGACATGGTTCTGGTGAACAGCCTCGGCAATTTGTCCGTGCCATAAGCAGCCACGGCCGAGGTTTTCAGGATTTCCATTGCCTTCGATCAGTAGCAGGTCACCTGCCTGCAGGGTGTATCGCGAGGTTTGACTAGCTGGTACGTCAATCTCTTGAACGTCCGACAGGTCCAATGCGCCGTCTTGAACGTTTGCCACTCTGAGATAAGGCCGTTTCAGAGTTGCACCCTCACGCCGCGCGTTTTTTGACAGCCCTGTGCGAACTTCTGCGACGGTATGCAGAGGTACCTGTTTCCATCCTTTAGGCAGCATGCAGCACCTGACTGGCCAAATGTTGTGCAGCTTCATGCGGCGACGAGAAGCGCTTGAATGTCACTGAGCGAGCTCTGGCTTCGGTCTCTAAGAACTCCAAAGAGTTCATGAAGCTTTCTCGTTCTCGCCGTGGCAGGTAACCGATGGTCTCGACAGGCGGACATCCCACCAGCACTTCGGTGTTGTCAAGCGGGTGGATCTGGTCGCGCCGAACAGCCTCCAGATCAAACACCTTGACCTTAAGTGAACGTGTGTCACCCGAGGTGTGTCCTGGCCGCATCACACCAAAGTTTGCGGCGTAGTGCTGCCTCAAGAAGCCGATGCGAACAGCCTTGTTGCTCAGCTTGATGCGGACATTGAACTCCTCTGGCTGGAGCATTTGGGTAATCTGTGCTGTTTGCATGCTCAGCAAGTCGGTGCGGATCTGCTCGGCCCAGTCATCGAATGCCCGCTTGGTTGCGCCCTCGACTTCTTCCCTGGTACCGAAGTTGGATTGCCCAAAGACAGCAGAGAGCCTGACGGCCATGTCAAACACCTCGTTGATGTCCCTGGCGACGCCGTCTCGGGGCGAATGGATCTCAAAGCCCCCGAAGGGCATGCTCAGGTCTTCGACCGATATGCCTTGGTCAAGTTGCTTTTGCAGATCGATCACCGTGGCACCCACCATGGATGCCACACCTTTGCCAGCGGTCCCGAACAAACCACTTATTACGGCCGGTGCCACACCTTGACGAACTTGCGTTTGTCCGCTTTGTGCTCGGACTATGACAGCCACGGTGATGGCCTCACCACTCCCCGGAATGGTTTCCATTCGAACGGGCCACCATGTGGCCTGGAAATCCGGTAGTTCGATGGGAATCATGCTTGTCCTTTCTCGCCCTCAGGACGAGAGACGGGCTCAGGGCTCAAGTACATTTGCTCAGGAATGATGCGTTGCGACAGCAGTCGATCAAGGTGTTCTAGTCGGTCCACCAGGAATGAAACCAAGGTCTGGTAGTTGGCCACGCCATCCTGCAGGTAGCCAACCGCAAGGGGCGAGCCATCAAACGTCACACGCCTAAAGGCCGCCAAGCGGCCACGCAGTCGGCGCAACAGCAACACCCTCTCCGTATCGGAGAGGCCTTGCATCAATTGCCCCGCCAGCCAATTGGTCACGCCTTGGTCTGGATGCAAGGACTCTGCCATGGCTGCCTCGTGGTCTATCAGATAGAGGCGGGCCTCTGGACAAATCAGGATGTCGCTGGGGCTGCGAACGTCGTTGGCAATCCACTCGTCAAACGCACAGGCAGAGTCTGAGAGCTTGAGCTTCTCAAGCAAGGTGAAAAGTTGATCCAAGCTGCGCGCGGGACGGGCCATGGCGCGGGTGGACACATCCAGTGTTGCAAACGCAATCAAGTTCTTTGCGCCCTGTTGCCCAACATGAGAAGGCTTGACCGTCACGAGGTAGGGATCTGGCGTTGGCAGCCCAACAGCTTGTGCCACTTGAGCAGCCAGTGTTTCCACCATGATGGCTCGTGCCGAGAGGCCTACCTTCACATACAAGGTCAAGGGCTGGCTGTTAAGTCCATAAGCAGGACAGAACCAAATGTCTGTACGCGAGCCGGTGACCTTGTTGCCGAGACCACAAGTTGCTGCCACACCGATATGAGGCAAATGTGCGGCAGGAAATGGAATCACTTTGCCGTCTGGTCTGTTCGTGTCTCGATTAGTCATGACGAACTCCCCTTGATATTTTTGCGCCTGATGCTGAGGTGCTTTTCAACCTGCTCCAGCTCTCTCATCTCTGCGCGATCGGCCTCCAGCGCTTCCGCCTGACGCCGTGCTGCGTCAAACTGCTCATAGCGTTCGTGCGCAATCGTCGTCATGGCTTGATGGCTCATGCGACCTGGGCCCTGTAGCACGGCCTGTTCGTTGAAGGTCATGAAGCTGTCCACATAGGCGCGCCAGTCGGCCATGCGCAGGTCTTTGCGCTGCATGGTGCGCAGCTCGGCAAAGTCCAGGAACATGCTGACGATGCGGTTGAGCTGGTCCAGCTCTTCGGTGTTCAGGTAGTTTTTGGCCACGGTCACATCGCCCTTGCGCACACGACCGCCCTTCCACGACGTGAGCGCCATGTTGGGCTGAGTGGGGTCGGCTCGCTGCACGATCAACTCAGCAGCCGTGTGGCCGGTCACCGCGAAGAACATCTTGTTCTGCACTTCAGCGAAGAAGAGGCCGGTGGCCTGCCCATCGTCCGCGTAGTCCACCGACAGCGCAAACAGGTCACGCACCTTTTGGTAAAAGCGCTTTTCCGACGACCGTATGTCTCGGATGCGTTGAAGCAGTTCGTCGAAGTAATCCCAGCGGTCGCCGCCCTTCAGGCGCTCGTCATCCATGACGAAGCCCTTGATCAGGTACTCCTTGAGGTGGGTGGTGGCCCACTGGCGGAACTGGGTGCCGCGTGGTGACTTCACCCGGTAGCCGATGGCCAGGATCATGTCGAGGTTGTACAGCTTGACCGTTCGGCGGACTTGGCGGCTGCCCTCGGTTTGAACTATTAAGTCATCTTTAACAGTTCGAACTTCGGTCAACTCCCCTTCATCCAGCACGTTTTTGATATGAATGTTGATGTTCGGTGTGGATGTTTGAAAGAGCTCAGCCAGTTCGGCCTGGCTGAGCCAGACGGAGCCATCCTCGGCGCGCAGGAAGAACTGCGCCGAGCCATCCTCGGTGGCATAGAGCACCAGTTCGGCGCGAGGCGTCGGCTCACTCATAGCCAAGCTCCTTCAAGTAGCTGGCCATCTTTTCCTCCAGCACTGCCAGCTCGGCTTTGAGCTTCAGTCGTTCTTCGCGCACGGCCTTCAGGTCGATGGCCTCGGCCTCTTCGAAGGTGTCCACATAGCGCGGAATGTTGAGGTTGAACTCGTTCTCGGCCATCTCGGCCGGGCTGGCCAGGTAGGCGTACTTTTCAACGCTCTGCCGTGCGCGCACGGTTTGCTCGATGCGATCCAGGTCCCGCGGGCGCAGGACGTTCTGGTTCTTGCCGTCTTGGTAATCGCGGCTGGCATCGATGAAGAGCACCTTGTCATCGGCCTTCTTCTTGCGCAGCACCAGGATGGCGGCAGGAATGCCCGTGCCATAGAACAGCTTCTCAGGCAGGCCGATGACCACATCGAGGAGGTTCTCTTCGATCAGCTTTTGACGGATCTTGCCTTCGGCAGCGCCACGGAAGAGCACGCCATGCGGCACCACCACTGCCATGCGGCCCGTGCCGGGCTTCATGGTTTCGACCATGTGCAGGATGAAGGCGTAGTCGGCCTTGGTGCGCGGGGGCACGCCACGGCGGAACCGCTTGTACGGGTCATCCGAGGCGGCCTCGTGCCCCCACTTTTCCAGCGAAAACGGCGGGTTGGCCACGACGATGTCAAAGTGCTTGAGCAAGCCCTTGCCATCAAGCAGCTTGGGGTTGCGCAGTGTGTCGCCCCATTCGATGCGGTGATTGTCCTCGGCATGCAGGAACATGTTCATCTTGGCCAGGGCCCAGGTGCTGCCGATGGCCTCTTGCCCAAACAGTGCGTATTTGCGGCTACCCGCCTTGGCGCGAATCAGCTGACCACACTTCATCAGCAGGGAACCCGAGCCGCAGGTTGGGTCACAGATTTCCTCCCCTTCCTGCGGCGCCATCAGGCGGGCCATGAGTTGGGACACTTCGGGCGGTGTGTAGAACTCGCCGGCCTTCTTGCCGCTGGTCGAGGCGAAGTTCTTGATCAGGAACTCATAGGCGTTGCCGATCACGTCCAGGGTGCCTACCCGGCTCTCACGCAGATCGAGCTCGGGCTTGGCGAAGTCTTCCAGCAGGTGGCGCAGGATGTCGTTCTTCTGGGCCTCGTCGCCTAGTTTGGTCGAATTGAAGCTGATGTCCTGGAACACATCTCGCAGCTTCGCCAGGTTGGCCTCTTCGATGGCGTGCAAGGCCTTGTCGATGCGCTCCCCGTTGCCGGGCTGATGGCGGACATCATGCAAGGCATAGAAGTTGGCGCTGCGGGGCAGGACAAAGCGCTCGTTCTTCAGCAGCTCTTCAATCAGCGCCGGGTGGTCACCATGCTCAGCCTTGTAGCGGTCATAGTGGTCCTGCCAGACATCGGAGATGTACTTCAGGAAAAGCATGGTCAGGACGTAGTCCTTGTAGATGCTCGGGTCCACCGTGCCACGGAAGGTGTCGCAGGCGCTCCAGACGGCTGCGTTGATGGAATCTTGCTGGATGGGCGTAGCGGTCATGGGTCAGTTGGCGTGGGATTCGTCGGAAAACAGGGCGAGTGCCAGCGCGTCGAGCTGCTGCTGGCGGTTGCGGATCAGGGCATGGAGCTGACGCTCTTCGTGCGTGGCTGCTTCGGCCAGTGACACAACCAGGTGTTGCTGTTGAAGCGGCGGTAAAGCCAGAGGCAGAGCTTCCAGCACAGGGCGGCGGATGCTGAGCTGGTCAGAGCCCTCGGCATTACTGGCCAGGTAGCGCTGAGCCGGCGCCCGGTTGATTTGCCAGGCCAGGAACTCGGGCAGCAGCGTCGGCGACTTGATGCGAATCAAGAAAAAAGTGGGGGAACACACCGTGGGCTTGGGCACGTCGCGCAGGCAAACGGCGTAGTTGCGTGCGCCACGGGCGACAAACACGACGTCGCCAGGCTCCAACCATTGCACGGGTTTGCCGGCATCGACCTCGGTGCGAACGAGCCCGTCCCAGGCTACTTCGCCGTTTGGGCTGAGATCGCGCATCTGCAAAGCAAACGCGTTGCCAGTCTCCACGAGGGGCACGCTGCCTCGGAAAGGGTGGCCTGCTTGTACGTCCGCCAGACTCTTTAAGATCCAGTTCATTGTGCATAAATCGCGTTGATGCTGAATTTTGCTTGCATGCGCCTTTAAAAGCAATTACATTGCGCTCTGCATCGCATCATTTCGATTGATGCATAAACTTTGAAAGGATTGGAAGTGAAAGAGTACGAAGTGAACTGCGTGAACAAGCCGAACCGCAACAGCCAGCACGAACACATCACGCACATTGGGCACACCGGTAACAAGTGGCGTCTCACGCGTGAGGCGGCGGTCGCACGCATCGACTCAAAGGCGGAGGCGTTCTACACGGTGGACAAAGCCTCTGGAAAGCGCATCTACATCGGTGTCGTGCGCGAGGCTGGCAAGGCGCCATATCTGCGCACTCATGCAGACGGCAAATGGAACGACAACCTTTTGGCACAAAGCGAGTGCGGCTCCGACTGCAAGATCATCTGAGCAGGTAGATGTAACGGCATGGGCTGCGACCGTCCGTGACAGCAGCCCATCCAAGAAAACCTGACTTGTAGACCCAACGCGCTCAAGGACTCGCTGGCATGGAATCGCTATCTTCATTCGTACAAAGCCCGCTCTTCTCCCGGGCATCCATTGCCCTTGCCGGGCTACTTGCGCTCGCATTTTTCTGGTGGCGAGCCGGCTCAATTCACAGCGTTCTCGACCGCATCTGGCGCCTGATCGCAGGCAAAGCAGATGTGCACGACCCGGTACTTAAGGCGCTCCTGCAAGAGAGCCGAGATATCGAAAAATTTCAATTCATCTACCGCCTGAAGGTGGAAACAATGAACGAAATGCGAGAGCTCATTGCCTGGATGGCGACTCATCGCGTCGGCATGTCGAAGCTGCAAACCATGCGGAAGTGGATCGACACCACCTCGAAAGAAATGATCCGGCAGCCACCGAAACACTACGTGCCTAGCCACCTTGGGTTGGCCACATTGGCCATGATCGTCATCATGGGTCTTGGCCCGCTTGCGGGCTCTCACGACGCCTATCTGCAAATGCGAGCCTCAAAGGTCTGGTTCAAGACAGATGCAGTGACGGTCAAGGCCCCCTTTGAAGGCTGGACATTCAGGCAGGACCAGTGCGCATCAAATAGGAGTGTGTTGGCTCGGATCACGGGCTTCAGCCAGTCCGAGACCGAGGTGATTTGCGATGCACTGAAAAACGATGGGCTAAAACCCCTGGTCAAACAGACCGTCGAGTTTCAAGCTTGGACAGGCATTGTTGGCATTGCCATCGCGCTAATCTTCGCGTTTACCAATCTCGGCGCCGCCATTTCCGCACAAGCCGCAAATCGCTTACGAAAGAAGCTCTACACGGCCGAAAGCAAAACGCAGGATGGGTCCACCGATAATCATGCGGTGCCAGCACCCGCAGAGACTAAATCTGCTCCCTCACCGCGCCGTCGGAGATCGCAACCTCCCGGTCCGTGAAAATTGTCAATATCGTCGCTGGCTCGATTCCAATGCCCGCCTGGCGGCGCACCATTTCCAGAGCGATTTCGATGCGATAGTCAACATAGCACCGATGCAGCGCCTGCATAGAGAGAGTCACAGGTGAGCCTCGAACGCGGCTCGACAAAATGTGCAAGATCAAAGCCAAAGGTGCTGCCGCAGGATTTCGCAGTTGAATATCACTCTCCCCAGCCAGCGCGTCGAGATCACGACATATCAGTTGCAGCCAATGATCAGAGAGATGACTTGGTAGCGCAAATTCCGCGGGCCTGACCAAAACTTCGTCGCGCAGCTTGGACAGATCAGAAGGGGGCAGGTCATCGATGTCCATTTCTTCACTCCCCCGCCCCTTCTTCACGCACAGCCTTCTCGATTTCTCGACGAAGCCGCTCATAGTTGGCGGGCCAAATCACTTGCTCCATGCGCAGCGCGGCAAGGCCCAGCAAGTGCATCAGGGCAAATACGCGCCGATCATTTGTGGTGACCAAATGCTCCCGCAGCAACTGATCCAAAGCCTCCGTCGCCCGGTGTACCTCTGGCGTCGGACGGCCATCGAAATCTGCCGGGAAGTCCGCCTCACTTGCGACCCTTTGCCAAGCGGCTGCAAGCGACTCAATGGAGGTGCACGTCGACTCGCCGCCGAACCGATCCTGACTCGTCATGAAGTCTTGCGGGATCTCGTCCGCCCGATCCTGGTCAAAGAAGCCGTCCCATGACGCAGGATGACTGGACAACACAAGATCGCCGCTGTTGGGATCGCAACGGATAAACACCTCACCACTGCGCATCTCCGTGCCAGCAGGCAGCACCACGACCTGCATGCCATCGATCGTCTTGATCTGTGCCTTCATCATGGCCGGATTCCTTTCTCTAGGAGAGGGCCCAACACGGGCACAAGGTCGTCGCGCCGATAGAAGTACTGGCGAGCACCATCCACCCCCGGACCACAAGTCGGTTGGCACGCCAGCAACGCAAGCATCCGACGCGGTGCCATGCAATGCGTGGCCGCAATCTCAGACAAGGACACATACGTCGTACGGAAGCATTCGATCGCCTGAGGCGTGACGCGACGGCACCGCCCGAGCAAAACGGATGCAATCAACCCTCTTGCGACCAGCTCGTAAGTGACTTGTTGTTTCAACCCCAATCGCCGGGCCGCTTCATCGACAGACAACCATGCCTCATGGGTTCTGCGCAGATCGCTCAACCACGCCCTCAACTCCTTGGCGTGCAGCTCCGCGCGACCAAGGTTTGGCGAATCGCTCGCTGGTCTTTGTACTGCCAGCGTCTTGTTCACCATTGCATGAACCAGTGCAGGGAATTCACCTGGCTGCAATCGCCATGCTTTGAGGATCATCCTGACTGGCACGCGACAAGACATGCTGTCTTGGCCGGCTGCCGCTGGTTCACCCAGCGCAGCCAACCTCATGACGTCGGACCTGGATAGCCACCAGGTTGCAGCATTCGCTCGGCGTCGGTCGATCCAGGTATGAACAAGCCCAGCGTCAATGAGTTCTCGCACTCGCCACCGGCCAATGCAAAGAATGGATGACGCTTGCCGCAAGGTCACCCGGTCTTGCTTCATCTTTTGAATCTGATGATCTGCGTCCGCAGCGAAGGCCCGAGTGACGCGCCCAGAACCGTGCTGAACCGCATGCACGGGTATTGATCCGCTGCTTGCCAAGTGCTGGACATCGGCCCGTCCTATACCGGCCTTCTTAGCCAACACCTTCGCACTCTGGCGCGGGTGTTTCGATAAGGTTTCGGAGCGCAGCCAACGATTGCGACGGCCCAGCATGCC
>NZ_JAIZVX010000006.1 GCF_021768455.1 Aquabacterium sp. | reverse complement strand
TCGCCGACTTCAACATGATCGAAGAGGGCGACAAGGTCATGGTCTGCATGTCGGGCGGCAAGGACAGCTACGCCATGCTCGACATCCTGATGAACCTGCAGCGCCGCGCGCCGATCAAGTTCGAGCTGGTGGCCGTCAACCTCGATCAGAAGCAGCCCGGCTTCCCCGAGCACGTGCTGCCCGAGTACCTCACCAAGGTGGGCGTGCCCTTCCGCATCGAGGAACAGGACACCTACAGCGTGGTCAAGAAGGTCATCCCCGAGGGCAAGACCACCTGCAGCCTGTGCTCGCGCCTGCGCCGCGGCATCCTCTACCGCGTGGCCAAGGAGCTGGGCTGCACCAAGATCGCCCTGGGCCACCACCGCGACGACATCCTGGAGACCTTGTTGATGAACATGTTCTTCAACTCGCGCTTGAAGGGCATGCCGGCCAAGATGGTCACCGACAACGGCGAGCACACCGTGATCCGCCCCATGGCCTATTGCCGTGAGCAGGACATCGAGCGCTTCGCCGCCCACCGCGAGTTCCCCATCATCCCCTGCAACCTCTGCGGCAGCCAGGACGGCCTGCAGCGCCAGGCCATGAAGGAGATGATCCAGGGCTGGGACCGCAAATTCCCCGGTCGGGTCGACAACATGTTCACCGCCCTGGCGAATGTGGTGCCTTCGCATTTGATGGACCGCCAGCTCTACCCCTTCGAGACGGTCCGCGCCACCGGGGCCCCGGTGCCTGGGGGCGACATCGCCTTTGACGAGGACGAGGGCTGCGGCACCCCCACCGATGGCCTGCCCGCCGAGATCGGGGTGCCGCTGTCGGTGATCCCCATCCGCAAGGCTGGCCAGGAGGCCTGAGCCATGAGCCTGCACCCTGCCGTGCGCCGTGGCCTGTGGATGGTCTGCTGGCTGACGCTGTGCGGGGTGGGGCTGAGCGGTTGCGCCAGCCTGCGCGATGTGCGCACCGAGGTCGCGACCTTTGGCGAATGGCCGGCGGGGCGGCAGGCCGGACCCTATGTGTTCGAACGCCTGCCCTCGCAGGACAGCGAGCCCGCACGCCAGGCCGAACTGGAAGCCGCCGCGCAACCGGCGCTGGCCGCCGAAGGTTTCAGCCTCGCGGCTTCACCCGAGCAGGCGGCCTACACGGTGCAGCTGGGCCTGCAGGTGCAGGTGGACCGTCGCGTGCGGCCCGACCCCTTCTTCCAGCCCTATGCGGCCGCGCCGGTGCTGGTGCCCTCGCGCAAGAAGGGCGAGCCCCCACGCTGGGTCTACCCGGCCTACGCCATTCAGGGCGGCTGGTGGGGCATGGGCGGCATGGGCCTGGCCATGAGCGCCGAGCCCCCCTGGGTGCAGATGCAGGCCAGCGTGCTGGTCCGCGATGCGCGCAGCAAGCAGCTGCTCTATGAAAGCCGCGCGAGCGCCGATCGCATGGGCGCCGCCGATCCGGCCCTGTGGGCCCCCCTGTTCCGTGCGGCCCTGCAGGGCTTCCCTCAGGCGCCGGGCAGCCGCCGCACCGTGACCGTCTCGCTCGACGGTGCCGAGGCCGATGCCCCCGAGCCGGTCGCGCCCGCCACACTTCCCGAATCCCAACGATAAACACACCATGTCGCTTTCCATCGTCATCATGGCCGCGGGCAAAGGCACCCGCATGAAGTCTTCGCGCCCCAAGGTGCTGCACAAGCTGGCCGGGCGTCCGATGCTGGCGCATGTGATCGGCACCACCGCCAGCCTGCAGGCGGATCAGCAGGTCGTGGTCACCGGCCACGGCGCCGAACTGGTGGAAAGCAGCATGACAGCGGCCTTTGCCCAGGCACCGCTGCGTTTCGTGCGCCAGGAGCCCCAACTGGGCACGGGCCACGCCGTGCAGCAGGCCGTGCCCGTGCTGCCCGAAGGCGGCACCACCCTCATCCTCAATGGCGACACGCCCCTGATCGAAGCCAGCACCGCCCAGGCTCTGGTCGACGCCTGTGCGGGCGAGCACCTGGCCCTGCTGACCATCACCCTGGCCGACGCCACCGGCTACGGCCGCATCGTGCGCGACGCCTCGGGCGAGCAGGTGCTGGCCATCGTCGAGCACAAGGATGCCTCGCCCGCGCAGCGCGACATCCGCGAGGTCTACACCGGCATGATGGCCGCGCCCACGGCCCGCCTCAAGCAGTGGCTGGCCCGCCTGGACAACCGCAACGCCCAAGGCGAGTACTACCTGACCGACGTGGTCGCCATGGCCCAGGCCGATGGCGTGAAGGTCGTGGCCGCCCAACCCAAGGACGAGGTCGAGGTGCTGGGCGTCAACAGCCCCGCTCAGCTGGCCGAACTGGAGCGCCGCCACCAGCGTGCCCAGGCGAATCGCCTGATGGAGCAGGGCGTGCGCCTGGCCGATCCGGCCCGCTTCGATCTGCGCGGCAGCCTGCAGTGCGGCGCCGACGTCGACATCGACGTCAACTGCGTCTTCGAAGGCAAGGTGACCCTGGCCGATGGCGTGCAGATCGGCGCCAACTGCGTGATCCGCAACGCCACCATCGGCGCGGGCACCGTCATCCACCCCTTCACCCACATCGATGGCGACACCCAGGGTGCGACCGTGGGTGCGGGCGCGCTGATCGGCCCCTTTGCCCGCCTGCGCCCCGGCGCCGAGTTGGGCGACGAGGTCCACATCGGCAACTTTGTCGAGGTGAAGAACAGCACGCTGGCCAAGGGAGCCAAGGCCAACCACCTGGCCTACCTGGGTGATGCCACCGTGGGCGAGCGCGTCAACTACGGCGCCGGCAGCATCACGGCCAACTACGACGGTGCCAACAAGCACCGCACCGTGATCGGCAACGACGTGCACGTGGGCTCCAACTGCGTGCTGATCGCGCCCATCCAGCTGGGGGATGGCGCCACCATTGGCGGTGGCAGCACCATTGCGAAGGACGCTCCGGCAGGTCAGCTCACCGTGGCGCGTGCCAAGCAGGTCAGCCTGGCGGGCTGGAATCGCCCCCAGAAAGCCAAGCGCTGAGGGCCGCTCCGGGTGGCCGGGCCGGGGCGAACCGCTAACATGACAGGCATCGGCCGTCAAAAAAACGCAGGATCCCTCGACCCGTGAACCACTACCAACGACTGAAGGTGTCGAACGATGCCCCCGCGGAGGTGATCCGGGCGGCTTACCGTGCATTGGCCGCCAAGCTGCACCCCGATCGCCTGGGTGGCAGCACCGGTCCGGACGACGCGGCCCACTCCGACATGGCCGCCCTGAATGCGGCCTACGAGATCCTGATCGATCCCGTTCTGCGCAGCCACTACGACGCCAGCCTGACCCCTTCGCGCCCGCAGCCCCGCTTCGACAACGCGGTGGACGACGAGCCCGATACCGGCCCCAACACCCGCGTCGACATGGACTGGCTCACCCCCCGCGTGATGCCCGAAACCCGTTGGTGGCAGCTGCCGCGCCGGGTGATGGTGGTGGGGGGCGTGGCCTCGGTGGTGGTGGTTGGCGTGGTCGGCTTTCTGGCCGCGCACCTGGCCGCTCAGAACCAGATCGATCAGGCCTTGTCCGACCAGTACGCCGCTCTGCCGGACGCCGGCCGCCCTGGCGCGGCCGATGTTGCGGCCGATGCCGCGGCCCGCCAGCCACCCCAGACCGAAGCCTTGGCGCGTGCACCGGCTCGCACAGCGGCCGACCACAAGCCCACGGTGGACGAACTCGCCCGCATGTCGGACGAAGAGTTGCTCAAGGCCCTGCCCGCGCTGGACAAAGAAGGCCCTCTGGGTGGGCGCCCGGTCGACACGGCCCGAGCCCAGCAACTGGCCCGTGCGGCAGAACAGGTCCGCCAGCATCTGCTGGACGGCAAGCCGCTGAACCTGCGCACAGAAACCCGCCTGGTCGACCCGCTTGCACCCGAGCCCGCCCCTCAGCGGTGACGCTCAGGTGGGCGTGCGCTTCGCGCTGGCCGTTGGCAGTGGCAACTGCGTGCCGAACTTGGCGCGTTTGGTGGCGAAGAAGGCGCGCACATTGCGCACCTGGCCGTCCTGGTTGAAGAGGCGCCTGGCCAGTTCGAGGTAGGCGGGCATGTCGGCCACCTGGGCCACGATCACGAAATCCGGGCCGGGCGACACCCGCCAGCACTGCTGCACCGCGGGCTCGGCCGCGGCGCGGGCTTCGAAGGCGTCGAGCGCCTCGCTGGTCTGCACATCGAGGCTGACCTCGACCAGGGCGCTCAAGCCCCAGCCGCAGGCCTCGGCCAGTTTCTGCGGTGAGACGATGGCCACCACGGACTCGATCACCCCCGTGTCGCGCAGGCGCTTGACGCGCCGGTGACAGGTCGCGGCCGAGAGGCCGGCGCGCTCCGACAGCGCCTGGTTGGACAGGCTGGCGTCTGCCTGCAACAGGTCCAGCAGGCGCAGGTCGATGTCGTCGAGTTCCAGGGTGCTCATGCGTGGAAGAATAATTCAAATGAATGGGATTGGTGATGAAAGTCACCCATGTATGGGTGGTGTTGGGTGAATCGTGCAAAAGTCACCCAATAAAGGATGAACATTTCTCGCTGACGTGGCTAGCATCCTGCCATCGCTCAAGGTTTCAGGAGAAGCAGCATGTGTGGCATCGTCGGCGCGGTCGGTTCGCGCAACATCGTTCCCGTCCTCGTTGAAGGCCTCAAGCGCCTGGAATACCGCGGTTACGACTCCTGCGGCGTGGCCGTGCTGCAAGACGGGGCCCTGCGCCGTTCGCGCAGCACCCAGCGCGTTGCCGAGCTCAACGGCCAGGCCGCCGAAGAAGGCATTGCCAGCACCCTGGGCATCGCCCACACCCGCTGGGCCACCCACGGCGCGCCCGCCGTGCACAACGCCCACCCGCACTTCTCCCACGGCCCGGGTGCCGATGCCGCCACGGCCAAGCCGGGCCGCGTCGCCCTGGTCCACAACGGCATCATCGAGAACCACGAGCAACTGCGCGCCGAACTGCAGGCCAAGGGCTACGTGTTCCTGAGCCAGACCGACACCGAGGTGATCGCCCACCTGGTCGACCACCTCTACGACGGCGACCTGTTTGCCGCCGTCAAGGCCGCCACCTCGCGCCTCACGGGCGCCTACGCCATTGCCGTGTTCCACCGCGATGAACCCCAGCGCGTGATCGGCGCACGCCAGGGCTCGCCCCTGATCATGGGCGTGGGCGGCGTGGACGCCAGCGAGCGCTTCCTGGCCTCCGATGCCATGGCCCTGGCCGGTGTGACCGACCAGATCGTCTACCTGGAAGAGGGCGACGTGGTCGACCTGCAGCCGGGCCGCCACTGGATCGAGCACAAGGCCGCCGGCAGCGAAGTCCACCAGCGCGTGAGCCCTGAAGAGCGCCCCGTGCGCACCGTGACCGCGCACAGCGGCGCCGTCGAGCTGGGCCCCTATCGCCACTACATGCAGAAGGAAATCTTCGAGCAGCCGCGCGCCATTGCCGACACGCTGGAAGGCGTCGAGGCCATCACGCCCACGCTGTTTGGCGAGCAGGCCGAGGCCGTGTTCGGCCAGATCGACCGCGTGCTGATCCTGGCCTGCGGCACCAGCTACTACTCGGGCTCGGCCGCGAAGTACTGGCTGGAGTCCATCGCGAAGATCCCCACGCAGGTGGAGATCGCCAGCGAGTACCGCTACCGCGACAGCGTGCCCGATGCGCGCACCCTGATCGTGACCATCAGCCAGTCGGGCGAAACGGCCGACACCATCGCCGCACTCAAGCACGCTCGCAGCCTGGGCATGGAGCAGACGCTGACCATCTGCAACGTCAGCACCAGTGCCATGGTGCGCGAGTGCAAGCTGGCCTACGTGACCCGCGCCGGTGTGGAAATTGGCGTGGCCTCGACCAAGGCTTTCACCACCCAGCTGGCGGCGCTGTTCCTGCTCACGCTGACCCTGGCCAAGCTGCGCGGCCACCTGAGCGCCGAGGCCGAAGCTGGCCACCTCAAGGCCATGCGCCACCTGCCCGCCGCGCTGCAAAGCGTGCTGGCGCTGGAGCCCCAGGTGATCGCCTGGGCCGAGTCCTTTGCCCGCAAGGACAACGCCCTGTTCCTGGGCCGCGGCCTGCATTACCCCATCGCCCTCGAAGGCGCGCTGAAGCTGAAAGAGATCAGCTACATCCACGCCGAGGCCTACCCGGCCGGTGAACTCAAGCACGGCCCCCTGGCCCTGGTGACCGCCGAGATGCCCGTGGTGGTGGTGGCCCCCCACGACGCCCTGCTGGAAAAGCTCAAGAGCAACATGCAGGAAGTGAAGGCCCGCGGCGGTGAGCTCTATGTGTGCGCCGACGCCGACACGCAGATCCAGGCCGAGCCCGGCATCCACGTGATCCGCCTGCCCGAGCACTACGGTGCCTTGTCAGCGATCTTGCACGTTGTGCCGCTGCAGTTGCTGGCGTATCACACGGCCTGCGCCAAGGGCACCGACGTCGACAAGCCCCGCAACCTGGCCAAGAGCGTCACGGTGGAGTGAGGTGCTGGGGGCTTTTGACTGGTGATCGGTTGGAATAAGGTCTGTCGGACTCTTCCCAGGTAAGGCGCAACAGTTTTGAAGGCCTCAAGACCTGTCGAATGCGCTGATTTTTGCCCGCCCGACATGCAGCGTTTGAATAAGGTCTGTCGAAACCTGTAACAGCCGCGGGTGTGCTCGGCGCACTGGTGTTTTTCGCGCCGTCCGAGGATCAGGATGTCAGAGGCCGACCGAGCGCAGTCCTCGCTCGATGTGGGGGGTGCGGCAGAAAACTTGGACTGGTTAAACGGCGATTCCCAGGCTTTGGCGATGCTCGACAGGGCTGCGAGCACCAAGGGAGACTTTGATCCGCGCCTCGTTGTACCACCGGATGTATGTGTCCAAGCAGGCGATGAACTCGTCGATGGTCGTGTGCAGCCAGTCGCGAGAGAAGAACATCTCGATCTTCAAGCGGCCGAAGAAGCCCTCACATGCAGCGTTGTCAGGCGAACACCCTTTGCGCGACATGGATCGAATCATCTTGGCGTCGGTAATCCGCGATAGCCAGCCCGGCCAGCGATAGTGGGCACCGCGGTCCGAATGCACCACGGGCCTGGAGCTGCTGGTAGCAATCTTGTCGATGGCCGAATCCAGCATCGTGTTGACCAGCTCGGCATTTGGTCGAGTGCCGATTGACCAGCTCACGACCATGCCATCGAAGCAATCGATCATGGGCGACAAGTAGACCTTGCCGGCCGGGATATGGAATTCCGTAATGTCGGTGAGCCACTTCTCGTTCGGTGCACTGGCGCTGAAATCTCGGTTGAGGAGATTGTCCGGCGCGGGGCTGATCTCACCCATGTACGAGCCGTACCGACGACGCTTACTTGTTGCGGCAACCAGGCATTCTTCCTTCATCAGGCGCCGCACAACCTTCTCAGACACGGTCATCGACCGGTCGGCCAGCGAGGCGTGTATCCGCCGGGAGCCGTAGCACCTGTAGTTGCGCTCAAAGATGTCGGTCATGGCCTTGCGCACGTCGGCATACTTCTCGGCCACTTGAAGTCGGGCCCGATGGTAGAAATAGGAACTGCGTGGCAGCTTGAGCTCGCAGAGCAGGTCCGTCACCGAGTAAGTGGCCTTCAGGGCATCAACCAACAGTGTCTTCTCCCGATTCGTCAGGTCCTGCTGGTCGATGCCCAGTTCTTTTTTTAGGAGTTCGTTCGCCTTCTTCAGCAGGTCCTTCTCGAGCTGCAACCGCCTGACGTCCTGTCGCAGCGCTTCTAGCTGTTGTTCCAAGGCTGCTTGATCGGAGCTTGCGGGGGCGTCTTGCTTGCGCTTCATCGATGCGGATACGTCGCGGCCGAGCAGTTGATTCTTCCACTTTACAGCGAGCCACGACACACGCCAACCTCGTTGGCGACAGTCTGCGCGCTGGAGTGGCGTGTGCACAAGGCAATCACCGCAGACTGCTTGGCTTCGGGGGGCAGCTCCGGGGATCGGCTAACGACACGCACGCCATCCTGCGGATGGAGCTCTTGAAGCCACGCAGACAACATTGCCCTTGAGGAATAGCCGAGCGCCTTGATCGTCAGCGCGATGCAGCGGCCGTGCTCAAGGTAATGCTCCACTGCCCGGCGTTTGTCCGCCTCGGAGTACCTGGGCCGACGTGCGTAACCTGCGCGCAAGTCTTGGCTCGTCTCGAATTCGCGGTACCAGTTCCTGAGCGCGTTCTTCGTTGGATAGCCGAGCTGGCGAATGGTCAACCCAATACGTTTGCCCAACTTGATGTAGAGCTGCACGGCTCGCAGCCGATCCTCGTATGAATACATGAACTACTACCTGAAGGTAGTCCAAGAATTCGTCCGCACCCCCGCCCTTCAGTGGCTCAGTTTTGCTCGTGATTCAACAATTTGGGGGGCGCGAGGAACTTGGCCGCTGCAGCTGGACATCGACCTCGAACTGCGTGATGGCGTCTGGCTAATGACGCAAGCGAGGGCGAGCACCTATTAGCCTCAAGCACCAGATTTCAGCTCAACGACGAAGTTGTCGTTACGCCTCGGCGCCCGGAGACCACCCGCCCCCCAAAGCCCGAATGAGCTGCACAGATGCGCGGCGCTGGCGGGTGAGCAAGTCCAACTCGGCTCGCCGCGCGAGGAGCTGGGCAGTCTGCGCAGTCAGCACGTCAAGATAGTTGGCGGCACCACCGCGGTAGCGGCTCTCCGCCATTTCCAAAGCTCGGTTCGCACTCGCCGCTGCGGCTTGTTCGCTGGCGGCGGCGTCGGCGTAGTTGTTCAATAAGGCGAGTTGGTCTTCAACCTGCTGGAATGCGCCCAGCACCACGCCCCGGTAGCGCTGGCCCGCTTCGTCCAAGACGGCCTCGGTGCGCGCTTGCTCGGCCTTGCGTCGGCCACCATCGAACAAGGTCACCGCCAAGCTCGGACCAATGGCCCAGAACAAGTTGGGCGCTTCGATGAAGCGACTGAAATCGCTGCTTTGGAAGCCGCCCTGGGCCCCCAGCGTCAGGGCCGGGAAGAAGGCCGCCTTGGCCACTCCCACAGACGCGGCCGCTGCACTGACGCGCTCTTTTGCGGCTCGAATGTCGGGGCGCCGCTCCAGCAGTTCCGATGGCAAGCCCACCGGGATGGCAGGGGTAGTGAACTTCACGACGCGCGGCGCAACACTGAAGGTCGAGGCGTTGGCACCGATCAGGGCAGCCACGGAATGCTCCAGCACCGCTCGACGCGCCTGCGCCTGCTTCAACTGTGAACGCGTTGCGTCCGCCTGGCCTTGCGCGCGCGCTAGGTCAAGCCCCGATGAAATTCCTTGGCGATGGCGGGCGTCGAGCAGTTCGACAGCGCGCTCGTAACTCGTCAAAGTCTCGCGCAGCAGGCTTAGCTCGGCGTCGGCTCCACGAAGTGCCAGCCAGCTGTCAGCCAACTGCGCCTGAAGTGAGAGGCGTGCCCCCTGAAGATCGGCATCGGCTGCGCGCAGTTCGGCCTCTCCGGCGGCCACACGCTGCCTGACCCGCCCCCAGAGGTCGACTTCATAGGAAAGGTCCAGCTCCGCCGTGGCGCTGTTGTACCGATCCGGCGAGTTCGGCCCCAGTACACGCAGGGGCCTGAGTTCGCTTTGCCGCAGTCGCTGCGCCCCCAGGCCAACACCTACCGTCGGCGCTTGGGTCGAACGAACGGCACTCATCGCTGCTTGCGCTTGCTCATGGCGTGCCAGCGCGCTGGCAAGGTCCGGGCTGCGCTCAAGCAGCTCCGCCTGGTGCCGATTCAGCTCCTCGTCACCGTAGAGTTCCCACCAGTTCAGGGAAATCCTCGACTCGTCACGCGAAGCCGGTGTCGCCGCTCCCTTGTAAGCCGGCGGCACCTCGACCCTGGGTGGCGCGACCGGCGCAACTTGCGCGCACGCGATCAGCGCCAGGGCGATGGGGGAAAGCAGCCAGGCTCGCGCCCCTCGATTCTTGACGAGGCTCATGACGATGCCTTGCTCGTATCGCTGGTGACGCGTACCCGATCACCGCTTCTCAGCCCATCGGGCGGACTGTCGATGACGCGGTCCGATGGCGCGATGCCTCCACCCAGTTCGACCACGGAGCCGAGGTCTCTGGAGATGCTCACCGGCTTGATGACGGCCCTGTCACCTTGCAGGAGCGCGACGCGAACCCCATCCTTGCCGTAGATCAGAGCGCCGGGTGGAACGCCGAGGCGGCCTGCATTGCCTGCCTGCGGGAATTTGACGGTCGCGAAGGAGCCCGGCAGCAGTTCGCCGGCGGCGTTGTCCACCACCAGTTGCACCAGCATGCCTCCCGTTCCTGCCTGAATGGCCTGGGCTCGCGATTCCACACGCGCCTTGAAGAGCTGGCCTGGGCGTTCGGGCACCGCGAGAATCGCCTCGCTGCCAAGCCGGATGCGAGGGACTTGCCGCTGCGGCACGGTCACATAGATGCGCAGGCGACGGATGTCGGAGACGACGAAGAGTTCCTGTCCGGGTGCCGATCCCGCGGTCACCAGCGCGCCAATGTCGGTGTTGCGCGCCGTCACGACGCCGTCGAATGGCGCGACCAGTCGAGCGTACTGCTTTGTCGCCTGGACGCGGTCCACGTTGGCCTGCAGACCTTTGGCCAGGGACTCCTTGGCCGCGAGGTCGCTCACCTTCTCGTCGACCTCCTGGCGCGAGACCGAATCACTGCCCAGCAATGCCTGCCAGCGCTGGGCGGTACTTGCGGCCAGGGCAGCGTTGCTGCGCGCGGTGGTCAGTTCCGAGCGCGCTTGCGAGAGTTGCTGGTCCAGTTCCGGCGTCTCGATCTCACCCAACAGTTGCCCGGCCTTGACCTTGGCTCCGATGTCGGCGTGCCAGGCCTTCAGATAGCCACTGACTCTTGCGTTGAGCGGAGCACGCGCCCATGCCTCAATGCGCGCAGGCAATTCCATTTCGGCAGCAGCCAGCGACGTTGGGGCCACAGTCTTTACGGCCGGAACGGCCTGGGCCACGGCCAGGGCCTGTAGTTCCTGGGCCTGCGTGCGTCGGGAGATGAGCCCGACGGCGATGACGCCAGCAGCAGCGAGTACGACCACCAGGACCGGAGCCCGGGCCCGAGCTCGAGCCCGGAGGGATTTCATCGAATTAGGCATGAGCGCTTTGCTCCGTAGATGCGTTGAAGGGATCGGCAGACGAAGATTCATTGGCCGCGCGTTTGTCACGGGCATGCACGAGACTGAAGAGCACGGGGACGAAGACCAGGGTGGCCACCGTCGCGGTGATCAGCCCCCCCACGACCGCCCGGCCGAGGGGCGCGTTCTGCTCGCCGCCCTCACCCAGGCCCAGGGCCATGGGAAGCATGCCGATGACCATGGCCAGCGCCGTCATCAGCACGGGGCGGAAACGCATAGAGCCCGCCTCAAGCGCGGCGGCAGTGGCGTCTCCAAGTTCGGTCAGGCGCTCACGCGCAAAGCTCACCACCAACACGCTGTTGGCCGTTGCCACGCCCATGCACATGATGGCGCCGGTCAGCGCGGGAACCGACAGGGTCGTCTGGCTGGCAAACAGCATCCAGACAATGCCAGCCAGTGCGGCGGGCAATGCGGAGATGATGACTGCGGGGTCCCGCCAAGACTGGAAGTTCACCACCACCAGCAGGTAGATCAGCAGTACGGCCCCAGCAATGCCGACAAAAAGCCCGGTGAAGGCACGGTCCATGGTTTGCACCTGGCCCATCAGCTGAACCGTGGCTCCCTTGGGCAGATCACCGTGCAACTCGGTCAGCACGGCGCGGATGTCTGCCGCCACCGCGCCCAGGTCGCGTCCCTGCGCCGCGGCATGGACCTGGACCATGGGCTGAACGTCATGGTGGCTGATGACTGTGCTTCCCATGCCTCGCTCGAAACTTGCGACACCCCCCAAGGTTGCCGAGCCCGTGGCACTGCCGTTGCCGACCGGCAGATTCTGCAAGGCTGCCAACGAGTCGAGTTCGTGCTGGGGCGTCTGCATCACGATGGGATAACTGATGCCGTTGGCAGGGTTGAGCCAGAACGTGGGTGCAACCTGGCTGCTACCGGCCAGGTTGACCACGAGACTGTTGGTGACGTCTCGCGCCGTCAAGCCGAGTTGCTGGGCCTGTGCGCGATCCAGCGCCACGTTGAACACCGGGGCCGTGTTGGACTGCTGGATACGCACATCCACGACGCCGGAGACACTGCGCAGGCGAGCCGCCAGACGCTGCGCGAACTGGAAGTTGGCATCCAGGTCACGACCGCGAACCTGGATGTCGATGGGCGCCGGGGCGCCAAAGTTCAGAATCTGGCTGACGATGTCTGCCGGCGGGAACCAGAACTGGCTGTCCGGGAATGCATCCGGCAGCACTTTTCGCAGTTCTCTGACGTAGTCCGCCGTGGGCTTGTGGCCCTCGCGCAGGGCAATCTGAAAGTCGCCATCATGCGATCCGGAGACACCCGTGCTGTTGTAGGTCAGGTTGATATTGCTGGGTGGAAGACCGATGTTGTCCACCAAGGTCTCAATCTCTGCGGCCGGAATCACCTTGCGGATGGCGCGCTCAATCTCTGCGAATCGGGTGGCGGTCTCCTCGATGCGTGTGCCAACCGGAACCCGGGCGTGCATCAGGATTTGGCCGGAATCCACCGAAGGGAAGAAGTTGCTTCCAATGAAAGGCAGCAAGCCAAACGAGGCCAGGACGGTTGCTGAGAAGCCGAGCAGGAAGCGGCCGCGGCGAGCCATGGCCGCTTCCAGCAGGACACGGTAGCGGCCTCGAACGCCTTCGAACCCGGCTTCGAACTTCTTCTGGAAGCGGACCAAGGGGTTGCGCGACGTACCGTTGCTCGCGTGCGCCTCGTGCGGGCGCAGCAGGTACTTGGCCAGGGTCGGCACCAGGGTGCGCGACAGGATGAACGAACACACCATGGCCAACATCACGGCCATGGCCATCGGGACGAAAAGGAAGCGAGAAACGCCATCCAGGAAGAACATCGGCACCAGCACGATACAGATGCACAGCAGCGAGACGAGTGCCGGCACCACGATCTGCCGCGCGCCGTCCAGGATGGCCGTCTCGACATCCTTGCCTTGCTCCAGATGCCAGCTGATGTTCTCGATGGTCACCGTGGCGTCGTCCACCAGGATGCCCACGGCCAGCGCCAGACCGCCCAAGGTCATGAGGTTGAGTGTCTGCCCCAACACTGACAAGGCGATGATGGCGCCCAGGATGGACAGAGGAATGGACACCGCGATGATGAGCGTGGGGCGCCAGCTCCCCAGGAAAAGCAGGATCATCACGCTCGTGAGGACGGCCGCAATTGCACCTTCCAGCGCGACGCCCTTGACGGCGGCGCGAACAAAGATGGACTGGTCATTGATGGGCAGCACCTTGAGTGCCTCCGGCAGCGCAGCACGCATCTGATCCAGCTTCTCTCGCACGCCGTCAACGATGGCCAGCGTAGAGGTCGATCCGTTCTTGAGCACCGACATCAGCACCGAGCGACCGCCATCCACATGAACGATGTTGGTTTGCGGCGCATTGCCGTCACGAACCTGGGCGACATCACTCAGCAGGATGGTCGTCCCGTTGACGACCTTCACCGGAATGCGCCCGATGTCGGCAATGGCCGATGGCGCACTGTTGAGCTGGATGGGGTATTCCAGGCTGCCAATTTTCTGCGTGCCGATGGGCGTCAGCACGTTCTGGGCAGCCAGCGCGGCTGCAATATCCTGTGCAGACAGTCCTCGTGCCTGAAGCGCAGCCGGGTCCACGTCGATCTGGACTTGGCGCTGCTTACCGCCATAAGGCAGGGGAATGGCTGCGCCGGGTACCGTGACCAGGGGCGTTCGCACCGTGTTCATGCCCAGATCGAACAGTTGCTGCTCCGACAAGCCCTCACCAGACAGCGCCACCTGGAGGATGGGCACCGTGGCCGCGTTGTAGTTCAGGATGACGGGCGGCTGGATGCCCGCAGGCATCAAGCGCAGCGCGACCTGGGAAGCCGCCGTCACCTGCGCGTTGGCGGTGGCAATGTTGACCCCCGGTTGGAAGAAGATCTTGACGACGCCAACGCCCTGGTAAGTGCTGGCCTCGATGTGCTCGATGTCATTCACCGAGGTGGTCAGAATGCGCTGGAACGGCGCCGAGACGCGCCCCGACATCTGGTCGGGCGACAGGCCTGTGTATTGCCAGGCCACCGCAATCACCGGAATCCGAATCTCCGGGAAGATGTCGGTCGGCGTACGCAGGGCCACCAGCGGGCCGATGATGAGCAGCAACAGCGCCATCACGGCGAAGGTGTAGGGGCGTCTGAGTGCGACGCGGACGGCACCAATTAACATGGGGTGTGGTCTCGGGTGAGTGGTTCAGGCTTGTCAACGAAGAGGACTGCACGGGTACAACGGCGCGGGTCATCGTTCCAAGTTCATTGCCAGGCGAAAGCCGATGCTGATGCCGCGGTAGGTAGGCGCGTAGGGCTTGCGAAACGAGGTGCGCCAGCTACCAGAGGTTTCGTGCCAACTACCTCCACGTACCACCTTGCTGCTGCCTGAGGTCGGGCCGCCAGGATCGGTCACTGCGGCGGCGGAATAGCGCTCGGCATACCAGTCCTGAACCCACTCCCACACGTTGCCGTGGACGTCGTAGAGACCCCATGGGTTGGGCAGCTTCTGACCCACGGCGTGCGTGGAGCCGGTGGCGAAGTTCTCGCCGTACCACGCATGGCGCCAGAGCTGGCGCGGATCGTCGCCGAACGAATAAGCAGAGCTGGTGCCGGCTCGCGCCGCGTACTCCCATTCGGCTTCCGTGGGCAGACGGTAACGGGCGTGGCTTTCTCGCTGGTTCAGTCGCTGGATGAATTGCTGGGCGTCGTTCCAGGACACCGTGGCAGGGTTCTGCGGGTGATTCAAACGAGCCGCCATCCCCGGAAGGTCATAGAACGGATTGGAGCGATCCTGCGCGAATGAGCTGCTGCCCATAACCGCCTCCCATTGGGCTTGCGTCACCTCGAATTGGCCGAGATAGAAGTCCTGGCTGATGGTGACAGAGTGCCGTGGCTTCTCGTTGGCTCCCGCTTCGTGGTCATCGTTGGCGGCGCCCATTTCGAAGCTGCCGGCTGGGATACGTATGAAGCGCATTCCGATGCTATTGACGTGTTCGCGCGGCACCGAGTCGAGAGAGGCAGCAGAGGCCATCGCAACGGACAGCAGCATTGTCCCGGCCGCTGTGGCGCACCTATTGGCCGTGATCGTGAACATCGGGATCAGGTCCGGTCGCCAGCTACTGGCGCGAGCGAGCCGAACTTGTAGGCCGCCGTCACGCCGCCATCCATCAAGATGTCGCTGCCGGTGATGAAGCCCCCGTCCGGCCCCATCAGCAGGGCGGCCACATTGCCGATTTCGTCAGGCGTTCCCGCCCGTCCGACCGCGCACGCCTCGATCATGCGACGGTAGCCGGCGCCACGCGGGCCGGTCAGTTCGTCGCGTGCCAGCGGGGTCATCACGATGCCGGGGCTGATGGTGTTGATGCGGGCGCCGCGCTGGCCCCACCGCACGGCCTCGGCCATCACGCGCAAGGAGTTGCCGCGCTTGGAGAGCTGATAGGCATGCAGGGTGTCCTTGACTTGTCCCGGTTGCAGCATGGGAAGTTGCAGCAGCTCTTCGGTCGGCGTCATGGCCAGTTGATGGTCTTGCTCGGGACTCAGCGCAGGCAACCGGTGGCCGGACTGCGAAGCAATCACAACGCCCGAACCGCCACGCGCCATCACTGCGCCGAAGCACTCCAGCACCACAGCGTTGCCGTACAGGTCGACTTTCAGGATGGCCTCAATGGGTGCCTGGGACGGCGACAGACCTGCCGCCTGGATGAGGCCGGTAATCGGCCCCAGTTCCTGGGCCTTCGCGACCAGGGCTTCTACAGAAGCACGCTGAGAGATGTCGACCACGCTGGTGCTGACGTCGAAGCCGGCGTCGGCCAGCACCTCTGCCGCAGCATCAGAGGCCGCTTGCGTATGGTTGGCCACCAGCAGATGCTTGCCGGCACCGACCCGGCGGGCGATAGCCTGGCCGATGTAGCCGGCTCCAATCACGACCACGATGTCCTTGTTCATCATTTGCTCCTTCTGAATGTCAATGGGCTGAGGGATGCTGGGCGCTTAGGCCAGGCGGAACGGAAGTTCTCTCAAGGGCTGGCCGGTCAGGCGTGCGATGGCGTTCGCAAAGGCTGGCGCCAGGGGCGGCAGGCCGGGTTCGCCCATGCCGGTCGGCGCGTCGGCGCTGGGGACGATGTGCACGTCGAACGACGGGGCGTCGGTCATGCGCGCGACCGTGTAGTCGCCAAAATTGCTTTGCTCGACGACGCCGTCCTTGAGCGTGATGGCCGAGCCCGGCAGGCACATGGACAGGCCCATCATGGCCGCCCCCTGAACCTGGGCTTCAACGGTGCGCGGATTCACCGCGAGGTTGCAGTGCACCCCCGCGGTCACCCGGTGCAGCACCGGACCTCCCTCAGCGACAGAGGCCTCGACGACATAGGCCACCACCGAGCCGAAGGCCTGGTGAACCGCCACGCCCCAAGCCCGCCCCTCGGGCAAGGCTCGCTTGCCATAGCCGCTCTTGTCCACAGCCAGCTGCAGGGCAGCGCGGTGTCGGGCGTTCTGCTCACCCCACAGGGTCAGTCGGTAGGCCACGGGGTCCTGCTTCGTTCGACGGGCAATCTCGTCGATCAGGGTCTCCATCACGAAGGCGGTATGCGTGCTGCCGACGCTGCGCCACCAGTGCACGGGCACATTGAGCTTCGGGTGATGCACCGTCAGCCGCATGGGCAACGGATAGGGATCGCGCATGCCTTCGACAGCCGTTCGATCGATGCCGCCCTTGATCATGAAGTTGCCGAACATCGTGCCGTCGGTGATGGATTGGGCGACGATCACGTGATCCCAAGCCAGCACCCTGCCCCGCTCATCGAAACCGATGCGCGCGCGGTGCAGGTGCATCGGCCGGTAAAACCCACCTTTCATGTCGTCCTCGCGGCTCCAGACCAGCCGGATCGGCGCTGCATGCCCTGCCTGGCGCGCAGCTTGGGCGATGCGGCACGCGTCGACCACATAGTCGCGATTGCCCATGGCGCGCCGGCCGAACCCGCCGCCCGAGGACTGCACATGAATACGCACCTGCTCGGGCTTGAGCCCCAGCACCTGGGCCGCGGTGCTGGCGTCCAGGCCTGGCATTTGCGAGCCGGTCCACAGCTCGGCACCGGCATCGGCGAGTTGCACGGTGCAGTTCAGTGGCTCCATGGCCGCATGAGCGAGGTAGGGAAAGGCAAACTCGGCTTCGAGGGTCTGGGGCGCAGCGGCCAGCGGCGCCATATCGGCGTCGAAGTGGCGGGCACCGGGCTGCCGGGCCAGTTCACGGTACAGCGCGAGCTGGCGCGCGCTGTCCACCTTCTCAGGCCCGGTCGTGTCCCAGTCCAGTTTCAGCGCATCGCGGCCCTGCTTGGCCGGCCAGTAGCCGTCGGCAAGCACCGCCACGCCCTCTGCACCCCGGTCCAGCGCAATTCGGAACACCCCCTTCACCCCCTTGATGGCCTTTGTCGCAGCATCGTCCACCGAGCGAAGCTTCGCGCCGAAAACAGGCGGCCGGGCCACGACCGCCGTGAGCATGCCGGGCAGGCGCACGTCAATGCCGAAGCTCTGACGTCCACTGCTCTTGGCCTGGGCATCCAGGCGCGTGGTGGCATGCCCGATGAGGCGGAAGTCCTCTGGGTTCTTCAGACGCACCTCGGTTGGCACCGGCTGGGTCATCGCGGCCGCAGCCAGTTCGCCGTAGCCTGCGCTGCGGCCACCAGGCCCGAGCACGCGACCCGCTTGCGTGCGCAGCTGCGCCGCCGGCACCTGCCAGCGGGCGGACGCTGCAGCCACGAGCATGGCCCGCGCACGGGCTCCCAGCTCGCGGTACTGGGTGTAGCTGTTGCGGATGCTCGAAGAGCCGCCGGTCAGGTGCAGTCCCGAGATGGGATCGACGTAGGCCGGTGCGCTGTCACCCAGCCGGCTATGCACGCGCGACCAGTCGGCGTCGAGCTCCTCGGCCAGGATCAGCGGCAGCGCGGTCTGCACGCCCTGGCCGAATTCCAGGCGATTGACCACCACGGTCACCCCACCGTCCGGTGCAATCTCGACAAAGGCCGAGGGTTGCTGCGTCGGCTTCAGCGCGGGCGCAGCACCGGCTGTCTGCGCCGTGGCGAGCACCGGGAACGCGCCAAGTGCCAGACCGGTGGCGCCGGACAACTTCAGAAACTGGCGTCTGGGCATCGGACCCTCGGGGACTTCGCGCTCGATCAGCTGTCGCAAGGCGGGCGGCAGCTCGCCGATGAAGGTTTCGGGTTGCATGAGGGCTCCTTCAGGCCATGGCCCTGGCGGCATCGGCAACTGCGGCACGGATGCGGTCATAGGTGCCACAACGGCAGATGTTCCCGGACATCGCCGAGTCAATTTCTTCGGCTGTGGGCAAACGCCCCTTGGGCAGCGAAGCCAGGAAGGCCGTGGCCGTCATGATCTGACCACTCTGGCAATAGCCGCACTGCGCCACGTCATGCTTCACCCAGGCCGCATGCACCGCCGCGCCCACGCGGTCCCGACCGTCAGTCACGGCTTCGACCGTCGTGATGCGCCGGCCTGCGACGGCCGAAACCGGCGTGACGCAGGCGCGAATCGCCTGGCCGTCCAGGTGCACGGTGCAGGCGCCACACAGGGCCGCACCGCAGCCGAACTTGGTGCCGGTCATGCCCAGGCTGTCCCGCAAGACCCAGAGAATGGGCGTGCCGGGGTCGATATCGACCTGGTGGACTTTGCCGTTGACGTTGAGCGTGCTCATGATGCGTTCCCGAGTTGCAGATGGGTGTCAGGGCTTGGGCTGGGAGAAGACGTCGCGCGCCACACCGATGGCGGTCACCGTGTTGGGCCAGCCCGCGTAAAAGGCCAGGTGCGTCAGCACCTCGACCAACTCAGCTTCCGACAGCCCGTTCTGGCGCGCCAGGGCCAGGTGCCCCTTCAACTGTTCCGGGCGGTACATGGCGGTCAGTGCGCTCACCGTCGCCAGGCTGCGATCCCGCCGGGACAGCCCGGGACGGGCCCAGACATCGCCGAACAGCACCTCGTCGGTGAGCTGGGCGAACTTCGGTGCGATGTCGCCGAACAGCGTCTGCCCCTGACTGGGCTGAGCGCCCGCCGCCTTGACCACGGTGGCCGGCGCGACGCGATACTGCTCCTCGGGCACTTGCTCCATCCAATCGGCAGCGCTGCCATTGAGCATCTCGGTGATGGCGATATGGGTCATCGCGCTGTCCGGCGCGGCGCCATGCCAATGCTTGACGTGGGGAGGAATGTGAACCACATCGCCGACGCGAATTTCCTCCACCGGCCCGCCCCACCGCTGAATGCGGCCGATGCCTGCGGTAACGATGAGGGTCTGACCGAGCGGATGACTGTGCCAGGCCGTGCGCGCCCCGGGCGTGAAGCTCACCGAGCCGGCAGAGGCGCGTTCCTCGCCGCTGGGGGTCTGCAGCATCTCGACGCTGACCTTGCCGGTGAAATTCTGTTCAGGGGCGATGTAGGCGGCCCGGCTGCCTGCACGGCTGATTTGCAGTTCAGTGCCGGCGGCAACCGCCGGGTCGAGCACGGACAGGGCCATGGCAGCGGCTGTGACGATGGATTTCATAAGGTAGTTCCTTGTTGCTTGGCTGTCCGGTCGCGCCAGCTGGGCCAGCGCCACCGATGAGATCAGGCGGTGGCCACTTGGCCGTAGTCCTCACGAACACGTGCAGGCTCAGACTCCAACGGCATGTTGGCCTCGTCGAGGATGGCGTCGAGCGCCCTGGGACGGTCGGCCAGCAGCGCGCCAAACAATCTGTCCAGGTCCTCTTGGGCCGAACCGCGCTCGGCCACCAGTTCCAGGGTCTTGCCCGTGGCTGGCGCGGATGTCAGGCTGTGCACCAGGACCTGCGCGATCTGCAGCCGTGCGACGACACCGTCGCTGGGGTCGCCGGCATGGCGCTTGTCGCCCTGCAGGAAAACCAGGCGATGCTGATCCGCGGCGTTGTAGTCGAACCACCCTGGGCGAACGATGGTGTAGGGCATGCCGCTGGCTCGCACCAGGCGTTCGCCTCGGCGCTTCCAGTCATGCGCTTGCGTCGACCGGTTGTAGGCACCGGTGCGGTTGGTGGTGCCGATGGATGTCATCAGGGCTATGCGCACAGGGCGGCCGCCCAGGGCCTGCAAGACGTTGCGGACCGCGCCGTAATCCACCTGCTCGGCCCCCTGCTTTCCACCGCCGTCGGAGCCATGCGTGAAAACGATGGCGTCGATGTCCGCGACTGCGGACACAAGCGTGTCCGCCTTGGTCAGGTCCGCGACCACACGCAGCGCGGCGGCAGGCAGTGATCGAGCGCGCGCCGCGTCCCGGACCAGCGCACGTACCGTGTGGCCGCGACCCAGCGCCTGCTCGACCACGAGCCGCCCGATGCTGCCGGTGGCGCCCACGACCAGGACCTTCAGCACCGGCGTCGTGGCTGCTTCGGTCATGCCGCCACCTCTTGCCTGAGCGAAGCCATGTCGATCACGAAGCGGTACTTCACGTCCGACCGGAGCATGCGCTCGTAGGACTCGTTGATGTCCTGGATGCGGATGACTTCAATGTCCGAGTGGATGCCGTGCTGGCCGCAGAAGTCCAGCATCTCCTGGGTTTCAGCGATGCCGCCAATCAGCGAGCCGGCCAGCCCCTTGCGGCTGAAGACCAGCGGGCCGGTGTTGAAGTCTTCCAGGGGGCCAAGGTAGCCGACCATGACGATGGTGCCGCCTGAGGCCAGCGTAGGCACATAGGGGTTCACATCGTGCTTGTAGGGCACCGTGTCGATGATGAGGTCGAATCGGCCGGCCACGGCGGCCATTTGGGCCGGGTCGGTAGAGATGACGATGTGGTCCGCACCCAGACGGCGCGCATCGGCCTCTTTGCCCGGTGAGCGGCTGAAGAGGGTGACCTCCGCGCCCATGGCTTTGGCAAGCTTGAGGCCCATGTGGCCGAGACCGCCCAGGCCGACAATGCCCACCTTGCTGCCGGGAACGACGTTCCAATGGCGCAGCGGCGAGTACGTGGTGATGCCGGCGCACAGCAGCGGCGCGGCACCGGCCAGGTCCAGCGCGTCCGGCACCTTCAGCACGAAATGCTCGGCCACCACGACCTTTTCGCTGTAGCCACCTTGCGTGCGCGTGCCGTCGACTGGGTCCGTGCCGTTGTAGGTGTAGGTCGCCCCGTTCTCGCAATACTGCTCCCAGCCCTTGCCGCAGGCGCCGCAGTGGCGGCAGGACTCGACCATGCAACCCACACCGACGCGGTCACCCGCCTTGAAGCGGGTGACTTCGGGACCAACCTCCAACACGCGTCCGACGATTTCATGGCCCGGCACCATCGGGTACTTCGCATTGCCCCAGTCGTTGCGCACGTTGTGCACATCCGAGTGGCAGACGCCGCAATACAGGATATCGATGACCACGTCGTCAGCGCGCGGGCTGCGGCGGTCGAATTGGAACAGGCCGAGGGGGCCAGTCGGGGATTGGGCTGCGTAGCTCTTGACGGGATAGCTCATGGGGGAATGTTCCAGAAAGGTGGTTCTAGGTTTCAGCGCCCGACCCGGGCGGCCAGCTGGGCGGGATAGCGCGCGCCTTGCACAGGGATGCGCGCGAGCACCTCGGCGATGCGCTCAAGGTCGGCCTGGCTCAAGGTCAGCTGGGTCGACGCCAGGTTCTCCTCCAGACGGTGCAGCTTCGTCGTGCCGGGGATGGGGGCGATCCAGGGGCGCTGGGCCAGCAACCAGGCCAGCGCCACTTGGGCTGGCGTTGCGGTCTTGGCTTGCGCGATGTCGCCAAGGGCATCAACCAGGGATTGATTGGCCTGGCGGGCCTCAGCGCTGAAGCGCGGCACGACATTGCGGAAGTCGTCCTTGGCGAACTCAGTGCTCGATGTGATTGCGCCCGTGAGGAACCCCTTGCCCAGAGGACTGAAAGGCACGAAGCCAATGCCCAGCTCCTCCAACAACGGAAGGATGCTCAGCTCGGGCTCACGCCACCACAGCGAATATTCACTCTGCAACGCTGCGATGGGTTGCACCGCATGCGCACGGCGGATCGACTCCTCCCCGGCCTCGGACAAGCCGAAGTGGCGCACCTTGCCCTCGGCAATCAGGTCCTTGACCGCACCCGCCACATCCTCCATGGGTACCCGGGGATCGACGCGGTGCTGGTACAACAGGTCGATGTAGTCGGTGCGCAAGTGTTTCAGCGAGTTCTCGACGACGACGCGGATGCGTTCGGGCCGGCTGTCCACACCGGCCATGGCATTGCCGTCCTTGAATCCGAACTTGGTGGCGATGACGACCTGATCGCGCACCGGCGCCAGCGCTTCACCCACCATTTCTTCATTCAGCGCACCGTAAGCCTCGGCCGTATCGAAAAAGGTCACCCCTCGGTCGAAGGCCTGCCGGATCAACTGCACGGCTGCGCCGCGATCCATCGCCGGTCCATAGGCGAAGCTCAGACCCATGCAGCCCAAGCCCAGTGCCGAAACCTCCAGACCGCTGCGGCCAAGTTGACGTTTGTTCATGGTTGTCCTTTCAAGTTCAGTGGGTGGCCGGCAGTGCGTTGGCAGCACCTGGCAAGGGGCGTCGCTGGACAACACAGCTGATGACGACCAGCAAGGCCAGCGCCAGCAGGACCGCGCTCGCATCCAGGCTCATCGACACCCGGTGGGCGAGATCGACCGTGGCGTCCGGGCTGTAGCCGCCAGCAGCGGAGAACACCACCACCAACATCGCCAAGCCGACGGAGCCCCCCAGTTGGTGGGATGCGTTCACCAGCCCGGATGCCGCGCCCGCATCGCTGGGCGCAACGCCGGCCACACCGGCGACCGTCAGCGGGCTCAAGGCCAGGCCCTGGCCGATGCCGAGGACGACCATGGGCAGCGCCACACTGCTCAGATAGCTGCTGTGGGCACCGACTTGGGCCAGCCAGGCCATGCCTGCGGCGGTCAGTGCCACGCCGGCCGCCAGCACGCGGTCATTGCCAAAGCGATGGGCCAGGCGGGAAACGCCCAGGGCCGCCAGCAACTGGACGATGGTGGCGGGCAGGAAGGCCATGCCCGCCTGCAATGGCCGCATGCCCAGAACGCCCTGCAGGTATTGCGTCAGGTAGAACCAAAAGCCGATCACGCCGGCCAGGAACAGCAGCCTGGCGGCATAGGCACCCGAACGTGCGCGGTTGTTGAAAAGACGCAGCGGCAGCAGCGGCTGTGCGGTGCGTGCTTCATGGGTGAAGAATCCGGCGAGCAGCACGGTGCCGGCAAGCAGGGGCAGCCAGCTTTGCGGTGCCAGCCAGCTCGTTTCTGCAGCTTCGACCAGACCGTACACCAGGGCAACCATGCCCACCGTCGACAGCACAGCACCGAGGACGTCGAGGCGACCGGCGTGCTTGGGTGTTTCCTCGACGTAGCGCAGCGCGCCCCAGACAAGTGCCAGACCGATGGGCACGTTGATGAAAAATCCCACACGCCAGGACAGCAGGTCGGCCAATACACCACCCAGCACCATACCGATACTGGCGCCCACGCCGGCGGTGGCCCCGTACCAACCCAGGGCCTTGGCACGCTCGGCGCCGTCGGTGAAGGTCACCGACAACAGCGAAAGCGTTGCCGGGGCGAGGATGGCCGACCCCATGCCCTGCACGGCCCGGGCGCCGACCAGGAAGGCTGGAGACGGCGCCAGGCCAATCGCCAGGGATGCCAACAGGAACACCACCAAGCCGAGCACGAACATGCGCTTGCGGCCGAACAAATCGCCGGCCCGGGCGCCGGCCATCAGCAGCCCGCCAAAGCTGAGTGTGTAGGCGGTGTGGACCCACGACAGCGCCGCCGGGCTGAAGCCGAGGCTTTCGCGAATCTTGGGCAGGCCGGTGATGACGATGGAGATGTCCAACACGATCATCAGGTAGCTGGCCAACACCAGCAGCAGCACGCCTGCGCGATGTCCGACCTGGGTGCCGCCGGTTCGATGGGGTGAAGAGTTCATGTCCGGAACTTTAGGCACACCTCTTTCAATCAACTAGATGACAAATGCTTGAACCATATTCAAGCAGATGTTTAAATTAACACCTTCATCTTCTTGAAAATAGTTATGGCCATCAATGAGTTAAGGGCCATCGCCACGTTGGCGAGGGCCGTCGAGTTGGGCAGTATCCGCAAGGCTGCGCTGTCGCAAGGCGTGACGGCTCAGGCGGCGAGCCAGGCCTTGCTGCAGTTGGAAGAGCACCTCGGGGTGCGGCTGCTGAACCGGACCACGCGCAGCCTGTCGCTGACGGATGAGGGGCAACGATTCCTGGAAACGACCCGGCCTGCGCTTGCCACCCTGGATCGTGCCCTTGACCTGCCCCCTCCAGCCATTCCAATCAGTTGGAGAGAGGCCCAAGGGTTGATCCGATCCCATTTGCCGAGCCAGCCGTACCGATAGTCCGGGCTGTTCAAGGAGCCACTAGGCAGGCTCCAACTCCTTGATCTTACGGGCGTATTCAGCGGGCGTCAGGTAGTCGAGAGCACTGTGAGGTCGGCTCTCGTTGTAGTCCCTTCGCCAAGCCTCTAAAAGCCGTTGAGCCTCGTCCAACAAGGCAAACCAGTTCACGTTCAGGCACTCATCCCTGATGGCTGCCGTTGAAGGTATCTACAAAGCTGTTGTCCGTTGGTTTGCCGGGTCTGCTGAAGTCCAATCGCACCCCATGGTGGTAGGCCCACATGTCCATCAGACGGCCAGTGAACTCGCTGCCGTTGTCGGCGAAGACAACTTTGGGTGCGCCATGCCATCGCACCAAGCGGTTGAGCGTCTCAACCACATGTTCACCTCGGAGTCTCAAGCCCGCGTCGACTGCCAGCGCTTGCCGACTGAAGACATCGACCACCGTCAAAATTCTGAACTTGCCCCCATTGCCGAACTGATCGGCCACGAAATCCATTGACCAGACCTCACCGGGTCTCGTAGCTGCAAAGCGCTGTCGACGTTGTATGACCATCTTGCGACGCTTGGGCAGCTTGGAGCGCAGTTGCAGCTCTTCCTCACGGTAGATGCGGTAACACTGCTTGCGCCCCAGTTGCCAGCCTTCGCGTTTGAGCAAAACATGAAGACGCCGATACCCGTAGCGGATTCGGGTTTGTGCCAGCTCCTTCATGCGAAGTCGCAGTTCTGGCCTAGGGTCGCGAACAGGCTGGTAGTACAGCGTGCTGCGCGACAGTTTGATGAGCGTGCAGGCCCGACGTTGACTGATGCAGTAGTGGCCCATGACATAGGCCACAGCTTGCTTCCTCAGCGCGGGCCGCCCCATTTTTTTGCGGCTACGTCCTGCAAGATTGCCTTATCCAGACTCAGATCGGCCACCAGCCTCTTGAGCCGAGCGTTCTCTTCCTGTAGCTGCTTGAGTTCGCGGGCCTGGTCGGGCTCCAGGCTGCCGTATTGCTTCTTCCAGCGGTAGTACGTGGGCTCACTGATCCCAAGCTTGCGGCATAAGTCCGCCACTGGCATTCCCATCTCCGCCTGCTTGAGCGCTGCGACGATTTGCTCGACCGAAAACCGACTCTTCTTCATCATGTCCTCCGCTAGCCCCTGCTGGGGCCAATGTGCCGGAAAACTATCGCTTCAGATGGCTCGACTTTCTGAGCTCAGATCACCAGCAGGACCATCTAGCCACATGCGCAGGCCGCAGTAGTACCACTTGCCGCATTGGCGATCGAAAGCAGTTCTTCTTGAGCGTTGGATTTGGCTGGTCATGGGGACTCCGATATGGAAAGTCCCCGCGATGGCTAAGCCTCTGTACAGGCATCGGGGCATCGCGCCTTACCGACGGTGCTGCAGGTTGTCCTGACAGCGGGTTCAACCTCCCGGTTGAACGCGTTGCTAGTTTGCCAAACAGCTTTGCTGGTTGCAAGCGATGGCGCCTCGTGTTGTGTAGCCCCTGCACAGGGGTTTCGAGGGCAGGTGGTCACCATTGGGCAGCAGCCCACTTCCACAATTCCCAGGCTGGTTCACTTGTCGTGGCACTGAGAGGCTGGCCCCAGCGCCGTGTGGCTTGTCAACGAGGTCTGAGATCTCACAACAGGCCGTGCAGGCGGGCAGAGTTCAACATCAGCGTCTTCTCCAACTGCTTGCGCATGCCATCAAAGCGCTGCGTTGGCACGGGAATGGAGATCGCAATCATCTCGCCGGTGGACACGCGCAAGGCCGTGGCCACAGCAGAAATGCCCATCGAGTTTTCTTCCAGGTCATGGCTCAGGCCGGTCTCCCTGGCCTTGTCCAACTCGGCCATCAGCACGGGCCACGATGACACGGTATGCCGCGTGATGCGTGTGAGTTTGAGCTTGGGTTTGAGGTTGGCCCGCTCCTCGTCGGTCATCAGGGCCAGCATGGCCTTGCCTGGCGCGGTGGAGTGCAATGGGAAAGACACCCCGATGGCGGATTCGGCGCGCAGGCGGTGCACACCCACGATCTGCTCCACGAAAACCAGCTTGTCGCCGTCGAGGATGGACAAGTCGACCGTCTCGCCGCACTCCAGAGAGATTTCCTGAAGGATGGGGCGCGCGATCTCGGCCACTTCGAAGCGTGTGGCCGCAGCCAAGGCCAACAGAGCTGGGCCCAGCCGGACACCCCGCGTGGGTGAGGCCGCGATGACCAGGTTCTCCCGGTCCAGCGCTTCCACGATGCGCTGCACGGTCGAGCGGGCCAGCCCCAACAACTTGGCCAACTCACCCAAGGACAAGCCCTGAGGGTGGTCTTTCAATGCCCGCAGCACCGCGGCTGCACGCGCGATCACCTGGATCCCGCTTTTGTCGGCAGATGCGCCGGCTTCCTTGCCTGATTGCTCCGAGTTCACGTTTTTTTGCTTTCGAACGGTGTGTGTCTTCGCGCTGGTGCCCAGTGTGCCAGCCGCGCTGGATCGGGTTTCTGCTGTCAGGGATTGTCCCATTGGCGAGGGGTGAGTTCCTGAACGACTATGCCTTCATCGAATCGCATTGCGGTACAGCTGTACCGGATAGTGGTTGGATAAAGATCTCAACCTGCCCGCACCCAACCGGGGTGTGGCGCCATCAGGAGTCAAGCATGACCACGACGATCCGCGGTACGGAGTACCAGGAGAACCTCAACAACGACATGGGCCTGGAGTTCTATGACCTGAGCCACCCCTGGGGCCTGGGGCAGCCCTGCTGGCCGTATTTCGAAGACGTGAAGATCGAACGTCTGCACAGCATGGCCAAGTCAGGTGTGCTGACCCAGAAGATCACCACCGTGATGCATTCGGGCACGCACATCGATGCGCCGGCTCACGTCGTGGAGGGCACGGCCTTCATGGACGAGGTGCCCCTGCCGCACTTCTTCGGCACCGGCGTGGTGGTGTCCATCCCCAAGGGCAAGTGGGAGGTGATCACCGCCGAGGACCTGGAGAAGGCCTCGCCCCAGATCCGAGAGGGCGACATCGTCATCGTCAACACCGGATGGCACAAAACCTACGGCGACAACCGCCAGTACTACGCCTACTCGCCCGGCTTCTACAAGGACGCCGGTGAGTGGTTCGCCAAGAAGAAGGTGAAGATGATCGGCACCGACACCCAGGCCCTGGACCACCCCCTGGGCACGGCCATTGGCCCGCACGGCCCGGGTTGGCCCAACGGTCTGCTGCCCGATGTGAATCGCGAGTACGAACGCGAAACCGGCCGCAAGGTGATCGAAGACTTCCCCGAATGGGAGCCCTGCCACCAGGCCATCCTGAAGGCTGGCATCTGCGGCATCGAGAACGTGGGCGGCGAGATCGACAAGGTCACCGGCATGCGCGTCACCTTCGCCGCCTTCCCATGGCGCTGGACCAAGGGTGACGGTTGCATCGTGCGCCTGGTGGCCATCGTGGACCGCAAGGGCAGCTACCGCATTGCCAACGGCAAGGACTGAGCCATGTTGGTCAAACGCTTCGGCGAGGCCCAGCCTTACGAGGCCCCGAACCACTACGACATGCGCTCGCTGCGGCTGCTCGGCTTCGAGCAGGGCGGCCCCGAAAGGCTGTGGATCGGACTGTCCCACTTCCTGCCGGGTGGCGGGGCGGGGCCAGACAGCTCGCCGTTGGAGAAGGTGTACGTGGTGCTGCAAGGCGCCATCACCCTCAAGACGGCCGCCACGGAAGTGGTGCTGGGCCCCCTGGACAGCTGCTGCATCCCGCCTGGTGAGGTGCGTGAAGTGAAGAACCACGGCAATGAGGTGGCCACGATGCTGGTCGCCATGCCGTATCCGGAGAAGACGCCATGAGCGATTGGTTGAAGAACCCGCTGTCCCTGTTTGAGGTGCGGGGCAAGGTGGCCGTGGTCACCGGTGCTTCCGGGGCGTTTGGGTCGCTGGCGGCACGTGTGCTGGCGGCGGCCGGCGCCCGGTTGGTGCTGGCCGCAGGCAACGAAGAGGCCTTGGCCGACACGGCCCAGGCTTGCCGTGAGCTAGGCGCCGAAGTGCGCACCGTGGCACGCCGGCCGTCGACCGAAGCGGCCTGCGCGGACATCCTTGATGTCGGCTTGCAGGCTTGGGATGCGCTGGACATCCTGGTGGTGGGCTCGGGCCTCAACGACCCGTGTCCCATCACCGAGATGCCGCTGGCGCGGTTCGAATCGGTGATGGATGGCAACGTCACCAGCGCCTGGCTCTTGTGCAAGGCCTTTGGCGAGCGAGTCATTCCCCATGGGCGCGGCGGCAAGGTGGTGCTGGTGTCGTCGGCTCGCGGCAAGCTGGGGCACCCGGCGGGCTACAGCGCCTACTGTGCTTCCAAGGCGGCCACCGACGGCCTGACCCGCGCGCTGGGCTGCGAATGGGGCAAGCACGGCATCACCGTCAACGCCATCGCGCCCACCGTGTTCCGATCGCCACTGACGGCCTGGATGTTCGAAGACACCGACAAGGCTCGCGAGGTGCGTGGCGGCTTCCTGCAACGCGTGCCGCTGGGCCGCCTGGGTGAGCCGGAAGACCTGGCCGGCCCCTTGCTGTTCCTGTGCTCCAAAGCCTCGGACTTCCACACCGGCCACACGGTGTACGCCGATGGCGGCTACACGGCGGGGTGACGCATGGCCCACCCTGAACGCATCGCCATCATTGGCGCCGGCCTCATGGGCCATGGCATCGCGCAGGTCTTCGCGGTGGCCGGTCACCCGGTCAGCGTGTTCGACGTGTCCACCGATGCACTGGTCTCCTTGAACGCGCGCATCGCCGACAACCTGAGCAGCCTGGGGTTGTCGCCTGAGATTGCCCAGCGCGTCAAAGCCCACGCCCAGCTGCCCGCTGCCGTGCGTGACGCCGACGTGGTCATCGAGGCTGGCCCGGAAAACCTGGCGTGGAAACAGCAGCTGTTTGCTGAGCTGGAAACCCTGGCTCCGGCCCATGCACTGCTGGCCAGCAACACCTCCGTGATCCCTATCACGCAGATCATGTCGGGCCTGCGCACCGGCCGCCGCGCCCTGGGCACCCACTGGTGGAACCCGCCTTACCTGGTGCCCCTGGTGGAGGTGATCAAGACACCCGAGACCGGAGACGCCGAGGCACAGCAGATGTTCGACCTGCTGGCCCGCACCGGCAAGACGCCTGCGATGGTGCACAAGGATGTGCCAGGCTTCATTGGCAACCGCATGCAGCACGCCTTGTGGCGCGAGGCCATCGCGCTGGTGGCCGAGGGCGTGTGCGACGCCGAGACCGTGGACACCGTGGTCAAGGCCAGCTTTGGTCGACGCCTGCCGGTGCTGGGCCCATTGGAGAACGCCGACCTGGTGGGCGTGGACCTGACGCTGGCCATCCACGAGACCGTGTTGCCACACATCGATCACACGGCGGGCCCATCGCCCTACCTGAGCCAGCTCGTCGCCCAAGGGAGGCTGGGCATGAAGACCGGCCAGGGCTTTCGCAGCTGGAGCAAACAGGCCCAGCAAGACCTCAAGGACAAGGTGCGTGCCCACCTTGTCGCCATGAACCAAGCCGAATCACGATGAAGGAGCCACACCATGGCCAAACCCAACAAGGTCATCATCACCTGCGCAGTGACCGGCGCCATCCACACGCCGGCCATGTCGCCGCACCTGCCGATCACGCCAGAGGAAATCGCCAAGGAGGCGATCGACGCGGCCAAGGCTGGTGCTGCCATCCTGCACCTGCATGCGCGTGATCCGCATGATGGCCGCCCCTCGGCCGACCCGGAGGTGTTTGAACAATTCCTGCCGGCCATCAAGGAGGCCACCGATGCGGTGATCAACATCACCAGCGGAGGCTCCACCAAGATGACGCTGGCCGAGCGCCTGGCGCCGCCGCTGCGCTTCAAGCCCGAGATGGCCTCCTTGAACATGGGTTCGATGAACTTTTCCATCCACCCGGCGGCCAGCAAGATCAAGAACTGGAAGTACGACTGGGAAAAGCCTTACGTGGAAGGCACCGAAGACATCATCTTCCGCAACACCTTTAGGGACATCCGCCACATCCTCCAGGACCTGGGTGAGGGCTGCGGCACGCGCTTCGAGTTCGAGTGCTACGACGTGGGCCACCTCTACAACCTGGCGCACTTTGTGGACGCCGGCCTGATCAAACCACCGTTCTTCATCCAGACCATCTTCGGCATCCTGGGCGGCATCGGGCCGGACCCGGAGAACGTCGACTTCATGCGCCAGACGGCCAACCGCCTGTTTGGCAACGATTACCACTGGTCGGTGCTGGGCGCCGGTCGCCACCAGATTTCGCTGCTCACGTATGCAGCCATCCGCGGAGCCAACGTGCGGGTGGGGCTGGAGGACAGCCTCTATTTAGGGCGTGGCCAGCTCGCCCCCAGCAACGCCTCACAGGTTCGCAAGATCCGCACCCTGCTGGAAGAGCTGGGGCTGGAAGTGGCCACCCCGGCCGAGGCCCGCGCCATGCTGGCGCTCAAGGGCGGTGACCAGGTCAGTTTCTGATCAGACGACACCAACAGGAGACACCCACGTGAAGCGCACCCTCACCCCTGTTGCCCTGGCTGCGGCCTGGGCGCTGACGATGTCTGGCCCGGCCGCGCTGGCCCAGTCCGACCCCGATTCCCCGCCCGTGGCGGACACCGCACCGTATGCCTTGTTCGACGGATTCGAGCAGGCTACAGGCATCAAGCTGCAGGGCTACCTGCAGGCCGGCTACGCGGTGAACAACCGCTCCACCCACGCCCAGGCCACTGGCGGCCACAGCAACTTCCCCGTGGTCGGCCCCAGCGACGAGGGTCTGCAGCTCAACGAGTTGCACGTGGTGATGAGCCAGGCCATGCGAGGCAACCTGTTGCCCCGCATCACGCCCCTGCCAGGCCCTGTGCCTTGGGACTATTCCTGGGGCTTCAACGCAGAGCTGCTTTACGGCCGCAATGGCCTGCCCGCCAGCATGCATGGCCTGGACGCCGACTGGCGGGTGAACCAGAGCCCCAGTGGCGTGGCGCCGGGCTCGAACCGACAGAACTACTGGGCCACGCCGCAGGTGTATGCCGAAGCCTATCTGCCCTGGTGGCAGGGCGTGGCGGTGATGGCGGGGCGTTTCGGCGCCGGGGTGGGTTACGAAATCCCGCCCTCGTTCCGCCCGGGGCCGGACTTCTTCTATTCACGCACCTATGCATTCGTGGCCCAGCCTGACCAGGTGGCCGGCGTGCTGGCCTCGGTGAACGTGCTGCGCAGCGAGCTGGGTCTGGTGGCCACCGAGATGGGCTTGGTCAACGGTCGACAGAACTGGCGTGACAACAACGGCGACAAGAGCCTGATTGGCGCGGTGCGCTGGCGCAGCAGCGACATGGCCACCTGGGTGGACTACAGCTTCATGAGCGGCAATGAGCAAAGCGATCCGGATGTGACGCCGCAGATGCCCACCTCCCGGCTGATCTCGCCGCGTGGCCAGCGCCGCTCGCACCATTCGCTGAGCATCGTGGCTCACCCCATGGACCGCGTGGAGGTGCATGCCGAAGCCCTGATGGGCGAGCAAAAAGGTGATGGTCAGGCCGACACCATCGACATCCTCACGGGGCCCGGCTTCACCGGTGGGCGCTACCGCGGCTTGAATGCCCAGGTCAGCTGGCGTGCCCGCGACACGCTGCAGTACGCGGTGCGCGCCGAGACCTTCCAGGACCGCAAGGGCATCGCGCTGTTCCCCGTCACCGCCGTGCCGGGCGACTTCAATGCCTTGACCCTCGGTGCCCGCATCGACCTGACGCGCAATGTCTTGTTGCGCCCCGAACTGCGCTACGACTGGCAAAGCCACAACCAGGGCGTGAAGGCCTTTGGCGGCGGCAGCGCCAGCAACCAGACCACCTTGTCCGCTGACCTGGTCTTCTATTTCTGAGCAGGAACACACCATGAGTTTTCACACACGTTTGATCGCCCTGTCTGCTGCCCTGGTGGTATTGCCCGCGTTCCAGCCGGCCCACGCTGCCGATGAGATCGTCATTGGCGCTTCCCTGCCCTTGTCTGGCACGCTGGCCGGCTTCGGCATGTACCAGAAGTGGGGGTATGAGACCGCCATCAACGACATCAACAAGGCCGGTGGCCTGACCGTGGACGGCAAGAAGCTGCCCGTGCGCCTGGTGGTGCGCGACGACAAGACCGACCCCAACGCCACCGCAGGCAACACCGAGACCCTGATCTCGCGCGACCAGGTCACCGCCATGCTGGGTTCGTGCACGCCAGCCCTGGTCAACGCCGGTGCGCTGGTGGCCGAACGCCGCAAGGTGCCGCTCGTGACGGGCTGTAACCCCATCAAGGCCTTCCTGGCGGTGCGCAAGTGGCAGTACGCATGGACCATTTTCTTTGACGAGGCCGACCTGGCCGCCGCACCGTTCAAGATGATGGCGGACTACAACCTTGTCACCAACAAGCGCATTGCCGTGCTGGCCGACAACGGGCCCGATGGCCGCGTGGTGGGCGGGCAGTTGTGGCCCCAACTGGCCAAGGAAGGTGGCTTCGAGGTGGTGAACAACGCTTCCTTCCCCGTGGATGCGCAGCAGTTCACCTCGATGATCTCCCAGGCGAAGGCTGCCAGCGTGGACATCGTGCTGGTGGACGCGATCCCGCCGCAGGGCATGGCGATCCGAAAGCAGATGGCCTCGGCCGGCCTGCAGCCCAAGCTGCTGGTGGTGGAAAAGGGCGCCGAGCCGGAGATGTTCTCGCAAGGTCTGGGCAAGCTGGCCCATGGCGTGCTTGTGGGCGGCTACTGGGACCCGAGCTTCCCGTACCCTGGTGCGGCCGACCTGGCCAAGCGCTTCGAGACCGAGACGCGTCAGTCACAAAGTCAGCACATCGCGGATTCTCACGCCGCTGCCGTGGTATTGCTGGACGCCATCGCCCGAGCGGGCTCGCTGGAGCGCGACAAGATCAATGCCGCCCTGGCCAAGACCGACAAGCAGACCGTGGTCGGCCAGGTGAAGTTTGACGCCTCCAACGTGTCCCGCATCCCCATCACCGTCATGCAATGGCAGAACGGCAAGTCTGTGGTGGTGTGGCCTGCCAACCGCGCCAACGGCAAGCTGGTCTTCCCGCTGCCTGCAGCCAACTGAGCCGCTGGGCCAAAGGAGCAAGCCATGCTTGATGTGTCAATGGTGTCCAGCAGCATCGCTTCGGGCGTGCTGCTGGGCGGCATGCTGGCGCTCACCGCGCTGGGCCTTTCAATTTCCCTGGGGGTGATGAAGCTTGTGAACCTGGCCCATGGGGAGTTCCTGGTGGGCGGGGCCTACCTGGGGCTGTTCATGCTGAGCTGGCTGGGGCTGGACCCGCTGCTGGGCCTGCCTCTCATCGGGGTCGCCATGGCGTTGATCAGCATGCCCTTGCAACGCCTGCTGATCGCCCCGCTGGCTGGCAAGGGCATGGAGGCACCGATGATGACCATGTTCGGTGCGTCCATCATCTTGCAGAACCTCTACCTGTTGGGCTTTCACGCCGACACCCGCACCATCGACACGCCTTATGCGGCCCGCCCGCTGACGGTGGGGCCTGTCACCGTGCCCGAGATCTACTTGATCGGCTTTGCCGTCTCGGTGGTGGTGGTGTTGGGCGTGCACATCCTGGTGAGCAAGACGGGCTTTGGCCGGGCCTTGCGTGCCAGCGCCGCCGACCCCACAGCCGCAGCGGTGCTCGGCGTGGACGTGCGCCGCGTGCATGCCCTGACCTTCGGTCTGGGCGCCGCCTGTGCGGCCATGGGCGGAGTGCTCATCGGCACTGCGTTTTCCTTCACACCCAGCACCGGTGCGACCTACTTGCTCATCAGCTTCGCGGTGGTGGTGCTGGGCGGCATTGGCAACATCCACGGCACCTTGCTGGCTGGTGTCGCCCTGGGTGTCATCCAGAGCCTGGGCGCCATGTGGCTGGGCGATGGTTACCGAGACCTCATCGGCCTGCTGGTTTTCCTGCTGGCCCTGGCTTTGCGCCCCACGGGCATGGTTTCCCAAGGAGTCCGCTGATGAACACCTCCACTTCCTTGATTGCAAGAGAGGCCAATGTGCCTGTGATCCGTCATCGCTTCGTGCGTCATTCGGGCTCTGCCCTGATCGCTTTGCTGTTGCTGGCCGCGGCCATGGGCAGCGGCGGCCTGTCCGATTACGGCCTGGAAATCGGCTTTCGCCTGATGTTGATGCTGACGCTGGCCGAAGCCTGGAACCTGCTGGCCGGTTACGGCGGGCTGGTGTCATTGGGCACGGCCGCATTCTTCGGTGTGGGCGCCTATGCGATGGTGAGCCTGCTCAATGCCGGATTCGGCATCGCCAGTGCCTGGCTGCTGGCGGGCAGTGGCGCGGCCCTGCTGGCCTTGCTGTTGTCGCGTGCGGTGTTCCGCCTGAGAGGGCTGTACTTCACTGTGGGCACGCTGGCCATGGCCGAGTCGGCTCGCCTGTTCATGGTCAACCACAACGGCTTTGGCGGCGCCACAGGCATTTTCCTGCAAAGTGACCCACCCGGCCTGCGTGCCTTGTTCCTGCTGGCTGTGGGCCTGGCGGCGCTGACCACGCTGCTGATGTCATGCATCACTGGATCGCGTCTGTCCATCCTGCTGCGTGCCGTGCGTGATGACGAAGACGCCGCGCAGCAAATGGGGGTCCGCCCATTCCGCATCAAGCTGCTCGCCTTCCTGATCGCCAGCTTCCTGATGGGGCTGGGCGGGGCGCTGCAGGGCCTGAAGCTGGGCGCGGTCGAACCCTATGGCACCTTTGGCCTGCAGTGGACGGTCAACGTGCTGTCCATCGTGATCATCGGCGGACAGGGCCTGCGCGCCGGGCCGTTGGTGGGTGCCATCTTCGTGGTGGCCCTGGGTGAGCTGCTGGCCGATTACCCCGCCGTGCACCTGTTGCTCACTGGGCTGATCCTGATCCTGGTGATCCGTTTCGCGCCCAAGGGCCTGGTGGGGCTGATGGGGAAGGGCAGGGCAGCGGTCGCCCGCTGGAGCAACAAGGAGCAAGCCGCATGAACACGATCCAAACAAGCCAAGAAGGCCCATTGCTGGTCATGAAGGATGTGGTCAAGCGCTACGGTGGCCTCACCGCCACCGACCACGTGTCGCTGAGCATCCAGCCCGGTGAAGTGTTGGGCATCATCGGCCCCAATGGTGCGGGCAAGTCCACGCTGATCGGCTTGCTGGGTGGAGCCCTGCAAGCCAGCGAAGGCCGCATCGTGTTCCTGGGCCAGGACGTGACCACGCTGGCGGCCAGCGAGCGTGCCCGCCTGGGCATAGGTCGCACCTACCAGATCCCCCGGCCGTTCATGGACATGACGGTGCGCGAAAACCTGCTGGCGGCACGTTATTCCCTGCACCCATTCGCGTCGGCTCAAGAAGTGCAAGCCGCCTGCGACCACATCCTGCAGCGCACTGGCATGCTGGACGCGGCTGACCTGCCCGCCCGAGGCCTGCCGCTGTTGCGACGCAAGCGCCTGGAGGTGGCCCGTGCGCTGGCGCTCGACCCCAAGCTGCTGCTGCTCGATGAGGTGGGTGCCGGTCTGGTGGACGCGGAGGTCAGCGAGTTGATCGAGCTGATCCAGTCCCTGCGCTCCGAGGTGGCCGGCATCGTCATCATCGAGCACGTGCTGCGCGTGGTTCGTGAGTGTTGCGAGCGTCTTGTGGTGATCAATTTCGGCAAGAAAATTGCCGAGGGTCCGACCAGCGAGGTGCTGGCCAGTGAGGAGGTGTCCGCCGTCTACTTGGGCACCGCGCACGGACAGGCTCCTGCACCCGATGCGCCGGGCACGCCTGCTGTGCCTCTGTTCCAGGGCAGCCTGAACGCCTTGTGGGATGCACAAGGGCTGAAGCAAGCCAAGCAAAGCCAGCAACCACTGCTGCAGCTCCAGGGCGTCCACGCCGGGTACGGCCAGGCGCGTGTGCTCAATGGCATTGACCTTTCGGTGCACCCGGGGCAGGTGATGGCCATCCTCGGCACCAATGGCGCAGGCAAAACCACGCTGGCCCATGTCCTGAGCGGGGCCATTCGGCCCACGTCAGGTCAGTACCTGATCGATGGCAAAAACGTGACCGGCTTGCCTGCCCATGTGATCACACACAAGGGCATTGCCCAATGCATGGAGGGCCGTCGCATCTTCTCGCCGCTGACCGTGGAAGAAAACCTCATGCTGGCGGCACGTTCAGTGGCCCCGGCCGACATGCGGGTGCGGCTGGATCAAGTCTACGCCCTGTTCCCGGACCTCAAGGAGCGTCGCCGCCAGAGTGGCACCTCGATGTCCGGCGGGCAACAGCAGATGCTGGCCATCGGCCGTGCCTTGATGTCCCGGCCTCGCCTGGTGCTGTTTGACGAGATCAGCTTGGGGCTGGCTCCGGTGATGATGGACCGGCTCTACCAGGCCTTGTCAGCCCTGCGTGAATTGGGTCTGACGATGCTGATCGTCGAGCAGGACGTGGAGCGGGCGTTGGACCTGGCCGACGCCGTGCACGTGATGGAGCATGGGCGTTTTGCGTTGTCGGGGCCGGCATCCAGCATCCGCCATGACCCGATGCTGCGGCACCTCTATATCGGCACGGCCGATTGATGGTCTCGCTGGTGACTTGTGTCCACTCAAGCCGATCACAAGCGTGATGTCCCGTACCGACATGGCGGTCTCACAATTTTTTGGCCTGGTAAGGCCCAGACAACATGAACAAGACCTATCCCGATGCGGCCAGCGCTTTGGCCGGCATCGTCCAAGACGGACAACTGATGGCCGTGGGGGGCTTCGGCCTCTGCGGCATCCCGGAAGCGTTGATCGACGCGCTGCAAGCCACCGGCGTCAAGGACTTGACGGTGATCTCCAATAACGCCGGGGTCGATGGTTTCGGCCTGGGCAAGCTGCTCAACACGCGCCAGATCAAAAAGATGATCTCCAGCTATGTGGGAGAGAACAAGGAGTTCGAGCGCCAGTACCTCTCGGGTGAACTGGAGCTGGAATTCACGCCCCAGGGCACGCTGGCCGAGAAGCTGCGTGCCGGTGGCGCAGGCATCCCCGCCTTCTTCACCAAGACGGGCGTGGGCACCCTGGTGGCCGAAGGCAAGGAGACGCGCGAGTTCGATGGCGAGCTCTACGTCATGGAGCGTGGCCTGGTGCCCGATGTGGCCCTGGTCAAGGCCTGGAAGGCCGACAAGTCGGGCAACCTGGTGTTCCGCCGCACGGCGCGCAACTTCAACCCGGCGGCGGCCATGGCTGGCAAGCTCACCGTGGTGGAAGTGGAAGAGATCGTCGAGACCGGTGCCATCGACCCCGATGCCGTGCACCTGCCCGGCATCTATGTGCACCGCATCGTGCTGAACGCCTCGCCCGAGAAGCGCATCGAAAAGCGCACCACCCAACAGAACCCGAAGGGAGCCTGAGCCATGGCATGGACCCACGACCAGATGGCGGCCCGCGCCGCCCAGGAACTGCAGGACGGCTTCTACGTGAACCTGGGCATCGGCCTGCCCACCCTGGTGGCCAACCACGTGGCCCCGGGCATCGACGTGTGGCTGCAGTCTGAAAACGGCATGCTGGGCATTGGCCCCTTTCCGAACGAGGACGAGGTCGATGCCGACCTGATCAACGCCGGCAAACAGACCGTGACCACCTTGCCGGGCAGCTCGATCTTTGGCAGCCACGAGAGCTTTGCCATGATCCGCGGCGGCAAGATCAATTTGTCCATCCTGGGGGCCATGCAGGTGTCCGACAAGGGGGATCTGGCCAACTGGATGATCCCGGGCAAGATGGTCAAGGGCATGGGCGGTGCCATGGACCTGGTGGCCGGCGTGGCCCGTGTGGTGGTGCTGATGGAGCACGCTGCCAAGAGCGGCGAGCACAAGCTGCTGCAGCAGTGCGCGCTGCCACTCACAGGGGTGGGCGTGGTCGACCGCGTCATCACCGAGCTGTGCGTGATGGACGTGACCCCAAAGGGCTTTGTGTGCGTGGAACTGGCCCCGGGCGTGAGCGAAGACGAGGTGCGTGCCAAAACCGGTGCACAGATCGCTTTCCTTGACGTAGCGGTGAACGGTTGATGAACATGCGTGTGGGCGCACTCGCCGGTGAAATGCGCACCAGCGTGCCTGACCGCATGCCCTGAACATGGATGCGGCAGGTGGCCACTGAACTGGTAGCAGGCCAGTCCAAGGGCGAGATCAGATGGCGGAAGCTGAGTGGCGCATCGCAGGGGCACATGTCTTCTTTGGAAAGAAGCGAAACACTGGGGACCGAATTGCACTACCGTTAGATCAAATCGATGCGGTGTTAGTGCAAAACCCAGAAGACATTGCAAATTTCACGGCCATCTTGGTGGACATGGCGGCTGTGCAAAGTGCTGCGGAAGTTCCCCCCGTTCTTCGCCAACCAGAGTCCTTGAAGCTGCTCGGCGAGGTGTACCGGGGAGCTGATAACGGCCCCGTCTATGACTTTGCCGCCAAGGGAGGGTGTTCAATTGAAGTTTTTGAGGTGATGTCTATGACTTTGCTCTGTATTGAGCCGCGGTGATTCTCGGGGCTTTCGAGGGAGTGCTATCTGCGGCTTTGTTGGCAATGAACATCGACTGATCTGACTGAATAAGGTCTGTCGGAGTTGGAGAATGGGCTGTTGAAGCGGGCTGGGTTTTCTGCGCTGTCCCATATCAAGCCAGTCCTTGCCTGTGACCCACAACATGATGCTGCCTGCGTGCCCACTCGCTGCGAGGCAGGTGAGGGGGCCTCGTGTGTCGCAGCCGCGGGGCACCGCCTGTCAGGCTGGTCACTTGCGCTTTGCCCTCATGGATGCAAGGGGATGCTAGCAACATGAGGCAAATTGAACGGCGTGATGACCTCGATGTCAGATCGCATGAGTTGGCTGCCAACTGCCGACAAGCCTTGTGCCTGCATGAAATGCAAACATGCCATGTGCAAGTCATGGTGCAGGTCGTGGTGCAGCACCGCGCTCAACCGACCTGCGCGCAACAGCGCGAGGTTGTCCGCATCGAGGTCGTGGCCAATGAATGGCCGGCATGCGCGCCCGGCCTTGTCGAAAGCCGCCAGGATGGCCTGGTTGGCCCCACCCACCGAATACACAGCCGACACGCCCGGCCGTGAGGCCAGCAAGTGGCGCACAGAAGCGGCCGTGGGTCCAGGCAGGCCGCGCCCCTTGTCCAGCACATGCACCTTGCAAGCGGGCCGCATGGTGGCGAGGGTGCGCGTGAAGGCCTGGATGCGTTCATCCTCCCCCTGAAAGCGCTGCCCGCTGCTGGACACCAGCACCTCGGCCCTGGCCTTGGCTGAGGGCATCCACTGCGCCATCAGGTAGGCGGCGGTTTCACCCGCACGCTGGTTGTCCAGGCCCACGTAGGCATGGGCGGGTACGCCCTTCAAATCCGTCACCAGGGTAACCACAGGGATACCCCGCTTCATCAAGCGCAGCACCGCCTCGTTCACCTCGGGCACATCGGGCGCTTTGAGCAAGACCCCGTGGCTGCCGCGTCGGGCGATGCCGTCCAGCACCGCCACCAGGTCGGCCACGCTCAGGGTCTCGGCCAGATGTTCCCGGGCACGGAAGACGGCCGGCCGCGCCTGCCGCATGGCCGAGCCCAGGGTCTCGCGCACGATGCGGCTGAAGCGCTCAGGCGCCTCCATCACCAGGTCGATCATGACGCGTCGGCCTGTGAGACCGATCTGCTGTTGCTGCCGGGCCAACTCTGCGCAGGCCTGTTCCACGCGCCGCCGGGTGGTGGCACGCACACCTTCACGCTGATGCAGCACACGGTCCACCGTGGCCAGGCTGACGCCTGCCTGGAGGGCGATTTCCTTCATCGCAATGGGGTGGGCCATGGCATGTCTCGGGTTCGGAAGGGGGGCGAGGGTCGCACCATTCTGAGGTCTTTTTGAGGTGTTTGGGCCTGTGAGAACCGCAGCCGGATTTCTAAACTGGCGCCATCAAAACGAGATCCGGAGACGGTGATGACCCACCCCAATACGGCGCGCTGGCTGCGTGCCGAAGAAGCGCGATTGCCCGATCTGCAGGCACTGCTGCAGCAGGAAACCGCGCCCGCCGATTGCCCGAGCGCCAGCCACATCCTGCGAGGGGTGCCGGTCTATGACTGTGCTGCCTTGCGCACGTCGCTGCGCGAGGGGGGCGGGCCACAACGTGCGGCGCTGATGGCCGAATGGGCGTGGGTGTGGGAATCGGGGCCCGGCATCCTGGTGCTGCAAGGCGCGGTGGCGTCGGCGCAGCTGGTCGACGCGGTGACCGCGCGCTTCTTCGAACTCATTGCGCAAGAGCGCTGCAACGGTGACAGCGGCGGAGACCACTTTGCCAAGGCCGGTGCCAACGACCGTGTGTGGAATGCGCTGGAGAAGTTGTGCGTGCTGGACCCGGCCTTGTTTGCGCGCTACTACGCCAACGACATGATCGCGCTGGCCAGCGAGGCCTGGTTGGGCCCGGCCTACCAGGTCACCTCGCAGGTGAACAACGTGCGCCCCGGCGGTGCCGCCCAAGTGGCCCACCGCGATTACCACCTGGGCTTTTGCACCCCGGCACAGGCCGAGGCCTATCCAGCCCATGTGCACCGCCTCTCGCCCATGCTGACCTTGCAGGGCGCGGTGGCCCATGTCGACATGCCTCTGGTAAGCGGCCCGACGCTCTACCTGCCCCACTCGCAAAAGTTCAGCCACGGTTACCTCGTGGCCGAGCGTGAAGACTTCCGCGCCTGCTTTGCCGAGCGCCGTGTGCAACTGCCTTTGCTCAAGGGTGATGCGGTGTTCTTCAACCCGGCACTGCTGCATGCCGCCGGCGCCAACCAATCTGCAGGCATCCAGCGCATTGCCAACCTGCTGCAGGTCTCGTCCGCCTTTGGCCGGGCGATGGAGTCGGTCGATCGCCAGCGCATGGTGCAAGCGCTTTACCCCGAGTTGCTGTCCTTGCGGCAGTCCGGCGCCTTGAGCCGCGCCGATGTCGATCGGGTACTGGCCGCGTCGGCCGAAGGCTATGCCTTCCCCACCAACCTCGATCGCGACCCGCCCCTGGGCGGCCTGGCGCCGATGAGCGTCCAGCACTGGGTGCACCGAGCCCTGGACGAGCAGTGGCCCGCTGAGCGCCTGAACACCCACCTGAACACCCTGGCCTCGCGCCGCCACACCACGCCCCAAGGAGCCGAATGATGAGCCGTACACAAGCTCCGTTGAACGTGGGCATCGTCGGCCTGGGCAGGCTGGGTCGACGCCATGCGCTGGCCTTGGCGCGTCACACCCCGCATGCGCGTCTGGTGGCCGCGTGCAACCCCAGCGCAGAAGCCTTGCAATGGGCCCAGCGTGAACTGGGCGTGGACGCGACCTACACCGATCTGGCCGAGTTGCTGCGGCACCCGGGGCTGGACGCGGTGGTGCTGGCCAGCCCCACGACCGCGCACCCGGCGCAGTTCGAGGCCGCGTTGCGAGCGGGCAAGCACGTGTTTGTCGAAAAGCCCTTGTCGTTGGACGTGGTCACCTGCGAGGCCCTGACGGCCCTGGCTGCCACGCGCCCGCAACAGGTCGCCATGGTGGGCTTTGAGCGCCGATTCGATCCCGACTTCGAGCGTGTACGTGAGGCCATCACCCGTGGCGACCTGGGGCGGCCCTTCCTGGTGCGCTCGCAGACCTGCGACATGAACGATCCGAATGGCTTTTTCGTGCGCTTCTCGCCCACCTCGGGCGGCATCTTCAATGACTGCTGTGTGCACGACATCGACCTGGCGCGCTGGATGCTGGGCAACCCGAAAGCGACCAAGGTCTATGCCAGCGGCACCATCGCGCTGCACCCCGGCCTGGCCGAGCACCATGACGTCGACAACGCGATGGCCATCGTCGAGTTTGAAGGCGGTGCGAGGGCCATGCTTTACGCCAGCCGAACCATGCCGCACGGCCATGAGACCACGCTGGAGGTGATCGGCACCGAAGGCACGATGCAGGTGGGCGTGGGCGCCCATGCAGACGCCAGCGTGTACCGCTCAGCGCGTGGCGTTCAGCATCGCGCCTTGCCCGACTTCTATGCGCGCTTTGAGCCCGCGTTTCAGCGCGAAATGCAGGCCTTTGTGCGCGCCTGCCTGGGCCAGGGCGAGTTGCCCGCCACCCTGCACGACGCCACCGAGGCCACCCGCATCGCGCAAGCCCTCACGCGGTCATTCATGTCGGGCCAGGCTGAAGCGGTTTGAAGGTCGGCTGGCAGTCGGCCTCCGCTGCGTCTCAGTAACGCCCACCCCCATGCCCACCGTTGCCATAGCCCACATCGGCACGCTGGCCGCGGTAGCCGTCGGCGGCATAGCCACCCGAACGGTTGGTGGTCGCTTCGCGAGGGCGGGCCAGGCTGACCACGATCGAGCGGCCGTCGACCGACACGCCGTGCAGCCCGGTGATGGCGGCCTGGGCCACGTCGGCCGAGGCCATTTCCACGAAGCCGAAACCCTTGGAGGTGCCGGTGTCGCGGTCCATCATGACCTTGGCAGAAGACACCTCGCCGAACTCGGCGAAATTGCTGCGCAGGCTGGCGTCGGTCACGGAATAGGGCAGGTTGCCCACATAAAGTTTGCTGCTCATGGTGAGTCTTTCAGGAATGGGGAGAGAAAAGAGCCGGGGGAGGGCGCCGGTCTGGCGCCTTGGCTCAGCACGCGGGCGGATGAGGCATGCAGGTTTGCAGCCAGCCCTGTGTGACGGCAAAGAGCCTGGCCGCGTCTTGCGAGGCAAAGGTCTTGTCGAAGCGGAACACCCGGCAGTAGCTGCCGTTGCCCTGGGCGCGTCGGACTGAAAAAGAGGCGCGGAAGCGGCCGCTGTCAGTCTGGTGTGTCGCAGGCGAGACGACGAACTTGCCGATGGAAATGGCTGAATGGGAGATGGGGGTCAATCAGAACCGCGAGGGTGAAAGCACCTGCGGGAGCGTCAGAAGGCTCGGTTGGCTGCTGCTCGGCAGACCAAAAGGGCGATGGGGTCGCAGGGCGCGATCCGTGCACGGCGTGGGTGGCTGGTTGGGACAGCGCGGCCGGGTGCATGCCAGTGGGCAGTTTATATCACGCCTGGCCTGTCAGCGCTGCCTTCTTTTCTGGCATCGGGCTTCAGCGGCTCATGCGGATGGGGCGCGGCCCATGCTTCGCCAGGTCGCACCACCTGGGCTTCTGGCGGGTCGCTGCGGTAGTGCGGCGACATGATCTGCACGCCATTTTCGTTGAACACGTCCAGCACGTTGGCATGCAGTGCGCTCATGGCCTCGATGCGGCGCTGGGCGGCCGCCTGGTTGCCTTGTGCGAAGAGCTTGTACTCCACATAAAAGTCGGAGAGGGCCGTTTGCACGACCGAGGGCGGTGGTTCCTGGGCCACACCGGGTGTGCGGCGGGCGGCTTCCAGCAACATCGCGTGCACCTGCCGCCAGGGGGTGCTGTAGCCGATGGTGACGGCGGTGTGCAGCACGAATCGCCCACCCTGGACCAGGCGCGAGAAGTTGCGCACCGGCTGGCTGAAGATCACGGTGTTGGGCAGGCTGACCTCTTCGCCCAGACCGGTGTGGATGCGGGTGGCGAAAAGGCCGAGTTCGGCCACGGTGCCCTCGGTCTCGCCGATCTTCACGTATTCGCCCACACGCAGCGAGCGTGAGTACATCAGCGAGAAGCCGGACATCGCCTGCCCCACCACACCGGACGCGCCCAGCGAGAGCATCAGGCCTGCGAGCACGCTCACACCCTTGAAGGCATCGCTGTGGGCGCCCGGCAGGTAGGGGTAGGCCATGGCGAGGGCGAACAACCAGACCAGCACGTTGACCAGCCTCCTCGTGGGCATGGCGGTGTCAGCGTCCAGCCAGCCAAGGAGGGCTTCCCCGCGTGCCACTTTTTCAAGGTACAGGGCGATGGCCCGTGTGGCCATGCGCGCCAGCGCGAAGATGAGCAAGGCAATGGTCAGCCCCGGCATGGCGCTGGCGATGGCGCCGAAGAGCTGGCTGGCGGTGTCCAGCAGCCAGGCTGTGGCGCGCTCGCCCCAGGGGCGGGTGTAGGCGAACTGGCGCAGCACGAAGGTGAGCCAGAGGTCGAACAGCAGAAGGCCCAGACCCCATGCCATCGCGGTGCCGAGCCAGCTCAGGCCTGTGTGGGCCTGGTGAAGCCAATGCCCCCATGCGCCTTGCTGCCCCTTCACCGCACCCTGCAGGGTCTGCGCGAGCCAGCGGTGAGCCTTGCGCAGCAGCCACAGCAGGCCCCAGGCCACGACCGATGCCGCCATGGCATAAGCCAGCCCGGTGCCCCATTGGCGAGGGTCTCGCATCTCGCGGTGCTCGGCCACGGCCAGCTGAAGGCGTTGCTGCACCTGATGGGCCACGGCAGAGAGGGTGCCGGTGCCGCGCGCCGCGCCCACGTCGCCCGTGGTGACGAAGAACACAGGGCGCCCGTCGATGTCGAAACGCACCGCGTTGGCCGCGTCCGTGCGGGTGACCAGGCCCGGGCCTCCGGCCGCCAGGGCCTCGCGCATGGCCTGCTGCGCGAGCGCCGCCCGCTCGGAGGCGGCGCCGTTGAGTTCGTCGTCACGGAAGGTCACCACCGCACGGTTGTGCAGGTAGGCCTGGGCCATGGTGGTGAGCGGGGTGGGCGCCTCGCCACCGCTGCCGGCCAGGTCGGACAAGCTTTGTCCCCATGCCAGCGGGGCGATGACAAGCCACCACAGCAGCGCCAGCGTCCGGAGTCCCTGCCACGCGGAGACAGGGCGAATCAGGTTGATCGCCTTGATCCGGCTGGGCAATGGAGGCCTGGGCACGAGGTCTTCTCCCTGTGTTGTTGGGGCCCAGTGTAGCCACGCCTCCGACGGGAGGCTGACCCTGTGGTGGCGTGGGCGCAGGTCAGCTGCCGGTGCCCGTCTCTGCCGCAGCCCGGGCCTCGTCCGACGACCAGAACACGCCGGTGAGCAACTCGGCCAGGCGCTCCGGCCCCATGCGGAAGCCGCAGGCCTGAGGGTGACCGCCACCGCCCATGGCCTCGGCCAGGGGGATGGCGTTGTAGCCGGCCACGGCGCGCAGACCCACCTTGACCTTGCCGTCTTTCGACACGCTCCACAGGAAGGCGAAGCTGCCGCATTCGGCCGAGAGCATGTTGCCCACCTCGCTGCTGAAGGCGCCGGGGCAGTTGACCATCACACCGGTCTGACCGTTGAACACCAGCGGGGCGGCGCCGCGTGCGATGTCCTGGCACAGGTGCAGGAACTTCTCGTTCATGGCCGTGCCGCGCTGGCAGAAGGCGGCCACCTGGGCGTCGTCGAAGGCGGCGATCTCGGCCCAGCGCGGGAACTCGTTGGGCTCGAGGTCGAGCGCGGAGAGGAAGCTGGCGCTTTCGGGGTAGGCCCAGGTCCAGAGGTCGCGGTCCTGCACGTAGCGGATCAGGGCGGGCACCGGGCGATCGGGCTGGAAGAAGCGCCAGGCCAGCATCGCGCCGGACTGGCTCATGTCGAAGTGCACCGCGCCACAGCGGCACTGGAACTGGCCGATCTTGTCGGCGGCACTCTGGTGGTGGTCGAGCACCACGAGTTTGGCGGCCTGCTCGTCGAGGGCCGACATGATGGCCACGTCAAACGAGAAGTCGAGGATGTAGACGGCGCGTCCGGCGACCTCGGGCAGGTCGGCCAGCGAGGCGACCTTGCCATGGCTCACGCCGACGTACTCGCCTTCGCCCTCGAAGAAGAGCCAGGCGGCCAGGGCGGCGCCGAAGCCGTCTGGGCAATGCGCGTGGTAGAGCACCAGGGGGCGGGGATCCTGGCGATCAGGGGTGACGGCCAGGCCAGGCAGGGATGTGAAAAGACCAGTGCTCACGGTGGGATGCGCTCATGCGTGGGGAGGGGACAAGGGGCGATGGTAGCGCGAGGGCATGGCGCTCAGAGGGTGCTTTGCCCATCGCTCACCACCGCGGCCACCCGAGCGCCTTCGCTCAGCACAAACTCCTTGAACGAGGCGACCAGGGGGCTGGCCTGGCCATCGCGCCGCGCCAGCAGGCACCAGTCCAGCCACTTGGGCATGCCGCTCACGTCGAGGATGGCCATGCGCCGAGCGGCCAGTTCCACCTGCACGGCGTGCGCCGACATGAAGCTGATGCCCATGCCGGCCATCACGGCCTGCTTGACCGTCTCGTTACCCGAGAGCTCGATGCGGGCGTTCACCTGCAGCGATTGGCCTTGCAGCAGGTGCTCGAGGAAGCTGCGTGTGGCCGAGCCCTCTTCGCGAAAGATGAAGGGCTCGTCTTTGAGGGCCGACCAGGACACGCGTTTCTGCCCTGCCAAAGGATGCCCGAAGGGGGCCACGATGCAGTGCGGGTGGCGGGCAAAGGCCTGGGCGTCCACGTCGGCCTCGCCGGGCGGGTGGCCGCCGATGGCCACGTCGATCTGGTGTTCCTTCAGCCAGCCCAGCACCTGCGAGCGCGGCCCCACCGAGAGCTTGAAGCTGCTGCCCGGGTGGCGTTTCTGGAAGGCCATCAGCAACTGCGGTGCCCAGTAGTTGGCCGTGGGCACCACGCCCAGGTGCAGGTGCCCGCCTTGCCCCGATTGCAGCTGGGCCAGGCCTTCCTGCAAGCGGCGCAGCTGGTCGAGCACGCCCCGCGCGTGGCCCAGCAGGAGGTGACCCGCCGTGCTGGGCACCTGCTTGCGACCGCGTCCCTCCCACAGGGGCTGCCCCACGTCCTGTTCCAGCTGCCGCATCAGCATCGACACCGCGGGCTGGCTGATGCCCAAGGCTTCGGCGGCGGCCGAGTGGCTGCCGGCATCGGCCAGCACCGAGAAGACTTCAAGCTGGCGCAGGGTCAGGTTTTTCATGAGCAGGGATGGCGACGCCGTGTGCGGGCATCGGCCGTTTCTCAGGGACTTTCCCTGGGTTGGCTGGGGTGTTCGGACGGGTTTGTGCGCAAGCCGCACGGCCTTCCTCAGGTGTGCGGTCCGTCATACCCCAAATCATAAGATGATCTGATGAAATCGATAAGAGACATTGGATTGAGCTGAACTTTGTGGCGACCTACAGTCCGTCCCACACACCGATCCCGGCGCATGCCAACGGCGCCTCAACCGCTCAAGCCGAACACCTCCATGACCGCACCCAACGCCTCCTTGCCTTTCCCGACCTGGGACGATGCCCATGCCGCCAAGCTGGACGAACCCGGCCTGCTGCTGTATCGCTCGAACCTGCTGGGCTCCGACCTGCGCATCACCAACTACGGCGGTGGCAACACCTCGGCCAAGATCTGGCAGAAGGACCCGCTCACGGGCGAGCAGACCGAGGTGCTGTGGGTCAAGGGCTCGGGTGGCGACGTCGGCTCGATGAAGCTCGATGGCTTCTCCACCCTCTACATGGACAAGCTGCGCGCCCTGAAGGGCCTGTACCGCGGTCTTGAGCACGAAGACGAGATGGTGGCTTACCTGCCGCACTGCACCTTCAACCTGAACCCGCGTGCCGCCTCCATCGACACCCCGCTGCACTCGTCGCTGCCTTACGCACACGTCGACCACATGCACCCTGACGCCGTGATCGCCATCGCGGCCATGGCCAACTCGCAGGCCATCACCGAGCAGGTCTTTGAAGGCACCGTGGGCTGGATGCCCTGGTTGCGCCCGGGTTACGAGCTGGGCCAGCAACTGGCGGCCTACAACGCGGCCCACCCTGGCCTGCGCGGCATCGTGCTGGGCGGCCACGGCCTCTTCAGCTGGGGCGACACGGCCAAGTCCTGCTACGAGAACACGGTGGACCTGATTGCCCGCGCCCAGCAGTGGCTGCAGCAGGAGCGCACCGCCCGCCAGATCAAGGCCTTTGGTGGCCCCGCCGTGAGCAGCCTGGCCGATGCCGAGCGCGACCAGACCCTGGCCCGCGTGCTGCCGGTGCTGCGGGGCCTGGCCGCCGAAGGCTCGCCCAAGCTGCTGCACCTGAACACCTCCCCCGAGGTGCTGGAGTTCGTCAACTCCGTGGAGCTGGCGCCCTTGGCGGCGCTGGGCACCTCCTGCCCCGACCACTTCCTGCGCACCAAGATCCGCCCGCTGATCGTGCCCGAGTCGGTCTACAACCTCGATGGCGCCGCGCTGAAGGCGTCTCTGGGCGAGCTGCTGGCCGGCTACCGCGCCGACTACAGCGCCTACTACGAGCGTTGCAAGCGCCCGACCAGCCCGGCCTTGCGTGACCCCAATCCGGTCGTCATCCTGCTGCCGCGCATCGGCATGGTCACCATCGCGAAGGACAAGGCCACGGCCCGCATCGCCGGCGAGTTCTACGTCAACGCCATCAACGTGATGCGCGAGGCCAATGCGGTGGACCAGTACGTGGGCCTGCCCGAGCAGGAAGCCTTCGACATCGAATACTGGCTGCTGGAAGAAGCCAAGCTGCAGCGCATGCCCCGCCCCAAGCCCCTGGTGGGCAAGGTGGCCCTGGTGACCGGTGGCGCCGGTGGCATCGGCCAGGCGATTGCCCGCCGCATGCTGAGCGAAGGCGCCTGCGTGGTGCTGGCCGACATCGACCAGGAGGCCCTGGACTCGGTGAGCGCCGACCTGGCCAAGGCCCATGGCAAGGACCATGTGCGCGGCGTGCGCTGCGACGTGACCGACGAGGCCAGCGTGATCGCTGCCTATGGCCGGGCTGCGATCGAATTCGGTGGCGTGGACATCCTGGTGAGCAACGCAGGCATTGCCTCGGCCGCGCCCATTGAAGACACCACCCTGGCGCTGTGGAACAAGAACCAGAGCATCCTGGCCACGGGCTACTTCCTGGTGGGCCGTGAAGCCTTCAAGCAGATGAAGGCCCAGGGCACGGGCGGCTCCATCGTGATGATCGCCAGCAAGAACGGCATGGTGGCCAGCAACCAGGCCACGGCCTACTGCGCCGCCAAGGCCGCCGAGATCCAGCTCAGCCGCAGCTTTGCGCTGGAAGGCGCACCGCTGGGCATCCGCTCCAACGTGGTCAACCCGGACGCCGTGATCCGTGGCTCCAAGATCTGGACAGGCAAGTGGAGCGAAGAGCGCGCCGCCGCCAACAAGATCGACGAGGGCGACCTCGAGGCGTTCTACCGCGATCGCTCGATGCTCAAGCGCAGCGTCTTCCCGGAAGACATCGCCGAAGCCACCTACTTCTTTGCCGCCGACCCGCTGAGCGGCAAGAGCACCGGCAACATCCTCAACGTCGACGCCGGCAACCTGGCCGCATTCACCCGCTGAGACCACCATGAACACCATCGACACCGGCCTCATTGCGGCCCACAACGACAAGCTGCAGCGCGAGGTGCAGTACGACTACGAACACCTGGGGGACCAGCTGGCCCGCCGTGGCATCGACATCGAGGCCGTGCGCGCCAAGGTGGCCACCTTCGGGGTGGCGGTGCCCAGCTGGGGCGTCGGCACCGGCGGCACGCGCTTTGCGCGCTTCCCCGGCCAGGGCGAACCGCGCCATGTGTTCGACAAGCTGCAGGACTGCGGCGTGATCCACCAGCTGACGCGCGCCACGCCCACCGTGTCCCTGCACATCCCATGGGACAAGACCAATGACTGGGGCGAGCTGCGCCAGGTGGCTGCCAGCATGGGCCTGGGCTTCGATGCCATCAACTCCAACACCTTCTCCGACCAGCCCGGCCAGGCCGGCAGCTACAAGTTCGGCAGCCTGACCCACACCGATGCGGCCGTGCGCGCCCAGGCCGTGGCCCACAACATCGAGTGCATCGAGATCGGCCAGGCCATCGGCTCCAAGGCCCTGACGGTGTGGATCGGTGACGGCAGCAACTTCCCCGGCCAACAGCACTTCCGTCGCGCCTTCGAGCGCTACCTGGAAAGCAGCCGCGAGATCTACGCCGCGCTGCCCGGTGACTGGCGCATGTTCCTGGAACACAAGATCTGCGAGCCGGCCTTCTACAGCACCGTCATTCAGGACTGGGGCAGCAGCTACATGGCCGCCGTGGCGCTGGGCCCCAAGGCGCAAAGCCTGGTCGACCTGGGCCACCATGCCCCCAACGTCAACATCGAGCTGATCGTGGCGCGCCTGATTGCTTCGGGCAAGCTGGCCGGTTTCCACTTCAACGACAGCAAGTACGGCGACGACGATCTGGACGCCGGCAGCGTGTCGCCCTACCGCCTCTTCCTGGTGTTCAACGAGCTGGTGGCCGCGGCCCACGAGCAGGTGCCTGGCTTCGAGCCCGCCTACATGCTGGACCAGAGCCACAACGTGACCGACCCGATCGAGAGCCTGATGACCAGCGCCATCCAGGTGCAGCGCAGCTACGCCCAGGCCCTGCTGGTCGACCGCGTGGCCCTGGACGCGGCGCAGGACGGCAACGACGCCCTGGCTTGCTCGCAGCTGCTCAAGGCGGCTTTCCAGACCGATGTGACCCCCATCCTGCAGCGTGCCCGCCTGGATGTGGGCGCGGCCATCGACCCGCTGTCGCTCTACCGTGCCAGTGGCTACCGCACCCGCGTGGCGGCGGAGCGCCCGGCCGTGCGCGGCGGTGGCGGCGGCATCGTCTGATCGCCGGCCTTTCCCGCAACCCATTCCCGACCCGGCTTGAGCCGGGCGTGTGAAGCCCCAGCCCTGGTGCCATCGCGGCCGATGAGGCTGTCGGTCAGGGCCGGACGTGGTGTCCGGCGCCGACCCCCCCCGTAGAGGAGACAAGAGACCATGAAGCACACAGCACGTCACATCCTGCTGGGCATGAGCCTGGCCGTCACCGCCGTCAGCCCCGCTTTCGCGGCCGACAAGATCGCCCTGGTGGTCAAGAGCCTGGGCAGCGGCTTCTTCGATGCGGCCCACCAGGGGGCGCTCGACGCAGCCAAGGAACTCAAGGACGTCGAGATCATCTACACCGGCCCGGCCAAGGCCACGGCCGAAGGTCAGATCGAGGTGATCAACTCGCTGATCGCCCAGAACGTCAAGGCCATCATCATCTCGGCCAACGACCCGGATGCCCTGGTGCCTGTGACGCAAAAGGCCATGAAGCGCGGCATCAAGGTCATCACCTTCGACTCGGCCATCCGCCCCGATGGCCGCCTGATGCACCTGGCCCCTTCGTCCAACGCCCTGATCGGCGAGAAGCTGGTGCGCATGGCGCGTGACGTCGCACCGCAGGGTGGCGAGATCGCCGTGCTGTCGGCCACGGCCCAGGCCACCAACCAGAACATCTGGATTGGCGAGATGAAGAAGGTGCTGGCCACCCCGGCCTACGCCAACATCAAGCTGGTCAGCGTGGTCTATGGCGATGACCAGACCGACAAGAGCTACCGCGAAGCCCAGGGTCTGTTCAAGAGCTTTCCCAACCTGAAGGCCGTGGTGGCCCCGACCACGGTGGGCGTGGCCGCAGCGGCCAAGGCCGTGCAGGACGACAAGAAGGTCGGCAGCGTGTTCGTGACCGGTCTGGGCCTGCCCTCCGAGATGGCTGGCCACGTCAAGAACGGTGCGGTGAAGAACTTTGCCATCTGGAACCCCATCGACCTGGGCTACTCGGCCGTGTATGTCGCACACCAGTTCGTCAAGGGCACGGTCAAGGGCGTGGCGGGTGAGACCGTGTCGCTGGGCCGCGTGGGCAAGGTCAAGCTGGACGCACAGAAGGAAGCGGCCATGTCCGAGCCCTTCACCTACGACGCCAGCAACGTCGAACGCTTCGCCAAGATCTTCTGACGACCCCGAGGTCTTGCGCCCATGAACGCCCCTGACTTCCTGGCTGCGGTGCAGCCTGCTGCCTCGCCCATCCCGCAGCCCTCGCAGCCTTTGTTGCAACTGCGTGGTGTGCACAAGCGCTTTGGCCCGACCCATGCCCTGCGCGGGGTCGACCTTGACCTGCACGCTGGCGAGGTGCTGGCCCTGATTGGCGAAAACGGGGCGGGCAAGTCCACCCTGGTCAAGACGCTCACGGGGGTGCACGCCCCCGATGAGGGCAGCCTGACCCTGGGTGGGCAGCCCCTGCGTTTCCACCAGGCACAGGCCTCGCAGGCTGCGGGCATCGTGGCCGTGCACCAGGAAACGGTGATGTTCGAGGCCCTGAGTGCGGCCGAAAACATCTTCGTGGGGCGCCAGCCCACTGGCCCCGGTGGGCTGGTGGACTGGCGGCGCATGAACCGTGAGGCCCAGCAGGTGCTGGACCAGGTGGGCGCAGGCTTTGTGGCGACCACGCCGGTCTCCGAGCTCAGCCTGGCGCAGCGCCACCTGATCGAGATCGCCCGTGCGCTGTCGCAACAGGCTCGTGTGGTGATCCTGGACGAGCCCACGGCGGCCCTGTCTCAACAGGAGATCCGTGATTTCTACGGCATCGTGCGCGGGCTCAAGGCCCAGGGCGTGGCGGTGCTGTTCATCACGCACAAGTTCGACGAGATCTTTGCCGTGTGCGACCGCTATGTGGTGCTGCGTGACGGTGCCACGGTGGGGCAGGGCAAGGTGGGGGAGGCCACCGAGCCCGATCTGGTTCACATGATGGCGGGCCGGGCCATTGAACAGATCTACCCGGCGGTGCCCGACACGGTGGGCGACGTGCTGCTGTCGGTGCGGGGGCTGAGCCACCCCAGCGAGTTCGCCGACGTGAACTTCGACCTGCGCCGTGGCGAGATCCTGGGCTTTTATGGCCTGGTGGGATCGGGGCGCAGCGAGGCCATGCTGGCCCTGATGGGCCTGAATCCGCAGGCCCGGGGCGAGGTCACGCTGGCCGGGCAGAAGCTCCACGTTCGCCGTCCCACCGATGCCATCCAGGCCGGCATCGCCTACGTGCCCGAAGAGCGCCAGCGCCAGGGTGGCATCCTGGGCATGTCGGTGCTGCACAACTTCACGCTGGCGGGCCTGGCCGGTCTGGCGCGGGGACCTTGGTTGAGCCATGCCCGCGAGACCCGCTTTGCTCAGGCCCTGACGGCCCGGCTCAAGGTGAAGACCGCGTCGCAGGACACGCTGTTGTCCGGCCTCTCGGGTGGCAACCAGCAGAAGGTGATCATCGGCAAGTGGCTGGGCCTGAACCCGCGCATCGTCATCCTCGACGAGCCGACCAAGGGCATCGACGTGGGGGCCAAGCAGGCCGTCTACGAGCTGATCGCCGAGATGGTGAAGGAGGGCCTGTCGGTCATCCTGGTCTCGTCGGAACTGCCGGAGGTGATGAACCTGGCGCACCGCGTGCTGGTGATGAAGCGGGGGCGTGTGGTCGAGGCCTACGCCCGCCCCGACATGGATGCCGAGACCATCGTGGCCGCGGCATCGGGTCTGCATGCGGCCAAGGCTGGCCACCTGCACGGCATGGACCTGAAAGAGGTGGCGGCCACGCCGCTGCCGGGTGACAAGGATGTGCTCGGCCTGACCGCCGAGCCAGGTGAGGAGTACGCGGCATGAACGCGCAAACCCTGAAACACTGGGCCACGCGGCGCGAGACCGCGCTGCTGGCCATCGTTGTGGTGATCGCGCTGGCCGTGGGCTGGCGCGCTCCCGTCTTCCTGAGCTGGCGCACGGTGCTGGATGTGGCGAACGACTCGTCCATCCTGGTGCTGCTGGTGATGGGCCAGATGCTGGTGCTGCTCACGCGGGGGGTGGACCTCTCGGTGGCATCCAACCTGGCCCTGACCGGCATGTTGTGCGCCCTGGCGGGCCGTGCCGCCCCCTGGCTGGGCCTGCCTGGCCTGCTGCTGATGGCAGCGGTGCTGGGCGCGCTGCTGGGTGCGGTCAATGGCTGGTTGATCACGCGCTTCAAGCTGCCCTCCATCGTCGTGACCCTGGGCACCATGTCGGCCTACCGCGGCGCCATCTTCGTGGTGAGCGGTGGGGCCTGGATGTCGGAGCAGGACATCCACCCCGCCATCAAGGGGCTGCCCCGCCTCGAGTGGCTGGGCGTGCCGGCCCTGGTGGGCTGTGCGGTGCTGGCTGCGCTGGCCGCCTATTGGCTGCTGCACTGGCGCCGTGAAGGGCGCGATCTCTATGCCTATGGCGGGAACCCGCATGCGGCCGCGGTGATCGGCATCCCGGTCGACCGCCGCCTGATGATGGTCTACACCCTGTCTGGCCTGCTGGCCGGGATCGGTGGGCTGCTGTGGGTGGGGCGTTACGCCATCGCCTTCACCGAGCTGGCCAGTGGCTACGAGCTGACCGTGATCGCGGCCTGTGTGATCGGCGGCGTGAGCATCGGCGGGGGCGTGGGATCCGTCACCGGGGCGCTGCTGGGTGTGCTGTTCATCGGCGTGATCAATGGGGCCTTGCCGGTGATCCAGGTCTCGCCCTTCTGGCAGCAGGCGATTGCAGGCGCCGTGATCCTGGCTTCGGTGGCGCTGAACGCGCGGGCCGGTCGCCTGGGTGGCCGCCAGATCCTGGAACGAACCGACAAAGGGGGCGCGGGTGTACGCCCCGAACTGGCCACACAGATGGTCACGGAAGGAGCAAAAGCATGAGCGCGTTCGGCCCCTGGGAGCGGGTGCTCCTCTTGCTGGTGGTGGCGGTCTACGCCGGCTTTGGTCTGGGCATCGAGGGCTTCCTCTCGCCCTATGCCCTGGCAGACAGCACGACCAACTTCTCTGAAAAAGGCCTGCTGGCCCTGGCCATGGCCCTGTTGGTCATTGCCGGTGAGATCGACCTCTCGGTGGCGGCCACCATGGCCCTGGCTTCCCTGGTCATGGGCCTGGTGCAGCAGCAAGGCGCTTCGGTGCCCGCCATGATGGCCGCTGCCATCGCCACCGGGGCCGCCTGCGGTGCGCTCAATGGCTGGCTGGTCACGCGCCTGGGCCTGCCGTCCATCGTGGTCACCATCGGCACGCTCTCGCTCTACCGTGGCCTGGCCATGGTGGTGCTGGGTGACCAGGCCATCACCGGTTACCCCGAGGCCCTGAGCTTCCTGGGCAATGGCACCCTGGCCGACCTCACCGGCATCGACAGCCTGATCGTGCCCATCGAGTTCCTGATCTGGGTGGTGGCAGCCCTGGGTGTGGGCGTGTGGCTGCATGCCACCATCTACGGGCGGCGCCTGTATGCGATCGGCCTGAACCCGGTGGCCTCGCGCTTCTCGGGCATCGCCGTGCAGCGTTATCGCATGGGCTTGTTCGTCTTCGCGGGGCTCATGGCAGCCCTGGCAGCGGTGCTCCTCACGGGGCGCATCGGCAGCACGCGCCCCAACCTGGCCATGGGCTGGGAGCTGGATGCCGTCACCATGGTGATCCTGGGTGGCGTGGCCATCGAAGGCGGGCGCGGGAGCATCGCCGGCACCGTGCTGGCCGCGGTGCTGCTGGGGGGCTTCACCTTTGCCCTGGGCATGCTCAATGTGTCGGGCATCGTGATGTCGATGGTGATTGGCGCCTTGCTGATCGGGGCAATGGTGCTGCCGCGACTGCGCCGCCCTGGCCAGCGCCTGCAGGCCGCCTGAGGGGGGACGCACCCATGTCCTCCCCCTCGACTTGGCAGCCTGCGGGCCCCCAGGAAGGCTCTCACCAGATCGCCTTCCGCATGTTCCTGAACCCGGGGCAGGTGGCCGAGTACCGCCGCCGCCACGATGCCATCTGGCCCGAGCTGGTCGAGCTGCTGCGCAGCGCCGGTGTGCGGGACTACAGCATCTTCCTGGACGAAGAACACAGCGTGCTCTTCGCCGTGCTGCGCCACCCTGAAGTGCATGGGCTGGCCGCCTTGCCCCAGCACCCGGTCATGCGCCGCTGGTGGGGCCACATGGCCGACCTGATGCGCACCCACCCCGATGGCTCGCCGGTGAGCGAGCCCCTGCCTTGCCTTTTCCACCTGCCATGACCACGACCACACCACCCGCCATCCAGCCGCTGGCGGCCCACCAGGACCTGACCATGGTCGTGGACATTGGCAAGACCCACGCCAAGCTGCTCCTGATCGACGCCGAGGGCCTGGTGCAGACCCAGGCTCACAGCGACAACGCGGCCGTCACGGCACCCCAGGGCTACCTGGCCCTGGGCGTGGACCGCTTGCGCCAATGGTGGCTGGACAGCGTGCAGGCCTGGCCTGAGGCCTTGCGCGAACGCGTGGCACGCATCGTCGTGAGCACCCATGGCGCCGCCTTCTGCGCCCTGGGCCCTTCCGAAGACGGCGCACCACCGGCCGACGAGGCCTGGCTGCAGGGCGGTCTGGCCATGGCGCCGATGGACTACGAGTGGGATGGCCACGCAGCCCTGCGCCGTGCCGAGGCCGACGCCATCGACCCTTTCGACGAAACCGGTTCGCCCGACCTGCCTCTGGGCCTCAATGCCGGCTGGCAGCTGCGCTGGCTGCAGACCCGCCTGCCGGAGGCCTGGGCACGCACCGAACACTGGCTGCCTTACCCCCAGTACTGGGCCTGGTGGTTGTGCGGCGTGCGAGCCAGCGAGCGCAGTTCGCTGGGCTGTCACACCCACCTGTGGTCGGTGCGCGCCGATGGCCCCAGTCCCTGGGCGCGTCGCCATGGCCTGACCGACCGCCTGGCACCGGTGCGCCAGGCCGATGAGGTGCTCGGCGGCCTGCGCGCCGCCCTGGCCGCCCGCACCGGGCTGCCGGCCAATGTGCAGGTGCTGTGTGGCGTGCACGACAGCAATGCCTGCCTGGCCCGTTACCGCCACATGGGCCGCGACCTGACGCTGGTGTCCACGGGCACCTGGACGGTGCTGATGTCCCCCGGTGGGGACGTGGCCTCGCTGCACGCCGAACACGACCAACTGGTCAACGTTTCGGTGGCCGGCCAGCCCGTGCCCACGGCGCGCTTCATGGCCGGTCGCGAGTTCGCCCAGTTGTGCGATGGGGCGGCGCCCGGTCTCGCCTCCCTGGCGGTGCTGGAAGACGTGCTGGCCCAGGAGTGGTGGGCCACCCCGGGTTTTGCCGCGGCGGGTGGGCCGTTCGCGCGCGAAACCGGCCAGGTCTGGCGTGGCTGGGACCCGGCGACCGTGGTCAGCGCCCGCGCCTGGCACGAGGTCGCGCCGGCCATCCGCGCGACGCTGGCCTCGCTCTACGTGGGCCAGGTCACGGCCTGGCTGGCCAAGGAAGTAGGGGGGCGTGGCCCCCTCATCGTGGAGGGACCGCAGGCCGACAACCCGGTGATCCTGGCCGTGCTGGCCACCTTGCTGGGCCCCCAGCAGGTGCTGCGCTCCATCGACCCGATGGAAGGCACGGCCCGTGGCGCCTGGCGGCTTGCGCAGGCACCGCGCGTGGTGCGCAAGCCAGGGCAGGCCCTGGCCAGCCGTGCGGCCCAGGGCGAGGCCTTTGTCGAGGTCGTGGCGCCCTTGCGCGGCATGGCCCTGGAGCGCCTGCGCTCCCTGCACACCAACTGGACACAGGCCCTGCCGACCGCAGCCGCCGAGGCCTGATCCGTCGTACGCTCCTGCCCATGTCTGCTTCTTCCGATGTCTATTTCTTCGCCACCTGCCTGGTCGACCTCTTCCTGCCCGACGCCGGCATGGACGCGGTCACCCTGCTGGAGCGCGAAGGCGTGCGCGTGCACTACCCGCAG
>NZ_JAIZVX010000184.1 GCF_021768455.1 Aquabacterium sp. | reverse complement strand
CACCCCGCCCAGTGCCCCGGCCGGGCTGGCGGCCTGGCACCCCCGGCGCATCGGGCGCCTGAGCTGGGTCTGTGTGCGGGGGCTGATGCTGGCCATGGGCTCGGTCCTCCTGGTGGCGGCCCTGGCTTGGGCCGCCTTGCTGTGGCAGATTCTGCCTCGTGTCGACCAATGGCGCCCGGAGCTGGCTGAACAAGCCACAAGGGCATTGGGGGTGCGCGTGCAGATTGGGCAGATCCTCGGGCATGCTCAGGGGATCTGGCCGGTGCTCTCGCTGCGCGATGTGCGTTTGCTCGACGCCCAAGGGCGCACGGCCTTGCGCCTTCCGGAGGTCTCGGCGCGGGTGTCGCTGCGCACCCTGTCGCCCATGGCGCTGTGGCAGCGCGAACTGGTGCTGGCGCAGATCACCCTGGTGTCCCCGGAGCTGGATGTGCGCCGCGACCGCGATGGGACGCTCCACGTCGCAGGCCTGCAGATCGGGGCCAGCACGCCCGGCAAACAGGACACGACACTGGCCGATTGGGCCTTCACCCAGTCCCGCATCGACATCCAGCAAGGCACCGTGCGCTGGACCGACGAAGCCATGGGTGCGCCCACCCTGGCGCTGCAGCAGCTCGACCTGAGTGTGCGCAATGGCTGGGGCCTGGGGCGGCGTTCGCACGGCCTGCGCATCGCGGCCACGCCGCCTGCGGCATTCGGCGGGCGCTTCTCTCTGAAAGGTGACTTCAAGCAGCCCTTGTGGACGGCCGGAGGCCACGTGGTGCGCGAGGGCGAATCGGTGGTGTGGTGGGAGCGTCTGGGGCTGCGCACGACCCGCGCGGCCGATTGGTCGGGCTGGAGCGGTACGCTGGAGGCCTCTTTGCCCCACGTCGATGTGCAGCGTCTGCGCCAGCATGTGCGCCTGCCGCTTGATGTGGAGGCCGGCCACGGTGCCCTGCAGGCCAGCCTGCGCATCGCCAAGGGCGAGGCGGTCGGCGTGCGTCTGCAAGCGGCCGTGCGGGACCTGCGCATGCGCCTGGCGCCAGGCCTTTTGCCCCTGGCCTTCAAGCGCCTGGACGGCGTGGTGTCGCTCGACCACGCGCCCCGCGAGACCACCCTCCATTACGAAGGGCTGGCCTATGAGCTGGACGAGGGCCTGGTCTGGCCTGCCAGCAGCGGTCGCCTGCTTTGGCGCCATGCTCCCTGGCGTGGCCCTTTGCAGGACGCTGCCTGGCCGCTCAGCCTGGGTGGAGAAGCCCAGGCCGACCGCCTGGACCTGGCCTTGTTGGCTCGGCTGGCCGATCGCCTGCCGCTCACGCCGACCTTGAGGGCCCATCTGGCCAGCCTGGCGCCCGAGGGCGTGGTGGCCCCCCTGAGCTGGCGCTGGGAAGGCCCCGTCGATGCGCCTCGCCGTTACCAGGCCGAAGGCCGGATCAAGGGCCTGGGCTGGGCCCCCTCGGCCCAGGATGGCCGCCCGGGCCTGGCCCAGGCCGACGTCCAGGTCAAGGCCGACGAGCGCAGTGGCCGCGCCCAGCTGACCGTGACCGATGGCTGGCTGGCGTTTCCCGGTGTGTTCGAGGAGCCTCGCGTGCCCATGTCGCGCCTGCAGGCCCAGGTGGACTGGGCGGTTCAGCCCGGCGCCAGCGCAGGCGCGCCATCGCGCTTCAGCGTGAACGTCAGCCAGGCCAGCTTCGCCAACGAGGATGCCGCCGGCGAGCTGGAGGCCCGCTGGCACACCGGCGAGGGCCAGGCCCGCTTCCCCGGATGGCTGGACCTCAAGGGCCAGCTCGGCAGCGCCAGGGCGGATCGCGTCTGGCGATACCTGCCCGAGGTCATCCCCAAGGATGCGCGGGATTACGTGCGTCATGCCCTGCGCGAGGGCCGGGGAGACAAGGCCACCTTCGAGGCCAAAGGCCCGCTGGAAGCCTTCCCCTTCAAGGACGACCAGGGCGGGCGCTTCCGCGTGAACGTGCCCGTGCGCCAGCTCAAGCTGGACTACGTGCCCGCCGAACTGGAGGCTGGCAGCTGGCCCGTTTTCACCTCACTCGATGGCGAACTGGCCTTCGAGGGCCAGCGCATGCTGATCAAGGGGGGGCATGGGCGGCTGGGCGGGGTCGGCACCGGCGGCTTCAACCTGCACCACGTCGAGGGCCGCATCGACGACCTTGGCGCCCACGATCCGCGTCTGCGCATCAAAGGCCAGGGCGAGGGACTGCTGTCCGACATGCTCGGCTTCCTCTCGGCCTCGCCGGTGGGGGGCTGGACGGGCGGCGCGCTCAGCCAGGCCCAGGCCAGGGGCAAGGCCGCCATGCAGCTGGCCCTGGACATCCCGCTCAACCATGCCGAGGCCACCACCCTGCAAGGCCAGGTGAACCTCACCGAGCACGACGGTGCCAGCCTGCGCCTGCTGCCGTCCCTGCCCGAGTTCACCGAGCTGCGCGGGCACATCGGTTTCACCGAGTCGCGCCTGTCGGTGCAGGCCCGCAGCCGTGTCTGGGGGCAGGTGTTCGCCATCGATGGGCACCGCGACAGCGAGCAGGGCACCCGTTTCACGGCCCATGGCACGGTCTCGGCCGAGGGCCTGCGCCAGGCGGTGGAGATCCCGGTCTTGCCCTACCTCGGGCAGCATGCCGTGGGCGAGGCGCCGGTGACGGTCCAGGTCCTGATCCCCCGTGAGGCCGATGAGCCGGGGCACGGTCACCCGGAGGTGCAGATCACCTCGAGCCTGCAGGGCCTGGCAGTGCAGTTGCCTGCGCCGCTGAACAAGCCGGCCCAGGCCATCTGGTCGCTCAAGGTCGGGCACCGGGCCGATGACGCCCAGGCCACAACGGACGCCATCCAGGTCGAGGTGGGCGCGCCCCAGCCTGTGGCCGGTGGCAGTCCCTGGCTCAAGCTCGACCTGCGTCGCGACCTGAGCGGCGCCCAGGCCCGCCTGAGCCGCGGCAGCCTCAGCCTGGTGCAGGCGGGCATCGGTGCGCCAGCGGGGGCCTTGCCCCTGCCCGCAAAGGGGCTGACGGTGTCGGCGCAGGTCGATGCGCTGGACACCGATGCCTGGCGGGCCGTGGCCCAAGGCCATGGCCTGGGGCGCGCGACCGGTGCCGGCGCGAGCCTGGGCTCGGAGCTGGCGGCCTTCGTGCCCGATGTGATCCAGCTGAAGGCGGCCTCGCTCACGGGCCAGTCCCGCACCCTCAGGGAGGTGGACGCCATGCTGACCCATTCTCAGGCGGGCGCATGGCGGGCGCAGATCCAGTCGCCCCAGATGGCGGGCGTGCTCGAATGGCTGCCGGACGGCTCCCCCCAGGCCGGGCCACGCGCCAGCAAGCTGGTGGCCCGGCTGTCGAGGCTGCTCGTGCCCGCCGCCGAAGCCCAGGCCATGGCCGAGCAGGCCACGGCCCAGATGCTGGGCCATGCGCCCACCTCCGACACCGTGCCGGCCCTGGACGTGGTCATTGACCAGTTCGAGTGGCGCGGCCGTGCCCTGGGGCGCCTGGAGATCGACGCGGTCAGCCGCTCGCAGACGCACCCTGGCGGCCTCGTGTTGCCCGAGTGGCGCCTGAACCGCTTCCGCATCCAGAACCCCGATGCGCAGTTCATGGCGACCGGCGACTGGTCGGCCACCCCCGGCAGCCGCAAACCCCGGGCGAGTTTCAATTTCACCCTCGACCTGACCAACAGCGGTCAGCTGCTCACGCGCATGGGGCTGCCGCAAACGCTCAAGGGCGGCAAAGGCCAGCTGGCCGGCGAGGTGAGCTGGGCCGGCACGCTGCTGGAGCCGGACCCCGTCAGCATGTCGGGCGACATCCATGTCCTGATCAACGAAGGCCAGTTCCTCAAGGTGGAGCCCGGCATGGCCAAGCTGCTCGGCGTGCTCAGCCTGCAGGCCCTGCCGCGCCGCCTGGTGCTGGACTTCCGGGACGTCTTCCAGGAAGGCTTCGCCTTTGACCGCATCGATGGCGACGTGCGCATCCGCCAGGGGCTGGCCCAGACCCGCAACCTGCGCATGCGCGGGGTGCAGGCGGTGGTGCTGATGGAAGGGCAGGCCGACCTTGCCCGCGAAACGCAGAACCTGCAGGTCTTCGTGGTGCCCGAGGTGAACGCGGCCAGCGCCTCCCTGGCCTATGCCGCCATCAACCCGGTGGTGGGCCTGAGCACCTTCATCGCCCAGGTGCTGCTGCGCAAGCAGGTGGCCGAGGTGGGGTCGCGCACCTTCCGTGTCACCGGCCCCTGGGCCGACCCGCTGGTGGAGCGCATCCCCTTCAACCCCGAGGCGGCGTCGGCTGCCGAAGCGGCCGCCAGCGCGGCCAGCACCCTCACAAAGCCCCGAAAACCTTCCTGATCAGGGGTGAGCCCGATTTGGCGGGAGCGTTGCGCAGGCGGCGCTCTTCTTCGCCCATCACGAAAAACAGCCCGTCCAGCGTTTTCTGCAGCAGGTGGGCCTGCACGCGGACCGGGGCCGCGGTGCTGTCCGATGCCGATGTTGATGTTGATGTTGATGTTGATGTTGATGTTGATGTTGATTTGGCCTTGTCGTTGAGTTCGGCATGGAGGCTGCCCAGGTCGCTGCGGTCGACCACAGCCTGGGCCACCGGGCGCAGCGTGTCGGTCAGCGCGGCCCGCTGGCCCTCGGAGAAGGCCACGGTCAGCGCATGCTGGTGGCCCTGCAGCAGCTTGAGCGGCTCGGGCAGCGCGGCCCGAGCAATCGCCTGGTTCAACGCGGGGCCCGCCGCCGCGGCCAGCTCGGCTGCCGCGACGTTCAAGGCGTTGGTGAACGCCTCCAGCTTGTCGCCCTGGCCGATGGTGCGCAGCACGGGAGACGCTTTTTCCAGCGCATCCGGCAGGCCCAGTCGCACCTTGTCGTTGGACAAGAAGCCCTCTGGACGCCCCAGTTGCGCCACCGCCACCGCGGCGGCCTGGCTCAGTGCGGCCCGCAGGGCGCCTCGGGCCTCGGTCAGGCTGAAGGCCTGGGGCCAGGCCAGGTTCGGCAGTCCCAGGGCGAGACCCGCCCCAGCCGTGCGGCGGACCCACAAAGACAATACACTGCGTCGGTCCATGCTCCTGTCCGTCCTTCTTTCCTGTCTGTGGTGCAGATCCATGTCCAGCTTGCCTTGTGTGCCGCGCCGTCGTGCCGTCTCCGTTCTGGCCACGGTGGCCTTGTCGTGGGGCCTGACGGCCTGCTTTGGCGACAGCCAGCCGACCTTGCCCGACCAGCCTTTCACCCAGCTGGACGGCTCCACCCATCGCACCAGTGAACTCAAGGGCAAGGTCACGCTCATCAACTTCTGGGCCACGAGCTGCAGCACCTGCGTGCGCGAGATGCCGGCACTGGTGGCCACCCACCAGCGCTTCAAGGCGCAAGGCCTGGAAACCCTGGCGGTGGCCATGGAGTATGACCCACCCGCTTACGTGATGCAGTTTGCCCAGACCCGGCAGTTGCCCTTTCGCGTGGCCATGGACCACGGTGGCCAGCTGGCCTCGGCCTTTGGCCCGGTGCAGCTCACGCCCACGACCCTGGTGTTGAACAAGCGCGGTGAGGTGGTCAAGCGTTATGTGGGCGAGCCCGATTTCAAGGGCCTGCACAGCCTGATCGAAAAGCTCCTGGCCGAGCCCGCCGCCTGAGCGGCTTCAGACCTCACATCACCCTGGAGAGCTCGTAGACCAGGGCCGAGGGCAGGGCGCTGGCGATGGCATCGCGCCCGACCCGGGCCATGCCGGTGGGACTGATGGTGGAGATCTCGAAACTCTGCCCGCCATCGAGCAGCTCGATGAACACGAACTCCGGCACCTCCTGGCGGATGCCGGCAGCCAGCTGCTCGAAGGCGAGGTCGCGCAGCGCCCCTTCGAAGACGATGGCATGCGGCAGGCCCTCGCGGCAGAACTCCGCAGCCTCGCTCACCGAGCCCACGAAATCCACGACCAGGCCCATCGAGCGGGTGGCCTCGCGCATCTGCACCCGCAGGTCGCGGCGGCTGGCCACCACCAGCACGTGGCTGCCCGCCAGCGGCTTGGAGTTGACCGAATCGGTGAAGCCATGGTCGGGCTCTTCCGCCTCGACCTGGGCCACCAGCGCCTGCACGGTTTGCGGGAACTCCAGCGTCAGTTGCGCGTGGCTGGGGTCGATCTGCCGGTCGAAGACCAGACCGAGGCTGCGCGCGGTCTGGTCCAGCAGGTGCCAGTGCATGGTGCCGAGGCGAGCCTGAAGGGCTTCGGCGCTGGGCGGCGCCGACTGGTCAGGCGGGTGGTGCTGGAAGCGGCAATGCAGGCGGGCATGCGCCGGCCAGTCGCGGGTGTCGATGCGCAACTCCACCATGCCCTGTGCCGCGTCCAGCCACCAGTCGACCAGGGCGTTGAGCAGGCTGAACAGCATGGACGCGTCCAGCTGGACCTCGATGGGCTGCAGCGACTGCGTGAGCTGGATGCCACGCCCGTGCAGTTCGCGGGCGCGGTAGGCCAGCACGCTTTGCACGGTGTGGGTCAGGTGCACGCGTTCGTGACTCTGGCGGATGCGGCCTGAGGCCAGGCGCGCGATCTGCTGTGCCCAGATGCCGGCCTGTCGGGCGCGGTCGACCTCGTCGCGCAGCGCACGCAGGCCGGTCCGGTCGATGCGGCCGGTGGTGGTGAGGGTGGTGACACGCTCCAGGGCGGCGGTCAGGGGCTCGGCCAGCTCGCGGCCCAACTGCCCCAGCAACTCGTGCCAGCGTGTCAGGGCCTGTTCGACGGCGGCATCGCTGGCGGGGGGCGTGGGCGCCTCGGCCGCCTCTCCGCCCAGATCCGCCAGCAGGTGGGCGGTCGGCAGTGAAGGAGGCGAGGGGGGCTGGCTCATGAGGGAAGAGGCTCTTATTCGAATTGGCGGGAGTTTTGGGGTCGCGGCCCGGCTTGTCCA
>NZ_JAIZVX010000053.1 GCF_021768455.1 Aquabacterium sp. | reverse complement strand
GGCTCGGAAATGCTGCGCCTGAACACCGGCATCCCCGCCGTGGCCTATGCCGACCAGAGCCCGCTGGGCCTGGTGGGCGGCGTGCTGGCGCAAGGCAGTGTGGCCACCGCCCTGAGCAAACTGGGCCAGGGTGCCGACCTGGCCGGCTTCCCCAACGGTCGCCGCCCGAAGGACGATGTGGTCGACATTGCCCTGATCGCCGTGATGGGCGGGCTGTGCACCCAGCCGGTGATCGACGCCGGCATCGTCTTCGGTGGCGACTGCGTTCCGGGCAACGTGCCACTGGGCAATGCCACGTTGCAACTGACGGACAAGGCCGACCAGGAAAAGGTGACGCTGCTCAACCGCTTCCCCTACCTGAACACCCCGCTGGGCGGCACCGTCGCACCGCGATGAGCCCCCGTTCAACCCGGCTTGAAAGGACCACCCCATGACCGCCCCCATGCCACACCGTCAGCCACGCAACGCCTGGCTCGGCATCGCCCTGGCCGCACTGCTGCTCACCGCCTGCGGTGGCGGTGGTGACCACCACACGGTCAGCACCTCGCCCACGCCGCCCACCGTGGGCGAAACGGCCACGACCGCACTCGCCAGCGACCCCAACGGCGGCGCCCTCAGCACGCCGGCCGATGCGGAAGCCCCCGCCGAACCCAGCGCACCCACGCAGATCGCGACCGAAACCAGCACCGCCCCCAGCGCCACGGCCAACGACGCCGAGGCGCCCAGCGAACCGCCAGCCTCCACCGTCTGACCAGCAAGGCGCCCACCATGCGAACCCACGCACACGCTCATCCCGTGAGCCACCGCCTCTGGGGTCGCATGGTGCGCACCTGGGCCGCTGGCGGCATCCTGGGCCTGGCGGGCCTGGGTGCCTCACTGGCCTGGGCCAGCCCGCACCAGCCCTTGTCCGACAACGACATCCTTGAAACCCTGCCGCAGCAAAGCGCCAGCCGCGCCGAGGCGCGTCGCCTGCGACAACAACTGGCCCGCCAGCCGCAGGATGCCGCCACCGCCGTGGCCCTGGCCCGGGCCTACCTCGACCAGGCCCATCAAGAGGGCGACGCCCGTCTGGCCGGCCTGGGCCTGGGCGCCCTGTCTGCCTGGCAGAACCTGCGCCCCGAATCGGGCCAAGTGCCCACCGAGGTGCTGGTCACCCACGGCACGATCGCGCAGTACCTGCATGATTTCGATGGCGCGGCGCGCCGCCTGCAGCAGGCGCTCAAGCAGGATCCTCGCCACGCCCAGGCCTGGATCACGCTGGCCACCGTGCGCCGCGTGCAAGGCCGTTACGCTGAATCCAGCCAGGCCTGCGAAGGCCTGAAGGCCGCGGGCAACACCGTCTACGCGGCCGCCTGCCTGGCCGAAAACCAGTCGTTGCGCGGTCAACAGGCCAGCGCACGGCAGACCTTGCAAGGCTTGCTGAAGCAGGCCGAGGCACAAGGCGCCCAGGGCAGCGGCTTGCGCCAGTGGCTGTGGACCACCCTGGCCGAACTGGAAGAACGCGCCGGCCAACCCCAGGCCGCCGAAGCGGCCTGGCAACAGGCCCTGGCCGAGGGCCGCGAAGGCTATGTGCTCAGTGCCTGGGCCGATTTCCTCCTGCACCAGCAGCGCCCCCGCGAGGTGCTGGCCTTGCTGGCATCGCGCGCCGACGCCACCCGTTCGGACGCCTTGCTCCTGCGCCTGGCCGTGGCCGCCACCCAGGCCGCAGACCCACGCGCAGCAGGCTGGCGCGGCCTGCTGCAAAGCCGCTTCGAGGCCAGCGCCGCCCGCCCGGAGGCCAGCCGAGTGCACGCCCGTGAGCAGGCGCGCTTTGCCTTGACCGTGCGCCAGTCCCCCACCGAGGCGCTCGCCCTGGCACAGGCCAACCTGCAGACGCAGCGTGAACCGGCCGACCTGCTCCTGATGGCCGAGGTGGCCCGGGCGCAGCCCAACACCGCCACAAGGCAGCAGGCTTTGCAAAACCTCCAGACCCTGAGCCGCCAGCTGGGGGTGCACGACGCGCGCCTGGCCCTGCCCTGAACCGAGTCCACCCAACGAGCCCCCGCACGCCATGCTGACCGCCTCTTTCCGCCCCTGGGTTACCGGCCTGCTCGCCAGCCTGGCCCTGCTCGCCTGCCCCACCGCCCAGGCCCACAAGGCCAGCGACGCCTACCTGCAACTCAGCCGCCAGGGCGAACTGCTGGCCTTGCGATGGGATGTGGCCTTGCGCGACCTCGACGCCGCACTCGGCCTCGATGCCAACGGCGACAACCAGCTCAGCTGGGGCGAGGTCAAGACCCGCCGCGCCGACATCGAGGCCCACCTGCAGGGCAGCCTGAGCCTGCAGCCCAACGGTGCGCACCAGGCCTGCGCGCTGCGCGCCCAGATTGCCGAGCCGCCCATCGAGCGCCGCATCGACGGCAGCTACCTCGTGACCCGCCTCACCGGCGCCTGCCCCTTGCCACAAGGCCAGGCACAGCTGCGCTACCGCTTCATGCAGGGCATCGACCCCACACACCGCGGCCTCGTCCAGCTGAGCGGGCGCAGCGGCCAGGTCTGGTCCCTCACGCCCGACGGCCGCCCGCTCACCCTGGCCCTGCCCGATGCCCCCCGCGTGAGCAAGCTGCGCCAGCCAGGATGGCGCACAGCGGGCTACACGCCTGACCTCACGGTGCCGCCGCCACCCCACAGCCCACCCCAAAGCCAGCTCGACAACCATCCTCGAGCCGAAACGCAGGACCCGATCGCCGCAGCCGAAGGCTTCCCCGACCGGGTCCGCGAAGGGATCCACCACATCCTCATCGGCACCGACCACGTGCTCTTTGTGCTGTGCCTGCTGCTGCCTGCCGTCTTGCGCACGGCCTCCAACGCTTCGGTGAACTCCGGCCCAGGGTCTGGCTCACACCGTGAGCCAGTGGACAACCTGCGCCAGGCCCTGTGGCCGGTGCTGGCCACCGTCACGGCGTTCACCGTCGCCCACTCCATCACCCTGGCACTGGCCGCACTGGGCCACATCACCCTCAGCCCGCGCCTGATCGAGCCCGCCATCGCCCTCACCATTGCCTTGGCCGCCATCGACAACATCCGCCCCATCCTGGGCCGACACCGGCATGCCTTCACCTTTGGTTTCGGGCTCGTGCACGGCTTTGGCTTTGCCGGCTTGCTGGGCGAGCTGAACCTGCCGACGCAGGGCTTCGTGCAGGCGCTGCTGGGCTTCAACCTCGGCGTGGAGATCGGACAACTCATGGTGGTGCTGCCCGCCCTTGCCATCCTGATGGCCTTGCGCCGCCTGCCTGCCTACGCCAGCCACCTGATGCCGGCTGGCTCGGCCCTGGCGCTGCTGGTGGCCATCGGCTGGTTCACCGAAAGGGCCTTCGACCTCGGCTTCATGCCGGTGTGAGCAACGTGAGATGTGTCGCCCCTGCACGACACCCCCGTGGAGGGGGAGCACACCACTCGGAAAGGGGCCGCTCCTAGAATGGGCCGAGTGGCCAAGTGCCACCAACCCGTAAGCAATTGCATCCAAATTCAGGAGTTCTCATGAAAAAGATCGTCATCGCCGCCCTGGCCACCCTGGCTGCCACCGCCTCCATGGCTGCGCAAAACAACATCGGCTCCTGCGGCTGGGGCTCGAAGCTGTTCCAGGGTCAATCGGGCGTGGCCCCGCAGGTCCTGGCCGCCACCACCAACGGCACCTCGGGCAACCAGACCTTCGGCATCACCTTCGGCACCTCCGGTTGCACCCAGGACGGCCTGGTCTCCTCCAGCTGGAAGACCGCCATGTACATCGACGGCAACCGCCTGGCCCTGGCCCGTGACGCCGCCGCCGGCCAAGGCGAAAGCCTCGACACCCTGGCCACCGTCATGGGCGTGAAGGCCGATGACCGCGCCCTGTTCGCCGCCACCATCCAGTCGAACTTCGCCACCGTGTTCGCCAACGAAGCCGTGGCCGCCAACCTGAAAGCCGTGCTGGCCGCCAACAGCCAGCTGGCCGGCTACGCCGCCGTCATCTGATCGGTCAGGGCGGGCACGCGGTCACCGCGGCCTGCCTCTGTGGCCAGCGAAGCGCCTGCCACACACACCACCGTCCATGCCCAGCCCGCGCTGGGCATGTCGCTTTCTGGCTGGAAGAAACCCCGTGAGCAAACCGTTCCTGACTGCGCTGATGGCCGCCCTGGCGACCGCCCTGATGGCCTGCGCAGGCCCTGCCCTGTCGGCCACCGAGTCCGACCAACGCGCCTACCTGGGCACCCTGCAGGCCCGCGCCCACACGCTGGGCCTGGCCGATCAGCGCATGTGGCGCACGCTGCTGCACGACGTCGTCCACCCGCTCACCCGCCATGACCGCAGCCTGGCCGACGACCCCGACTTCTTCCTGCACCCTCAAGGTGCCACCCGGCCCGCCGACGAGCTCGACGCCACCCTGGCCGCCTTTTTCGACCCTGCGGAAACCCATGCCCTGGGGCAATCGGCCGCCTGCCGCTTCCCTGCGCGCTTCAACTGGTTGAACGAGCAACTGGGGTTCGACCCGGCCCACTTGCCCAGGCCCGACTGCCCCCGCTACCAGCAATGGCGCAGCGGCGTGCAGGCCGAGCGCATCACGCTCATCTTCCCCTCTGCCTACCTGAACAGCCCGGCCTCGATGTACGGCCACACCTTCCTGCGGCTGGACCCGCCCGCACCGGCTGGCGGCGAGACCCCACTGCTGTCCTACGCCATCAGCTACGCCGCGGCGGGCAACGAGGCCGAAGGCCTGGCCTTCGCGCTCAAGGGGCTCACGGGCCTGTACGCAGGCGAGTTCAGCAACTCGCCCTATTACCTGCGCATCCGCGATTACAACGACCTCGAAAACCGCGACATCTGGGAATACGAACTCAAGCTGACGCCGCCAGAGATCGCCCGCCTGATCGACCACACCTGGGAGCTGGGCCCCACGCGCTTTGACTACTACTTCTTCGACGAGAACTGCGCCTATCACCTGCTCTCACTGCTGGACGCCGCCCGCCCTGAGCTCAACCTCAGCGCCCAGTTCACCTGGTGGGCCCTGCCGCTGGACACCGTCAAGGCCGTGACGCAGACACAGGGCCTGCTGGGCGCCGTGCGGTACCGCCCTTCCAACGCCACCGAAATGCGCCACCGCGCGGGCCTGCTGGGCCCGGTCGGCTCGGCCCAGGCCAAGGCCCTGAGCACCGGCCAGCTGTCACCCGCAGCCCTGGCCAGCCAGGAGCCCGACACGGCCCGCCGCGCCCTGATCCTCGAAACCGCCGAACGCCTGGTCACCTACGACGGCAGCCAGGGCCGCCTGGGCGACGAGGCTCAGGTGCAGCGGGCACGCATGGCCCTGCTGATGGCGCGCGCCCAACTGCCGCGCGGCACGCCTGTGACCGTGCCCACCCCGCCCGACGAGCCCAGCACCGGCCACGGCACGGCGCGCATCGACGTGATGCTGGGCCAGCGCAACGGGCAGGGCCTGGTCGAGCTCGCGGCCCGCCCGGCCTACCACGACCTGCTGGACCAGCCCGAGGGCTTCCAACGCGGCGCGGCCATCCAGTTCTTCCGCATGGGCCTGAGCAAGACCGCGCAAGGCCACCTGCAGCTCGAACGCCTCACCCCGGTCGAAATCACCTCGCTGAGCCCGCACGAGCCGCTGCTGGCCGCCCGCTCCTGGCGGGTGGAGATGAGCCTGCAGCGCCGCGCCCAGGCACGTGCCGATGGCCTGCGTCCGCTGGGCGCCCAGGTGCGGGGCGGCCCGGGTTACGCCTGGGACCTGGCCGGCGAACGCGTGCTGGCCTATGCCTTCCTCGACAACCACCTGGCCTGGGAGCGCGAACTGGATCGCCAGGCTTGGCAGGCCGGCAGCGGCCTGGCCGCCGGGGCGCTGGTCGACCTCGGCCCGGGCTGGCGCGTACAGGCCGAAGCCTTCGCCCGCGCCTACCTGGGGGGGCAACCCGGCGCACGCGGGGCCAGCCTGGCCAGCCGCTGGCGCCTGAACCGCGACTGGAACCTGCAAGGGCGATGCGAGGTGAGCCTGCGCCAGGGCGAGCCGGTCAACCAGACCTGCCTGATGGGGCTGCAGCGCTACTGGTGAGGCCGTGGCCCTCACCCTGGCCTCGTCCATCAGGCCATCTTCGCCACCCAGCTCAAGGGCGCATGGCGCATCACGAAGCCCATCAGCGTCCAGGGCCACCAGGGCACGCAGGCCGTGGCGGGCTCGCGCTCGATGGCGGCCACCAGCGCCCGGCATCCCGAAGCCGTGTCCACCATCAGCGGCGTCTTGGCCGCCTTGCTGCTCAGCTCGGTCTCGATGTAGCCCGGATACAGGGTCGACACCTTGATCGGCGTGCGCAGCAGGTCCGCGCGGATGCCCTCGGTCAGCGCCGCCAGCCCGGCCTTGGTCGCGGCATAGGTGGTGAGGTTGCGCGGCAGGCCCCGCATGGCGCTCATCGACGCGATGCTCACCAGGTGCCCCGCGTTCTGCGCGCGGAAGATGCCGACGGCGGCTTCGCACTGCGCCAGCGCTGCAATGAAATTGGTCTGGGCGGTCTGCAGGTTGGCGTCGAAGCGGCCCTTGCCGATGGGCTGCCCCTTGCCCAGGCCGGCGTTGACGATCACGCGGTCGATCTGCCCGAACTCCGCCCGGAAGGCCTCGAACACCGCGAAGACCTGGGCGTGGTCATTCACGTCCAGTGCGCGCACCGACACGCGGATGCCCGGATGGCGGGCCTGCAACTCGGCCTGCAGGGCCAGCAGGCGCTCGGTGCGGCGGGCGCACAGGGCCAGGTGACGGCCCATGGCGGCGAACGCGCGGGCCATGCCCTCGCCCAGGCCCGAGCTGGCGCCGGTGATGAGGATGGTTTGTCGGATCGGCATGTCGGTCGCCCCCGGAAGGTCAGCGGAAACTCAGGACGGCAGGCTCGGCACCTTCCAGGTGGGCGTGCTCGTTCACCGAGATCAGGTGCAGGCCATCCCGGCCCGATTGCAGCTTGGTGATGCCGGCATTGGCCAGGGTCCAGTTGATGGTGAAGGCCTGCAGGTCGCTCAGGCCCAGCAGGTGGGCACAGACCACGCTGATCACGCCGCCAGAGGTGAACACCAGGGTGTCGCCCTTGGGTGGGGCCTGGCGCACAATGTCGTCGAGCGCCTCCACCACGCGCCGCTTGAAGACGGACCAGGGCTCGGCGTACTCGGCATCGTGGTGGCCGCCCACCCAGCGGGCCACCGCGTCGCGGAAGAAGGTCCGAAAGGCCAGGCGCGGGTCGGGGGCCGCGGCCATGTCCTGCATCAGCACCTGCTTGTCGGCATAACGCGGCTCGGCCACGGCGATCACGTTTTCGTGGTCGAACTCGTTGATGCCCGGGTGGGTCGACCAGGGGTCGGTGCCGGGCGCGGCCTGACGCAGGCCATCGACCTCGGGCCAGGCGGGCAGCGCGCCCAGCGCCGTGTCGCGGTGGCGCTGCATCGCACCGCTGAACAGGGCATCAGGCTTCACGCCCCGGCTGCGCAGGGCCTCGCCCAGAAGGCGCGCCTGCCGGTGCCCCAGGGGCGAGAGCTGGTCGTAGTTGTCCGAGCCGAAAGAGGCCTGGCCATGTCGCAAGAGGTAGATGGCGCCCATGTGTGATGCGGTGGTGATGCGGTGAGGCGGCCCCGTGTCGCCCTCAGCCCTTGGCCTGTCGGATGATGGCCTTGCAGCGCCAGTCAAGGTAGTTGGCCAGGATCCAGAAGTGCCTGAACGCCGGGTTGTTGGTCTGCTTGTGGTGGTAGCGGTAGTAGATCTGCTGCACGATCACCGCCAGGCGGAACAGGCCATAGACCTCGTAGAAGGGCCAGTCGCCCTTGCGGTCGACGCGGTAGCCGGCGCGCTCGAGGTAGTAGTCCACCACCTCTTCGCGGCGCAGCATGCCGGGCAGGTGGGTGGGCTGGCGCCGGGTCGAGCGCATCAGGAAGTGGTCGTCGGCGTGGGTCCAGTAGGCCAGGGCATTGCCCAGGTCCATCAGCGGGTCGCCCAGGGTGGCCATCTCCCAGTCGAGCACCCCGATCACGCGGGTCGGGTCGCTCTCGGAAAGCACCACGTTGTCGAAGCGCCAGTCGTTGTGGATCAGCACATTGGCCACGTCCTGGGGCGTGCGCTCTTTCAGCCAGGCGATGACGCGGCGGTAGCTGGGCACGTTCCAGGTGCGGGCTTTGTCGTAGCGGGCGCTCCAGCCCTCGATCTGGCGCTGGCAGTAGCCGCTGCCCTTGCCCAGCGAGGCGAGGCCGGCGGCCTGCGCGTCCACCTGGTGCAAGGCGATCAGCTTGTCGAGCACGTTGGTGCAGAGTCGACGCGTGGTCGGCACGTCCAGCACCAGGCCACGCGGCATGTTCTTGCGCGGGATGATGCCGGCGATGCGCGCCATCACGTAGAACTCGCTGCCGGTCACGGCCTCGTCGGTGCACAGGCCCACCATGGTCGGCACCACAGGGTAGACGGGCTTGAGCGCCGACTGCACCGTGAACTCGCGGCCCATGTCGTGCGCCCCCTTGGCCTTGGTGCCGGCCGGGGGGCGGCGCAGGATGAAATCGCCGCCCTCGGCCACGTCCTTGTAATGCAGGCGGTAGGTCCAGTTCGAAGCCCCGCCCGAGAACTGCGTCACCTCGGGCTGCCCCGTCAGGCCAGGCACCCGGTCCTTCAACCAGGCGTCCACCGCGGGGGTGTTGAGCTCTTCGCCGGCGCGCACGCGGCCGCCACGGTCCTGCACGGTGTCTGACAGGTCGGCGCCGCTCATTTCATCACGCCGTACTTCATCAGCTCGAGGCGAGCGATCATGCCCTTGTGCACCTCGTCGGGCCCGTCGGCCAGGCGCAGCGAGCGGGCCTGGTTGAAGAAGGCCGTGAGCGGCGTATCGTGCGAGACGCCCATGCCGCCGTGCATCTGGATGGCGAAGTCCACCACGGCCTGCAGCACCTGGGGTGCCACCACCTTGATGGCCGAGACGTCGGTCAGTGCGCCCATCACACCCTGGGTGTCGATCTTCCAGGCGGCCTGCAGGGTCAGCAGGCGGGCCTGGTCGATGGCGACGCGGTGCTCGGCGATGCGTTCGCGGTTGCCGCCCAGGTTGATCAGCTGCTTCTTGAAGGCCGTGCGCTCGATGCCCCGCTTGATCGCCAGTTCCAGCGACTTTTCCGCGGCGCCCAGCATGCGCATGCAGTGGTGGATGCGACCCGGCCCCAGGCGGCCCTGGGCGATCTCGAAGCCGCGCCCCGGCCCGGCAATGAAGTGGGACACCGGCACGCGCACGTTGGTGAAGTGCACCTCACCGTGACCGTGGGGTTCGTCGTACTCGCCGAACACCGGCAGCATGCGCTGGATCTCGATGCCCGGCGTGTCCATGGGCACCAGCACCATCGAATGCTGGCCATGGCGGCCGGCATCGGGGTTGGGCGTGCAGGCCATGAAGATGCCGATGGCGCAGCGCGGGTCGCCCACACCGGAAGACCACCACTTCTTGCCATTGAGCACGATCTCGTCGCCCTCGACCACGGCGGTGGCGGCCATGTTGGTGGCGTCGGACGAGGCCACATCGGGCTCGGTCATGAAGAACACCGAACGGATCTCGCCGGCCAGCAGCGGCGTGAGCCACTTCGCCTTCTGTTCGGCGCTGCCGTACTTCCAGAGCACCTCCATGTTGCCGGTGTCGGGCGCGTTGCAGTTGAAGATTTCGGGCGCCAGCATGGAGCGGCCGGTCTCTTCGCAACTGAAGGCGTACTCCAGCACGCTCAGGCCCGCGCCCAACTCGGCATCGGGCAGGAACAGGTTCCACAGGCCCTCGGCCCGGGCCTTGGCCTTCAGTTCTTCGACGATGGGCGGGATGCGCCACTGCCGCCAGTCGCCCCCATGGCGCTGCGCCAGGATGCCCCGCCAGTGCGCCGCCTCGATGGGCTCGATGTGCTCCTGGATGAAGGCGCGCACGCGGGCGGCGGTCTGCCGGGCGCGCTCACTGGGCTGGAAGTCCATGCTGTCTCCTGGTGGTCGTTCGGGTGCTGGCGCATGCTACGCCGCACCGACCCGTGCATCAAATGGTGATTTTTCATCACAAGTCATGCACAGGATTCATGATCAGCAAGCTGTCGTGAAAGCCCCCTGCGCGATGCGCTCGCGCAACCAGCGGAGCACCGGGTCGGCATCTCGCTCGGCGTGCCAGTACAGCCAGATGCCGATGGGCGGCACCGGCACGGGCAGCTCGCGCAGCGTCACCGGCAGGCTGTGCACCAGGGCCTCGGCGTAGGTGCGCGGCAGGGTCAGCAAGGCCTCGCCCTCGGCCACCACCCGCGCCGCCGCGAAGTAATGCTGGCAGCGCAGGGTCAAATCCCGGGGCCCGAGCTTCAGTGCCGACCACACGGACTGCAGCGGGTCCGGCTGCTCGGGCTGCACGCCCACCATCACGTGGCGGGCGGCAAAGTACGCGGCCACACTCAGAGGCTGGGCGGCCAGCGCATGCCCCTGGCGCATCAGCACGGCCAGGGTGTCGTTGCCCAGATGCAGGCCATGGATGCGCGGGCCCACGCGCCGCTCGCGGTCGATCACCAGGTCCACCTCGCCCTGGGTCAGCACCCGCTCCAGATCGTCACGCGGCACACGCACGCTGCTCAGACGCAGGCGCGGCGCCTGCTCGGCCAAGCGCGCCACCAGGGTCGGCAGGGTGATGGCCTCCAGCACGTCGCGCATGCCCAGGCGCAGGGTCATGTCCAGCGTCTGCGGGTCAAAGGCCTCGGCCTGGGCCATGAGGGACTGCAGGCCATGCAGGTGGGCCTGAACCTCGCCGATCACGCGGCGCGTCAGTTCGGTGGGCAGCATGCGGTTGCCCTGGCGCACGAACAACGGGTCGCCCCAGAGGCGGCGCAGCCGGGCCAGCGCATGGCTGACGGCAGGCTGGCTCAGGTGCAGGTGGCGGGCCGCGCCCGAGATGCCACCGTGCGTGTAGACCGCGTCCATCACGCGGAACAGGTTGAGGTCGAGGCGAGAGACAGGGATGGCCATGGCCACGCACCTTACACCGCCAGACTCCCCCTTTTTTGCACGCCGCGGGGCCTCAGGTGGGCGGTACGCCAGACGCCACGCGCCATAATGGCGACCTGCCGTTTTCACGGCCATCAACGGAGCCACATCTTGGACAGTCACCCTAGGTGACCGCCCACTCCAGCCACCCGGCCCACCTGACACCCGCGCGAGAGCGGCCTGCAGGAAAGCCACCGGGTGAGACCCCACCGCGCCCCTGGCGCCGGGTCTGCGGGAGGGGGCGGCAACCACAACCACCCCTCTCAACCACCGCACAGCCCCCGCTGTGCGACCTCGGGTCTTTGCCCGAAGCCCTGTGCTGGAGCCCTCATGCTCAACGTGTTCACGCTGGCCAATGGCCGGCTGTTTCAGGAAGAAATCGACAGCCTCGACGGGCTCACCCCGGTGCGCCCGGTCTGGGTTGACCTCGAAGACCCGACGCCCGAAGAAAAAGGCTGGATCGCCGTGCGCTTCGGCCTGGTCATCCCCGGCGACATCATCGACGACGACCTGGAAGAATCCGCCCGCTTCTACGAAGAAGACGGCGCCATCCACATCCGCTCCGACTTCCTGATCGACGACGACGAAACCCCGCGCAACGTCCGCGTGGCCTTCATCCTGCACGACAACGTGCTGTTTTCGGTGCACCGCGAAGACCTGCCCGTCTTCCGCCTGCTGCGCATGCGCGCCCGCCGCATCCCCGCCCTGATCGACGACGCGAAGGACGTGCTGCTCAAGCTCTACGATGCCGACGCCGAGTACTCCGCCGACACGCTGGAAGGCATCTACGACGACCTCGAAAAGGTCAGCCACCGCGTGCTCAAGAGCGAGGTCAACGACCAGGCCGCGGCGATCGCCCTGGCCGCCATCGCACGCCAGGAAGACTTGAACGGCCGCATCCGCCGCAACGTGATGGACACGCGCCGCGCGCTGAGCTTCATGATGCGCGCCCGCATGCTCAACGCCGACCAGTTCGAAGAGGCTCGCCAGATTCTGCGCGACATCGACTCGCTCGACAGCCACACGGCCTTCCTCTTCGACAAGATCAACTTCCTGATGGACGCAACGGTCGGCTTCATCAACATCAACCAGAACAAGATCATCAAGATCTTCTCGGTGGCCTCGGTGGCCCTGCTGCCGCCCACCCTGGTGGCCAGCGTCTACGGCATGAACCTCAAGTTCCCCGAAATGGAATGGTTGGGTGGCTGGGGCTACCCCTACACCGTCGCGCTGATGGTGTGCAGCGCCCTGGTGCCCATGTGGTACTTCAAGCGCCGAGGGTGGCTGAGCTGAGCACGCCCACCCTGAACCTGCCCACCGGCCTGTGGCGGGTCATGGGCGGCACGGCGCTGGTGGTGACCAGCTTCAGCCTGCTCAACCCCGTGCTGGCCGTGCGCCTGCAAACGGCCGGAGCCAGCAACACCACCGTCGGCCTGATCGCCATGCTGCCCTTCGTGAGCGTGGCGCTGCTGGTGCCCGTGGCCGCCCGGGTGTTCGCCCGTTTCGGGGTAGGCCAGTGCTACCGTGCCGGCCTGCTGCTCGAGCTGATCGCCTGCCTGGGCTACCTGCTGACCCGTGACCCCGCCCTGTGGTGCGCCCTGGGCCTGATGGCAGGCATGGGGGCGGCGGCGGCCTGGAACGCCACCGAAGGCCTGATCGCCCACAACGTGCCGGCCAGCCACCGGGGTCGGCTCACCGGCTTCTACCAGGCCGTGCTGGGCGCCGGCATGGCCATCGGGCCGTTGCTGCCCAGCCTGCTGGGCCTGAGCCCCATCGGCGCCAACGTGCTGGCCGCGGCCGGGTTGGCGCTCGGCCTGGGGATGAACCTCTCGCCCGACGTGACCCGCCTGAGCGCCATGCACGCCGACCACACGCACATGAACCTCGCGGCAGCCTGGCGCTTTCGGCCGGGCCTGGCCTGGGCGGCCCTGGTGGGCGGCGTGTTCGAGGTCGGCCTGGGCAGCGTGACCACGGCCTATGGCTCGCAAACCGGCCTGGACCTGGGCGCCGCCACCTCCATCGCCGGGGCCCTGGGCCTGGGCAGCTTCCTGCTGCAGTACCCTATTGGCTGGCTGGCCGATCACCTGCCGGCACGCCGTCTGTTTGCAGCGGGCGCCCTGCTGCTGACCCTCAGCGGCCTGGCCTTCATGCAGGCCGCGACGCACCCGGCGCTGCTGTGGCTGTGCGCCGGGCTCTGGGGCGGCCTCGGCGGCGCGCTCTACACACTCAGCATGATCCGCGTGGCCCACGATTTCGCCGATTCCTCGGCCCTGGCCGGCACCTCCGCCATGATCGCCGGCTACACCCTCGGGGGTGCTCTGGGCCCGCTGGTCAGCGGCTGGGCGCTCGACCACTTCGGCGTGGCCGGTCAAGGCGGCTGGCTGGCCACACTGGCCATCAGCCTGCTGCTGGTGCAGCTGACGCCTCGTTCCGGCCCGGCAAGCCCTCGCTGAATCCGGCACCCAGGCGATCGCCAACCGCCAGCCAGCACGGCGAATCGACATCGTCGACACGCCACGCCTTGTACGCGGCGTGGCCGCACGCCTCACGGCGTCAACCAGCCTCGCTGCAGCGCCAATTCGAAGGCCTGCTCACGGCTGCTGGCGTTCAGCGACTCGGTCACCCACGAGAGTTCGGCCCGCACATCGCCTTCCGGCAATCCCAGCGCGCGGGCAATGGCCTTGGGCGACTGCCCTCGGCCCACCAACTTCAGGATCTCTGCCTGCAAGGGCGACAGGCTTCGCCCCGGCTCGGCCACCGCCAGCTCCGGGCGGGCTTCGGCCAGGGGCGGCTGCAGCAGGCCATAGGGCAGATGGGCCCAGGCCTGACCGCCCTCGAGGCAGGTTCGCACGGCCGCCACCACGTCGTCGGGCTGGGCCGATTTGGGCAGGTAGCCCGCCGCGCCAGCCTCCCGGGCCTGCTGGACCAGCACACCGTCCACATCGGCCGACATCACCAGCACCGGCACCTCGGGCCAGCGGGCACGCCACCGCGGCAGCATCGCCAGGCCGTGGGCATCAGGCAGGTGGATGTCCAGCAAGACCAGGTCTGCCGGCTGGTTCACCAGCTCCGCCTGGGCCTCGCCCCAGGTCGAGGCCACACGCACCTCGGCATCCGGCCAGGCCTGGGCCAGCATCAGGCGCAGGCCCGTGAGGTAGAGCGCATGGTCATCAACGAGCAGCAAACGGGGGCAAGGGTCAGACATGGCCTGGGCAAACCGGTGAAGGCGAACGCCTCGCCAGTATCCATGTCTCCCGCCATGAAAAAAGGGCCCCACCCTCTGGTGCGGCCCCCTTCCCCTCTTAAGAGGGTGCGTCGCAGACAGCGCCTGGTGCGCTCAGCGCGCCCGACGTGCGCTCACCGCATCCGACAGGATCTGCAGCACGCGCTCCGAGTCTTCCCAGCCGATGCAAGCGTCCGTGATCGACTGGCCGTAAGCCAGCTTGCTCGGATCGTCCTTGCCCGGGGTGAACTTCTGGGCACCGGCACACAGATGGCTTTCCACCATGACGCCGAACACGCTGCGCGAACCACCGCTCACCTGGGCGGCGATGTCTTGTGCAACCACCACCTGGCGCTCGTGCTGCTTCGAGCTGTTGGCGTGGCTGAAGTCCACCATCAGCGAAGGATGCAACTTGGCTGCCTCGAGGTCCTTGCAGGCAGCGGCCACGCTCTCGGCGTCGTAGTTCGGGGCCTTGCCGCCACGCAGGATCACGTGGCAATCCGGGTTGCCGGCCGTCTCGACGATGGCGACCTGGCCATTCTTGTGCACCGACAGGAAGTGGTGAGGACGGGCTGCGGCCTGAATGGCATCGGTCGCGATCTTGATGTTGCCGTCGGTGCCGTTCTTGAAGCCGATCGGCGCCGAGATGCCCGAGGCCAGCTCACGGTGCACCTGGCTTTCCGTGGTGCGTGCGCCGATGGCGCCCCAGCTGATGAGGTCGCCGATGTACTGCGGCGAGATCACGTCCAGGAACTCGCTGGCCGCCGGCATGCCCAGGCGGTTGATCTCGAGCAGCAACTGACGCGCCATGCGCAGGCCCTCGTCGATCTTGTAGGACTCGTCCATGTACGGGTCGTTGATCAGCCCCTTCCAGCCCACCGTCGTGCGGGGCTTCTCGAAGTACACCCGCATCACCACCTCCAGCGTGCCGGCGTATTTTTCGCGCAGCGGCAGCAGCTTGCGGGCGTAATCGATGGCGGCCACCGGATCGTGGATCGAGCACGGGCCAATGATCACCAGCATCCGGTCGTCCTGCCCCTGGATGATCTGGCCAATGGTGCGGCGGGTGTCGTCCACCAGGGACTCGACCGGCGTACCGGAAATCGGGAAGAAGCGGATCAGGTGTTCGGGCGGCGGCAAGGGCGTGACGTTCTGGACGCGTTGGTCATCGGTTTTCGAGGTGGCATCGGCGGGCGGAACCCATCCGGTGGCGGCGCTGGAAGTGCTGTGCATGCGGGTCTTTCTGAAAGGGCGGCCGAGCCAGGCTCGGGCAAAAAAAAACCGCCGGGATGAGCCGGCGGTTTCGTCAGGATCTGTGTGGTTTGCTTACGCGCTGACCACCCCTGCGCCGGTTTGAGGCGGGAGTTCAAAAAAGTAAAAATAAGCGCGTGTGTTCACCATGCAAACAATGTAGCACGCGCCCCCGGGGGGCTTGCAAGCGCAAAATGCATTCTGATGAGGACAAAAATGATCTGTTCAGTTCATTTGCTCCCCGCCTCGAACCCTTGATGCCCTCATGAGCACCCCCACCCAACTCGACATCGATTTCGTCTCCGACGTGGCCTGCCCCTGGTGCGCCATCGGCCTTCAGGGCCTGCTGGAGGCCATCGCGCGCGTTGCGCCCGCCATCCAGGTGCACCTGCGCTTTCAACCCTTTGAATTGAACCCGGGCATGCCCGCTGAAGGCGAAGACCTCGACGCCCACCTCAGCCGCAAGTACGGCACGACGCCCGAGCAGAACGCCCAGGCCCGCGCCGCCATCCGGGCCCGGGGCGAGGCCGTGGGCTTCCACTTCGACATGGACGCCCGCCGCCGCATCCACCCCACCTTCGATGCCCACCGCCTGCTGCACTGGGCCGGCGACATCGGCGAGGCCGCCCAATTGGCCCTGAAACAGGCCCTGCTCCGCGCCCATTTCGGCTCCGGCCGCAGCACAGCGCGCCACAGCGACCTGCTGGACGCCGTCACCGTCGCGGGCCTGGACGCCACTGCTGCCCGGCACGTGCTCGAGCAGGGCCTCTACGCCGACGAAGTCCGGACCGCCGAGGCGCACTTCACCCAGGCGGGCATCCGTGCGGTGCCTTCGGTCATCGTCAACGGCCGCCACCTCATCCAAGGCGGACAGCCTGCCGAAGCCTACGAACAGGCCCTGCGCCAGATCGCACAAGCCCTTTGAGCCCCCCCAGGAGCCCCGTCCCCATGGATTGCCAGCGCTGCGGCGCCTGCTGCGCCCAATTTCGCGTCTCGTTCTACTGGGCAGAGGCCGACGATGCCCCGGGGGGCACCGTGCCCGTCGGCCTGACCGAGACCGTCAGCCCCCACACCCGCTGCATGCAGGGCACCTGGTCCTCGCAGCCTCGCTGTACGGCCCTTGAGGGGGACGTGGGTCGACACGTCGGCTGCCGCATCTACGACCTTCGCCCCACCCCATGCCGCCAGGTCACGGCAGGCGACGCGCAATGCCTCAAGGCACGCGCCGCACATGGCCTTTCCGCCGAAGCGCCCTCCGCGTCGACATGAAAAAAGGGCCCGAAGGCCCTCTGCACGATGAGCGTCCGGGGCCCGTCGGCCCACGACCCGCTTAAGCCTGAATCTGCTTCAGCAGGGTGTCGGCATCGCTCACGCCGTAACCACCACCTTGCTCGTCGTTCAGGATGGTGACCACGCCATCCTTGGCCAGCAGCGAATAGCGGCCCGAGCGCAGGCCCAGGCCCTTGGCGCTCAGGTCCAGCGTCAGGCCGGTGGCCTTGGCGAAATCGGCGCTGCCGTCGGCCAGGAAGCGCACCTTGCCTTCGGACTTCAGTTCGCGCGCCCAGGCGCCCATCACGAAGGCGTCGTTCACCGACACGCACCAGATCTCGTCCACACCCGCGGCCTTGAACTCTGCAGCCTTGGCGATGTAGCCCGGGGCGTGCTGGGCCGAGCAGGTGGGGGTGAAGGCGCCTGGCAGGCCGAAGATGGCGATGGTCTTGCCGGCCGTGCTCTTCGTCACGTCAAAGGCGTTGGGGCCCAGGCTGCAGCCTTCGCCCTCGACTTCGATGTATTCGAACAGCGTGCCTGCGGGCAACTTGTCGCCAACCTTGATCGTCATGGATGCGTCTCCAAAAAAGAGGAATGAAAAAACAAAAAACCGACCGCCAGTATGACTGGACAGCCGGTTTTCGGGGGACGGAGCCGGGGCAACACCCCGGTCACGTCGTGGCAATCAACACAGGCCGATTGCCAGCTTCAGATCGCGAAGATCAGACAGCCTGGGCCTTCTCGACCAGACGGGACACAACCCAGTTCTTGGTCTTGGACAGCGGACGGCTTTCCGTGATCTCGACGACGTCGCCGATGTGGAACTCGTTGTTCTCATCGTGAGCGTGGTACTTGCTCGAGCGGGCCACGATCTTGCCGTAGAGCTCATGCTTCACACGACGCTCGACCAGAACGGTCACGGTCTTGGCGCGGGCGTCAGAGACGACCTTGCCGACCAGCGTGCGGGTCACTTTGGTTTGAGCTTCCGTCATTGGGCGGCTCCTTTCTTCTCGGTCAGAATCGTCTTGACGCGAGCGATGTCGCGACGGGTCTTCTTCAGGGCCGAGTGATCGTTGAGCTGCTGGGTGGCACGCTGCATGCGCAGGTTGAAGTGCGCCTTCAGCAGGTCCTTGACTTCGGTTTCCAGTGCGGCCAGATCCTTGGCGCGCAGTTCAGAGGCTTTCGCCATAACTTTCTCCTTAGCGCCTAGATTAGATGCCGAACTGGCGGCCGACGAAGGTCACGCTCAGCGGCAGCTTGGCGGCAGCCAGCTGGAACGCTTCGCGAGCGAGTTGCTCGGGCACGCCCTGGATTTCGTAGAGCACCTTGCCCGGCTGGATCTCAGCCACGTAGTACTCGACGTTACCCTTACCGTTACCCATACGCACTTCTGCAGGCTTCTGCGAGATCGGCTTGTCGGGGAAGATACGGATGAAGATGCGGCCACCGCGCTTCACGTGACGCGAAATCGCACGACGTGCGGCTTCGATCTGGCGAGCGGTGATGCGACCACGTTCAGTGGCCTTCAGGCCGAAATCGCCAAAGGACACTTCAGCACCACGGGTGGCAACACCCGTGTTGCGGCCCTTGTGTTCCTTGCGGAACTTGCGACGATTAGGTTGCAACATGCTTATTCTCCTTTCGCTTCGGCCACGGGGGCCTTGCGAACACGCTTGGCGGCGTCAGCGCCTGCAGCAGGCTTGTCGCTGCCGTCAGACGGAGCACCATCGGCACGCGGGGCGCCACGGCCAGGGCCGCCACGACCAGCGCCAGGACCACGACGGTCACCGGGGCGATCGCTGCGCGGGCCACGGCGGTTGCGACGGTCGTCCAGGCTGTCGTCACCCTTGAGCACAGGGGCTTCGCCATTGGCCAGACGGTCACCGCGGTAGACCCACACCTTCACGCCGATCACACCGTAGGTGGTGTGGGCTTCGGAGGTGCCGTAGTCGATGTCGGCGCGCAGGGTATGGAGAGGCACGCGGCCTTCACGGTACCACTCGGTGCGAGCGATTTCGATGCCGTTCAGACGGCCAGCAGACATGATCTTGATGCCCTGGGCACCCAGACGCATGGCGTTCTGCATGGCGCGCTTCATGGCGCGGCGGAACATGATGCGCTTTTCCAGCTGTTGCGTGATCGAATCGGCGATCAGCTGTGCATCGACTTCAGGCTTGCGCACTTCTTCGATGTTCACAGAGACCGGGCAATTCAGACGCTTGGCCAGTTCGAGCTTCAGGTTCTCGATGTCTTCGCCCTTCTTGCCGATCACCACGCCCGGACGAGCCGAGAAAATGGTGATGCGTGCGCTCTTGGCGGGACGCTCGATCAAGATGCGCGACACGGCCGCGTTCTTGAGCTTCTTCTTCAGGAATTCGCGGACTTCCAGGTCTTCAGCCAGCATCGAGGCGAAGTTGCGGTTGGTGGCGTACCAACGCGATGCCCAGTTGCGGGTGACGGCCAGGCGGAAGCCGGTTGGGTGGATTTTCTGTCCCATAGTCAGCCTCTGCTTAGTTGCCCACGGTCACATAGATGTGGCAGGTTGGCTTGCTGATGCGGTTGCCACGGCCCTTAGCACGGGCGGTGAAACGCTTCAACGTGGCGCCTTGCTCCACATAAATGGTCTTGACCTTCAGTTCGTCGATGTCGGCACCGTCGTTGTGCTCGGCGTTGGCGATTGCCGACTCCAGAGCCTTCTTGATGATGCCGGCAGCCTTCTTTTGCGTGAAGGTCAGGATGTTCAGAGCCTGGTCCACCTTCTTGCCGCGGATCAGGTCAGCGACCAGACGACCCTTGTCGCAAGAGAGGCGAACGCCGCGAACGATTGCTTTGGTTTCCATCGTTGCTGCTCCTTATTTCTTGGCTTTTTTGTCGCCAGGGTGACCCTTGAACGTACGGGTCAGGGCGAACTCACCAAGCTTGTGGCCAACCATCTGGTCCTGGATGTACACGGGCACGTGCTGCTTGCCGTTGTGCACAGCAATGGTCAGGCCGATGAACTCAGGCAGGATGGTGGAACGACGCGACCAGGTCTTGATCGGCTTTTTGTCCTTGATGGCCACAGCCTTTTCGACCTTGGCCGACAGGTGGTGGTCAACGAAAGGACCCTTTTTCAGAGAACGAGCCATTGCAGCCTACCTCTTACTTTTTGCGACGCGACACAATGAAGGTCTGCGTGCGCTTGTTGTTGCGGGTGCGATAGCCCTTCGTCATCGTGTTCCATGGGGACACGGGGACTTGGCCCTCGCCAGTGCGTCCTTCGCCACCACCGTGCGGGTGGTCGACCGGGTTCATGGCGACGCCGCGGACGGTCGGGCGGATGCCCTTCCAGCGGATGGCGCCGGCCTTGCCGTATTGACGCAGGCTGTGCTCTTCGTTGCTCACTTCACCCAGGGTGGCGCGGCATTCGACGTGGATCTTGCGGACTTCACCCGAGCGCAGGCGAACCTGAGCGTAGGTGCCTTCACGGGCCATCAGCACAGCGGACGTACCAGCCGAACGAGCGATCTGACCGCCCTTGCCAGGCTTCAGTTCGATGTTGTGGATGGTCGAGCCCACGGGGATGTTGCGGATCGGCAGGGTGTTGCCAGCCTTGATCGGGGCTTCAGAGCCCGACAGGATGGTGGCACCGGCAACCAGACCACGCGGAGCGATCACGTAGCGACGTTCGCCGTCGGCGTACACCACCAGAGCGATGTGGGCCGTGCGGTTGGGGTCGTACTCGATGCGTTCAACCTTGGCGGGGATGCCGTCCTTGTTGCGCACGAAGTCCACCACGCGATAGTGGTGCTTGTGACCGCCGCCCTTGTGGCGAACGGTGATGTGACCGTTGTTGTTACGGCCAGAGTTCTGCTTCTGGGGTTCCACCAGGGCAGCGTGCGGGGCACCCTTGTGCAGGTGCTTGTGCACGACCTTGACCACACCACGGCGGCCAGGCGATGTCGGTTTGACTTTGACGACGGCCATGATTACGCAGCCTCCCCGGAGAAGTTCAGCTCTTGACCAGCTGCCAGAGACACGAAGGCCTTCTTGGCGTGGTCACGGCGACCGATGCGGCCACCGAAACGCTTGGTCTTGCCCTTTTGGTTCAGGACCTGCACCGACTTCACTTCGACCTTGAACAGCAGCTCGACGGCGGCCTTGATCTCGGGCTTGGTGGCATCGCGCATCACCTTGAACGCAACTTGACCGCGCTCTTCAGCAGCAGCCGTGGCCTTTTCCGAGATGATCGGAGCGACCAGCACCTTCAGCAGGCGTGCTTCATCGAATTTCAGAGTGCTCATGCGAACATCTCCTGCAGCTTGTCGATCGCACCCTTGGTGACCAGGACCTTCTTGTAGAAGACCAGGGACAGGGGATCGGCGTAACGGGGCTCAACCACCAGCACGTTGGGCAGGTTGCGAGCGGCCAGGAACAGGTTCTCGTCCACGGTGTCGGCGATGACCAGGACGTGGTCCAGGTTCATGGCCTTCAGCTTGGCAGCCAGCAGCTTGGTCTTGGGGGCTTCGACGTTGATCGAATCCACCACGGCCAGGCGGCCTTCACGAGCCAGTTGCGAGAAGATCGCGGCAACACCAGCACGGTATTGCTTCTTGTTGACCTTCTGCGTGAAGTTTTCGTCGGGGCTGTTCGGGAAGATCCGACCGCCGCCACGCCACAGGGGCGAAGACGACATACCGGCGCGAGCGCGGCCGGTGCCCTTTTGACGCCACGGCTTCTTCGTGGTGTGCTTGACCGTTTCACGGTCCTTCTGGGCGCGGGTGCCTTGACGGGCGTTGGCCTGGTAGGCCACGACCACCTGGTGCACCAGGGCTTCGTTGTATTCGCGACCGAACACAGCGTCGGAGGCCTCAACCTTGGAGGCGACCTGACCTTGTTCGTTCAGGAGCTCAAGCTGTGCCATCAGTTGGCCCCTTTCTTGATCTTGACCTTGACGGCGGGACGCACGGTGACAAAGCCACCCTTCGAACCCGGCACAGCGCCCTTGACCAGCAGCAGTTGACGGGCTTCGTCAACGCGCACGATGTCGAGGTTCTGCGTCGTCACGGTCTCGTCACCCATGTGGCCCGACATGCGCTTGCCAGGGAACACGCGACCCGGATCCTGCGCCATCGAGATGGAGCCAGGAACGTTGTGGGAACGGCTGTTACCGTGGGAGGCGCGCTGCGAACCGAAGTTGTGACGCTTGATGGTGCCGGCGAAACCCTTACCGATCGAAGTGCCTTGCACGTCGACCAGACCACCAGCCTGGAACAGGGCTGCGGGCGCAATGGTGCTGCCAGCCTTGTACTCAGCGGCGACCTCAGGGGCCACACGGAATTCCTTGGTGACTTCACCAGCTTCCACGCCAGCTTTGGCGAGGTGACCGGCTTGCGGCTTGGTCACGCGCGAAGCTTTGCGCGAACCGAACACCACCTGCAGGGCGGTGTAGCCGTCAGTCTCAACGGTTTTGACCTGGGACACGCGGTTGTTGGACACGTCGAGCACCGTCACAGGCACGGCATCGCCGTCGTCTGTGTAGATGCGCATCATGCCCACCTTGCGGCCCAGCAATCCGAGACGATTGCTAAGACTCATGGTTTTTCTCCAGCCCCTTCACGCCAATGGCGCAGGGGCCTTGTTAAACACACCCGACATCGATTGGCCGGGGCGACTTTTGCGGCACTCGACAGTCGTACTGACCTGGCAAGCGCCTTGGGTTGTTTCCGCTCAAAGCGAAGACGTCTGCCTAAAATTTAGGCAACGCGCCATCCACCCATTACGGGAAAGCCTGCGATCATAGCTGATGCTGCATTTCGATGCAACAGGGTCATGCAAACATGGCCGCCACCTTCACGGCAGTCTGCCAAACGCCCCACGACAATGGCAGCAACGCCAGCGACCAGAAGAAGGCGACCTTGAGCTTCATGCCCATGGGAGTGACTGGCTCAGACATGGTGAACTCCTTGTTTGACCGGGGGTTTGACGAAGAGGTTGAGCACAAACTCGGCCATCAGCAGACCACCCAACACGTACACCACGGTGGAGTAGGCCTGGGCATCGCTGACCTGCTGGACCTTGACCAGGTGATCCCGCCCCGCGTTGACCACCAGGGGGCCGACCACGCCGGCCAGCGACCAGGCGGTCAGCAGGCGGCCATGGATCGCGCCAACCTCGCGCTTGCCAAACATGTCGGCCAGGTAGGCGGGGATGGTCGCGAAACCAGCGCCGTAGTAGCTCATCACCAGCGCGAACAGGCCCACAAACAGTGGCAGGTTGCGCGCTTCGGCAGCAGCCGGGATGGCCCAATAGGCCACGGCCCCCACGCCTGCGTACATCGCGTAGGCCGCCTTGCGACCGATGCGATCCGAAAAGCTGGACCAGATGAAGCGGCCCGCCATGTTGCACAGGGAAAGCAGGCCCACGAAGCCTGCGGCTGCGCCCGGCGTGATGCCGACCATCTTCTGCGCCATGAGCGAGGCCTGCCCCAGGATGCCGATGCCAGCCGACACATTGAGCAACAGGATGCCCCACAACAGCCAGAACTGAGGCCGACGGATCGCCTCGGCCACCGAGAAGTCATGGGCATCGTCATGGGCCACGCCTTGGGCGTTCACAGGCGGCACCCAGCCTACGGGGCGGTAGCCAGGCTGCGGCAGGCGCGCGATCCAGACCGCGCACAACTGGAAGAACAGGTAGGCCAGGGACATGACCGTGAAGGTCTCCGGGATGCCGGCGAAGGCCGAGCCCTCCTGGAAATGCTTCATGAGGTTGACCGCCAGCGGCGAGCCGACCAGGGCGCCGCCCCCAAAACCCATGATGGCCAGGCCGGTTGCCATGCCGCGCTTGTCGGGGAACCACTTGATCAGGGTCGAAACGGGGGAGATGTAGCCAATGCCCAGGCCGATGCCACCCACCACGCCGTAACCCAGGATCACCAGCGCCAATGACCCGTGCCGCACACCCAAGGCGGCCAACTGAAAACCCAGGAAGAAGCACACGGCCGACGCCAGCATGGCCAGGCGCGGACCGGAGCGCTCCACCCACTTGCCGAACACCGCGGCCGACAGGCCCAGGAAAATGATGGCCACCGAGAAAATCCAGCCCACGCTGGTCAGGCTCTCGCCCAGGACCTTGCTGAGCGGGCCGTTGAAGACCGAGAAACCGTAGGCTTGCCCGAGCGGAAAGTGGATCAGCAGGGCCGCTGCGGCCATCAGCCAGCGGCTGTAGCCAGGCTCGGCCATGGCGCCGTCTTTCGACAGGGCGTGCCGCAGTTGCGAAACGAGGGACATGGGTTCTCCGTGACGAGAAGAGGGCTTGGGCACAGCCATACAGAGGGAGGCCCAAGATGAAAAAAGGCCTCCGAAGAGGCCTTTTCAGGGGAGCCGTCCGGCCTTTCGGGCCAGGCGGCAAGCGGCATCACTGCAGCTTGATTTCGACGTCCACGCCAGCCGGCAGGTCGAGCTTCATCAGGGCGTCAACCGTCTTGTCGGTCGGGTCCACGATGTCCATCAGACGCTGGTGGGTGCGGATTTCGAACTGGTCGCGCGAAGTCTTGTTGACGTGCGGCGAACGCAGGATGTCGAAGCGCTGCAGACGGGTCGGCAGGGGCACGGGGCCCTTGACGATGGCGCCGGTGCGCTTGGCGGTTTCCACGATTTCAGCCGACGACTGGTCGATCAGCTTGTAGTCAAACGCCTTCAGGCGGATGCGGATCTTCTGTTGTGCCATGACACACTTCCTTGGAATTAAAGAACGAGACGCCTGCCGCCAGCCCGAAGGCCGGTCAGCAGGCACGTGTCACGTGATCAGTCGAGGATCTTGGCAACCACGCCGGCGCCGACGGTGCGGCCACCTTCGCGGATGGCGAAGCGCAGACCTTCTTCCATGGCGATCGGGGCGATCAGCT
>NZ_JAIZVX010000280.1 GCF_021768455.1 Aquabacterium sp. | reverse complement strand
AGTAGAGCTAGGGACATCGAATTCGATATCAACAGCCCTAGCAAATGCCCATCCAAGAATACTAATCATCACTACACATGACACAAACAACAGTACGCTACGGATGCTCATACCTGGCTCCCTTCATCAAGACGAAGGTACTCAGCAATGACAGTGGCAGGCACCAGACGAAGTGCCTTAGCTACCTTCAATGGAGGAGCAGATGCTTTCCAAGCATGGTAGATAGAGATGTATTGCTCAGCTGATGGTTTCACTGCAGTTCTCCTTATTAGTTATATAAATGACAACTTGGTTATATCGAGCCTTAACGCTCTAGTTGAGCATCACAGTGACAACGAGTGATCACATACTTAGAAGAATCAACAAGACCAAAGAACTCCATACATTGAGCTTTGGTGATATAGACAGCCTCGTTAGTACCTAACAGAGTCATATAGGTTTCATTACTACCATCTACCTTAGTAGGTACTACGTCAATTAGGGTATCTGGCTGATCCAGACCCAACACCAATGCCTCAAATGGTTGATGTTTCATTTCTTCTCCTAGATAAGAATCTGAAAGGTCTTGATAACCAAGGCCAGATTGCAGCTGAAGATAACGAAGTAGCAGAACTTGATAAACAGGTTAGTCCAACCTTTGTTAGACCAGAGTATTGCAATGAACAATAGTGCAGCAGTGGTAACCAACATAGTTATTTGAGCAAACATAGTTATTTCCTTTTAGATGAATAAGATAGATAGCCATTGAATACAGTAGCTATCAAACCCAGTGCAAAGAATAGAACTATTACTACTGGGATTGGGGTGAGACGGATAGCTTGAATAAATATCCGTTTAGCAAGTGCCTTGAGGTTCTTCATTACGGTTCAAAGCCGGGTTTGAGCACATAGTTATCGGAACAGACAACATAGTGACGTGGATACATCCCACTATTACTTGGATCAAGTGCCTTATTGATAGCCTCAGCAATAGCTTTGGCTTGTTCAATCGTGAGGATAGGCAATCCTTCCACGAACTTCTCATTTGGGTAATCGTCAGCAAAGTTATCGGTATGAATGATCTTAGCCATGATGTTTACTTTCTATAAGGTAATAGGTTATTTACTAGGTGAAGTCCAATACATCACCAGACTCCAAACGTTTAGCTTCAATGATCGTATTGGTATTTGGTGCTTCAACATGATTGTTGATCAGTTGTACCAATTCCTTAGCAGATGCAACATTCATCACTTCATACACAGTGAGATGTTTAACTGCCTTAGATGCCTGATCATAGGTAATGACAGTAACAATACTCATGATTGTTTCTTTCAAGTAATAGGTTATTCAAGCTCATTAGAAGCGTCAGGAGACGCATACACCTTCAATGGCATATGTGTAGCTGATGATTGAAATGAGCTGTCTGAGAGGGTTTTAGATAGGTTTTAGACCATATTCCAAATGCTTTGCATCAGGGTGTATTGATTGATGAATTCTGGGTGAGAGATCACATGATCTTCATACATTTCACACAGTTCATTAAATGCGTTGAGATAGTCAAAGGGCATGATTTATCCAATCTATATCGTCTGTATATCGGAATGGGAAATGGTAATGATTGAGAGCAACAAACGAGAGTTAATACAGTTAACAGTGTTATCTCCCATCTCTCTCATCATTACCTATATAGAGCTAATCATTAACTACACTAGCTCACCACTCCATGCTCGGAGAGCATTTAAGATTAGATAGAACTCTTCCTTCCTATCTTTCAATCAGACTATCTAATGTAGTGTGCAGTGTGTACGCTTTTATGTGTATGTGTAAAAGAGTAGAGATACTCCAATGTATGGAGTACCTTTGTTCTACTTC
>NZ_JAIZVX010000052.1 GCF_021768455.1 Aquabacterium sp. | reverse complement strand
GCCCCACCACCCTGCCCACCATGCCAATCTGGACCGCCCTGATCCCCGCCTCGGCGATGCCCTCGCCGTCGGCACAGGGCTGCCCTCTCGCGCCACCCACTGAGGCCACAGACGACGCGAAGCCCACTGTGCTCGACCGCCAGCACCTGGCCTGGTGGTGCCTGCAATGGAGCCCCCGCGTGGCCATGCTGGAAGACAGCGTGGTGCTGGAGTGGGAGGCCAGCCGGCGCCTCTTCGGTGGCCAGGGGCGCTTGTTGCGCCGCCTGGCCGAGGGCGCTGCCCAGGCCGGTTGCCAAGGTTGGGCCCATGGGCGCACGGCTCTGGCGGCCCTGGCCCAGGCGCGCTGCTCGCAACGTCCCAGACCTCGGCGGCTGGCCGATCTGCCCCTGCACACCTTGAGCGCCTTGAACGCGCACGAGGCCACGCTGAGCCGCCTGGGCTGCCGCACCGTGGGCGATGTGCTGAACCTGCCCCGACATGGCCTCAGCCGGCGCCTGGGTGCAGAGCCCCTGCGCGCACTCGATCAGGCCGCAGGCCTGCGCCCCGAGGCCTTCAACTGGGTGACCCTGCCCGATGAATTCGAAGCCAGGGTGGAACTGCCTGGCCGGGTCGATTCGGCCCTTGGCATGCAGCAGGCGGCCGACTTGCTGCTCCAGCGCCTCTGCGCCTGGCTGGCAGGCCAGCACGCCGGCGTGCGCAGCTTCACCCTGCGCTGGCAGCACGATGGCCAACGCCGCGACGCCGACAAGCAAGGCGAATGGCCTGTGCGCCTGGCCACGCCCAGCCAGGACCTGCGCACCCTGCGGTCCCTGCTGGCCGAGCACCTGCGGCGCATCACCTTGCAAGCCCCTGTTGGCGAGGTGGGCCTGCACGCGGCCGACATCGCCCCCCTGGTGACCGACAACGCCGACCTGTTCATCGACACCGGTGGCAGCAGCCTGCTCCAGCCCGACGCCCTGCGCACACCATCGGCACTGCGCCAGCAGGAAGCCCGCCTGCTGACCCTGCTCGACAAGCTGGCCGTGCGCCTGGGCCCGGAGCGCGTGCAGCAAGGTCGGCTGCAAGGCGACCACCGCCTGGACCACAGCCAGCGCTGGGAAGCGTTCTCCGGTGCCGCAGCGGCCACGCTTGCTGCGCCCTTATCACGCACATGCCCGGGACAGCCCCTCACCACCTTGCCAATGGGCGAGCTCCTGCCCGCCCCTACCTGGTTGCTGCCCCAACCGCAGCCCCTGTCCCTGCAGCGCGACGCCCAGGGCCGGCAGGAACGCCCCGTTTACCAGGGCACGCTGCGCCTGCTGGCCGGCCCACACCGCATCGAAGCTGGCTGGTGGGACCGCACCGCGCCAGAGGCAGAGGCCGCCCTCGGCCTCACAGACAGCGCTCGCGACTACTACCTGGCCAGCAGCGAGCGGGCCGGTTTGCTCTGGGTCTTCAAGGTGCGCCGCGAACCCGGCGATCTCCGCAGCCCCTGGTTCCTGCACGGCTTTTTTGCCTGACCCGCTGCGGTTTCCACCATGCCCGTCGCACCCCGGCACGCATCTTCGGCCTCGATGGAGGCACTCTTTCCCCTTGGCCTGCGCCACATGGGGCTGCCCGATTACGCCGAGTTGCACGCCGCCAGCAACTTCAGCTTCCTGCAAGGGGCCTCGCACGCCGAAGAGCTCATCCAGCGAGCCCTGGCCCTGGGCTACCGCGGCCTGGCCATCACCGACGACTGCACCCTGGCCGGCGTCGTGCGCGCCCACCTGGCCCTGCGAGATGCGCGCGAGTCCGGCCTGCCAGGGGCCGACACCTTCCAGCTGCTCATCGGCAGCCAGTTCCTGATCAGCCCCACCCAGGCAGAAGCCCAGGCCGGAGTGCCACCTGCCAAGCTCGTCGCCCTGGCCTGCCACCGCGAGGGGTATGCCAGCCTGTGCCAGTTCATCACGGCCCTGCGTCGCGCCGAACCTGGCAAAGGCGCCAGCCCCCTGCACCGTCACCAACTCACGTCGGCATCACTCTCAGGCTGCGTGCTCATCTACCTGCCAGACCGCGCTCACGCGAGGGCTGCCCTGATGCGCCAGAAACAGGAGCCCGGGCAGAACACGCCTGACACCGTCTGGCAGCCCATCCACGAGCAGGCCGCCTGGCTGCAAGGCCTGTTCCTCGGCAGACTCTGGCTGGGCGTGGCCCTGCACCATCACCTTGATGACGCCTGGTGGCTGCACGGCCTGCGTGGTGTGGGCGAGGCCAACAGCCTGCCCCTGGTCGCCAGTGGCGACGTGCTCATGCACGTGCGCTCGCGCAAACCCCTGCAGGACGTGCTGACCGCCGTGCGCCTGGGTCAGCCTGTGTCCGAATGTGGCCTGGCCCTGGAACGCCACGCCGAGCGGCACCTGCGCAGCCGCCTGCGCCTGAGCCAGCGCTACCCGGCCGACCTATTGGCCGCCACACTCGATGTGGCCGCGCGCTGCCACTTCAGCCTCGACGAACTCCGCTACGAATACCCCGAAGAGGTCGTACCGCGAGGCAGCACGCCGCCTCTTCACCTGCGCCACCTCACCCTGGCTGGCTTGCGAGTGCGCTACCCGCAAGGGGCACCATGGGGGGTGCGAAAGCGCATCGTGCACGAACTGCGGCTCATCCACGAGATGGCCTACGAAAAGTACTTCCTCACCGTGGAAGACATCGTCCGCTTCGCGCGCAGCCAGGGCATTCTCTGCCAGGGGCGCGGCAGCGCGGCCAACTCCGCCGTCTGCTACGCCCTGGGCATCACCGAGGTCAACCCGCAAGAGGCCACCCTGCTGTTCGAGCGTTTCATCTCCAAGGAACGCGGCGAGCCGCCCGACATCGACGTCGACTTCGAACACGACCGCCGCGAAGAAGTCATCCAGTACATCTACCGCAAATACGGCCGCGACCGCACCGCGCTCACCGCCACCGTCATCAGCTACCGCACCCGCAGCGCCCTGCGCGACGTCGGCAAGGCCATGGGCTTCAGCCTCGACGAGACCGAGCAGGCCGCCCGCCATCTGCAATGGTGGGACCGCAGCGAGCACATGGCCGAACGACTGGCCGAGGCCGGGCTCGATCCCAGCTCGCGCCGCGTGCAGATCTGGCTGGAACTGACCCGCGTGCTCATCGGCTTCCCGCGCCACCTCAGCCAGCACACAGGCGGCTTCGTCATCGCCGGCGGCCAGCTCAGCCGCATGGTGCCCATCGAAAACGCCTCCATGCCCGAGCGCAGCATCATCCAGTGGGACAAGGACGACCTCGAGGCCCTGGGCCTGATGAAGGTCGACGTGCTGGCCCTGGGCATGCTGAGCGCCATCCGCCGCGCCCTGCACTTCGTCGGCCAGCGTCGCGGCCAGGTCTTTCGCATGCAGGACATCCCGCAGGAAGACGCCGACACCTACGACATGGTCTGCCGCGCCGACACCATCGGCGTCTTCCAGATCGAAAGCCGCGCTCAGATGAGCATGCTGCCGCGCCTGCAGCCCCGCACCTTCTACGACCTGGTCGTCGAAGTGGCCCTGGTGCGCCCAGGGCCCATCCAGGGCGGCATGGTCCACCCCTATCTGCAGCGCCGCGAGGCCCTTCGTGCCGACCCGAACGCGCCCCTGCCTAGCCCTCCGCGACTGGGCGAGGCCCTGGCCCGCACCCTGGGCGTGCCCATCTTCCAGGAGCAGGTCATGCAGATCGCCGTGCTGGCTGCCGGCTTCACGCCTGGCCAGGCCGACCAGCTTCGCCGCGCCATGGCCTCCTGGCGCAAGAAAGGCGAAGTCGACCGCTTCAAGGCCCGGATCGTCGAAGGCATGCGCTACCGACAGTACGAAGACGCCTTCATCGAGCAGATCTGCCAGCAGATCGAGGGCTTCGGCTCCTACGGCTTCCCCGAGTCCCACGCCGCCAGTTTTGCCAAACTGGTCTACCTCAGCGCCTGGCTGAAATGCCATGAACCCGCCGCCTTCCTGGCCGCCCTGCTCAATGCGCAACCGCTGGGCTTTTACTCGCCCAGCCAGCTCGTGCAGGACGCTCGCCGCCATGGCGTCGACGTCCTCCCGGCCGACGTGCAACACAGCGCGGTCGACACCCACCTGGTCGAAACCGAGGCTTCTGCTGCCTGGGCACAACGCCCCATTCAGGCCGCCACGCGCCCCAAAGACCACCGTTTTTCACACGCCACGCCACCTCAGCCTGCCACCCCGCAACCCGCCGTACGACTCGGGCTGCGCCTCATCGCCGGCCTCGGTCACGACGCCCTGCAACGCATCGTGGACGCCCGCCAGCAAGGCGGCCCCTTCACCAATGTGGATGAATTCGCGCGCCGTGCCGGCCTGAGCCAGGCTGAATTGCGCGCCCTGGCCAGCGCCGACACCCTCGAAAGCCTGGCCGGCCACCGCAGACAACAGGTCTGGGAGGCTGCGGCACTGCACAAGGCCCCTGCCCTGCTGCGCGAAGTCCCCGTGCACGAAGCGCCGCTGCAGCTTGAAGCCCCCCCCGAGGCGGAAGACATCACCTTCGACTACGCCGCCCTCGGCCTCAGCCTGCGGCGTCACCCGCTGGCGCTGTTGCGACCGCACCTGGCCGCCATGCGCCTGAAAACCTCGGCCGAACTGCAAGGCTACCGAAACGGCCAGCTGGCGCGTGCCTGCGGCATCGTCACCGTGCGCCAGCAACCGGGCACGGCCTCGGGCGTGGTCTTCGTGACCCTGGAAGATGAAACCGGCACCGTCAACGTGGTGGTCTGGGCACACCTGAAGGAAAAGCAGCGCCGCGAACTCGTGCACAGCCGCCTCATGGCCGTCGACGGCAAATGGCAGCGCCAGGGCGAGGTGCGCCACCTGATCGCCGAGCGCCTGCACGACCTCACCCCCCTGCTCGGCCGCCTGGCCACGCACAGCCGGGACTTCCATTGAGCACCGCCGCAGCCCCCAGGCTCAAGCTTCGATTTTCTCGAACACGTCGGTGAAGCGGCTGCCGTCCCACACATAAAGCAGGTAGGCCGCGTGCATGCACTGCGAGGCGCCCTTCGGCTTGAACAGGCCCACGCACTCCCCACCCTCGTGGCGCACGCTGCGGTACACCACGCCCGTCGCGCCCTCTTGTCGCAACTGCGCGCCCAAAGCCTGAGAGGCCGCATAACTGTCCGTCGCATGCACCTCGGGCGACACGGCATCGGCCGGACGCAGATCGTGCAGCATGGCACTCACCTTCACCGCATACAGCCGCATCGAGAGCTGCATGGGTGGCTCGGCCGTCGCCGCCAGAAACCGCGCGTGGTGATACTGCGTCTCGGCAATCGCGGTCGCCTTTTCGCGGGCCGCGTAGAACATGCCGAAGCACCCGTCCGAGAACCGGCTGCCCGTGGGGTTCACATGCGTGAACGCCGCCATGATCGGCCCCGAACCAGGCCCCACGATGCGATCGGCCGCGGGCACCATGTCGATCACCCCGGCCTCGTCACGCAGGCGGTCGTTGGTCAGGGCCTCGAGCGCGTACAGCGCATCGAAATCGGCCGGATCGGCGATGCGATCGAAGATGTAGACCGTCGGGTAACGAGTAGGAATGATGCGGTGGGCGGGCTGCCACCGCACACGTCGCAGCGCGATCAGGACCAGCCCCCACCGCGCACCGAATCCAGGTAACGCCGTACCGCGAACAGGTCGGACACATTGCCCGCCAGCATGCGGGACAACGCCGAACGCCCGCCAAAAGGCGCGGCTGTGTTGGGCTGCCGCACCCAGACATCGGCCCGCTCATCCGGCAACAGGATCTGCAGCGACTTGTAGATGCCCAGCAGGTTGGAGAGCCGCTCCAGCGTGTCGCGCGACAGCTTGGCCGACTCCGGGGCCTTGCGCCACGCAAAAAAGGTGGAGCGCGCCGGCTGACCCAGCAGGGTGATCTGCTCGTCCACCGAAAGGCCCCAGGCCTCTGCCAGACGCGCAAAAGCCCGCAACCCGGCCGCACCCATCTGTTGCACAGACGGCGCGCCTGGTGCGGGCGATGTGGCGGGATGAAGAAGCGCACTCATCGTTCCATTTTAGACCTTCCTGCACGCAGAGTCCACAACCAGACGTCGCAAAGCCAAAAAGCAGGTTGAAAAGGCGGGATCAGCGGGTTTTGCCTTGCCGGACGCAATCCTAAGATCCAACAACAGACTGCCCAACGCTGCCATGACTGCTGCCATCACCACCGACAACCAGGAACGCGCACGCCACCTCGCTGGCACCATCCGAGAGGCCTTGGTGTACCTGGCGGACAGGGAGTCGCCTGAAATCCGGAACATGTTGCCCGAGGCCCTGGACGCCGTGGAACAGGCCGTGCCAGACAGCCGCAGCGTGCGCCTGGCCGGCGATGCGATACGTCAACTCCTGCGCCATGCGGCCCATCACCAGCCAGATCGCCTGGCCACCCTTTCCCGACTGGACCGATACGACCAGGCCTTGAGCGAGGCGCTCACCCCGCGCCCGGCCGTGAAACTCGTGATCTGGGATCTGGATGACACTTTCTGGCGGGGCACCCTTGCCGAGGGCGACACCCTTGTGATCCCGCCAGCCCATGTGGCGATGGTCCGGGAACTCACCCGGCGCGGCATCGTCAATGCCATCTGCTCCAAGAACGACTTTGCCGCAGCCCGGCAAAGACTGGAACAGGCTGGGATCTGGGACCAGTTCGTTTTCCCTCACATTGCCTTCGCGCCCAAAGGGCAGTTGATCAAGGAGATCATCGAACAGGCCCAGTTGCGCGCCGAGAACGTTCTTTTCATCGACGACAACCCGCAGAACCTGGAAGAGGCCCACTTCTACAACGCTGGCCTGCAAACCCTGGACGCCCAGGAACTCCCCAACCTGCTCCATCGGCCCGAACTGAAAGGCAAACCCGACGGCGGCGCCAGGCTGGCCCAGTACAAATTGCTGGAACAGCGCGTCCAGGAACGAATGACCGCTTCAAGCAACGAAGCCTTCCTGCGCCAGAGCGACATCCATGTGCGCATCACGTCCACCGCACCCCATGACGCCGAGCGTGTGCACGACATGCTCACGCGCACCAACCAGTTGAACTTCACCAAACAACGGCTCACGCTGGAGGAGGTCGGCACCCTGATCGCTGACCCTGCACGCACCACCGCCACCGTCAGCGTGCGAGACCGCTTTGGAGACCATGGCGTGATCGGCTGGTACTGCCTGCAAGGCCACACGCTCGAGCACTTCCTCTTCTCCTGCCGGATCATCAACCTGGGCATCGAGCAATGGGTCTACGCGCACCTGGGACGCCCCAAACTGGACGTCGTGGGCGAGACCGCTTCATCGCCCTTCGACAGCGACGTCCCGCTCGACTACATCACCCTCGACACCGCGTCTCCCACTGCGAACGCGCCCACAACCCTCCAGGCTGACCCCGTTGCGCACCGCAAACTGCGCATCTTTGCCTCGGGCGCCTGCGACATGTATTACCTCGTCGGCACCCTCGCCAATGCGCTGACCGACGTCACGTTCGAGTGCAACACCTTCCGCGGCAACGCCCGCGGCGTCAACGTCGCCACCGAATACCTGCGCTCCTGCTTCGAGATGAGCGACGACGACAAGGCCTTCTGCCGCCAACACTTCCACAACTACACCGGACAAGGCGCCTTCCAGACCCAGTTGTTCAACGGTCAGCACGACTACGCCCTCTTCTCCTTCAACGACGACGCCGAACTCTTCATTCATCAGAAGCGCGACCAGGACCAGCTGCGCGTGGTCTTGAGCGAGAGCGCAACCTACAGCGTCACGCCAGTCATGCCCCCAGAGGGTCAAGACGCGGACAAATGGCTGTGCGAGCACTTCGACAGCCTGGGCCTGATCACGCCGGAACGCTTCCGGGAAAACCTGTGCTGGATCGCGGACCGCATGCCCGCCCACACCCGCATCCTCCTGATGACACTGCCGGAATTCAACTACTTCCGCAATGCCTTGCCAAGTTTCCCCCAGTACCGCCGCCAATGCCTGCGGCTCAATCGCGTGATCCGCAGCCTGTGCGCTGAGGACCCCCGCTTTGGTCTGATCGAGATGAACCGCTACATCACCGATCGCCAGCACTTCACCGACTACGTCATGCACCTGCGGCCCGAACAGGGCTTCTTCATCGCCTGCGAAGCCCTTCACCGCATGGCGCAGCGTCCTCTCGCAACCGACTTGATGGGCCCTCTGCCCTTGCGTGGGCGCCAGGTGGCCTTGCTTGGCAAGGGGCTGGAGACCCTGCCCTACCGCCTCACGCTCGAAGCCGCTGGCGTCGAAGTCGCCCTCTGTGCAGCCCAGTCTCCCTGGGCCGATCAAGGCCTGGCGCATGGCACGCCTCCCGTCCCGCTGTCCCAGGTCGCAGGGCAGGCCGACAAGCTGTTTGCCATCGTCACCCCCCAACTCGCGGCCAGCCCAGGCAGCCTCGCCAGCCTGGGCTACACCCGTCCCGAAGACTGCTGGATCCTGCCGGACAGCGCCTTCAACCTGGACTGGAAAGAGCGCTGAACGCCGCGCCCAGTCAAAAAAAAGCCCTCACCGTTGCCGGCAAGGGCTCTCTCATTGAGCGAAGACAGCTCGCTTACTTTTTGCTCGGCGGCAAATCGGTGCAGGAACCGTGCGCCACCTCCGCAGCCATGCCAATGCTTTCGCCCAGCGTGGGGTGCGGGTGGATGGTCTTGCCGATGTCGACCGCATCGGCCCCCATCTCGATCGCCAGGGCGATCTCGCCGATCATGTCGCCAGCGTGCGTGCCGACGATGCCACCGCCCAGGATGCGGCCGTGGCCATGGGCCTCGGGCGAATCATCGAACAGCAGCTTGGTGAAGCCCTCGTCGCGGCCATTGGCAATCGCGCGACCCGACGCCGTCCACGGGAACAGGCCCTTCTTGACCTTGATCCCCTGCGCCTTGGCCTGGTCCTCGGTGAGGCCCACCCACGCCACTTCGGGGTCGGTGTAGGCCACGCTCGGGATCACGCGGGCGTCGAACTGCGACTTCGCCAGCTTCTCGTCACCCAGCAGCGTGCCGGCGATGACTTCCGCCGCCACATGGGCCTCGTGCACCGCCTTGTGCGCCAGCATGGGCTGGCCCACCAGGTCACCGATGGCGAAGATGTGCGGCACGTTGGTGCGCATCTGCACGTCCACCGGGATGAAACCACGGTCGCTCACGGCCACGCCAGCCTTGTCGGCCGCGATCTTCTTGCCGTTGGGCGTGCGGCCCACCGCCTGCAGCACCAGGTCGTATGTGCCTTCGCTCTTGGTGCCGTCCAGGCCCTCAAACTGCACCTTGATGCCTTCGGGCGTGGCTTCTGCGCCCACCGTCTTGGTCTTCAACATGATGTTGTCGAAGCGCGGCGCGTTCATCTTCTGCCAGACCTTGACCAGATCGCGGTCCGCACCCTGCATCAGGCCGTCCATCATCTCCACCACGTCCAGGCGGGCGCCCAGCGTGGAGTAGACGGTGCCCATCTCGAGGCCGATGATGCCGCCACCCACGATCAGCATCTTCTTGGGCACCGACTTCAGCGCCAGCGCGCCCGTCGAGTCCACGATGCGCTCGTCCTTCGGGAAGAAAGGCAGGTGCACGGCTTGCGAGCCGGCCGCGATGATGGCCTGCTTGAACTTCACCACCTTGGTGGTGCCAGTCTTGTCCTGGCCGTCGCCCGTGGTTTCTTCGACCTGCACGTGGTACGGGTCGATGAAGGCACCATAGCCGCGCACGGTCGTGACCTTGCGCATCTTGGCCATGGCCGCGAGGCCACCGGTCAGCTTGCCGATGACCTTTTCCTTGTGCGTGCGCAGTTTGTCGATGTTGACAGCGGGCGCGCCAAATTCCACGCCCAGGTCGGCCAGGTGGCTGACCTCGTCCATCACCGCCGCCACATGCAACAGGGCCTTGGAGGGAATGCAACCCACATTCAGGCACACCCCACCCAGGGTGGCGTAGCGCTCGACGATCACGACCTTCAGGCCCAGATCTGCTGCGCGGAAGGCCGCCGAGTAGCCGCCAGGACCAGCGCCCAGCACCAGCACGTCGCACTCCACATCGGCCGGGCCGCTGTAGCTGCCCGCAGGGCCTGCGGGTGCAGCCACCACGGCAGCCGGGGCCGACGCAGGTGCAGCAGCCGGTGCGGCCACCGGGGCAGCGGCCGGCGCAGGAGCGGCAGCGCCACCTTCGGCGGCTTCCAGCACCAGCAGCACGGTGCCCTGGTTCACCTTGTCACCCAGGGCGACCTTGAGCTCCTTCACCACGCCGCCGTGCGACGAGGGGATCTCCATGGAGGCCTTGTCGCTCTCCACGGTGATCAGGCTCTGCTCTGCCTTCACCGTGTCGCCGGGCTTGACCAGCAACTCGATGATGGCCACGTCTTTGAAGTCACCGATGTCGGGGACTTGGACTTCGATCAATGCCATGTCGTGCCTCCGATCACAGCACGATGCGGCGGAAGTCCGCCAGCAACGATGCGAAGTAGACGTTGAAACGGGCCGCTGCGGCACCGTCGATCACGCGGTGGTCCCACGACAGCGACAGCGGCAGGATCAGGCGAGGCTGGAACGCCTTGCCATCCCACTTCGGCTCGATGGTGCTCTTGCACACACCCATGATGGCCACCTCGGGCGCATTGATGATCGGGGTGAAGTACTTGCCACCGATGCCGCCCAACGACGAGATCGAGAAGCAGCCACCGCTCATCTCAGCCGGGCTCAGCTTGCCGTCACGGGCCTTCTTGGCCAGCTCGGACATCTCTTGCGAGATCTGGAAGATGCCCTTCTTGTCGCAGTCCTTGATGACCGGGACCATCAGGCCGTTGGGCGTGTCCGCCGCAAAGCCGATGTGGAAGTAGTTCTTCAGCACCAGCTGCTCGCCGTCCAGCGAGGCATTGAACTCGGGGAACTTCTTGAGCGCGGCCACAGCGGCCTTGATCATGAAGGCCAGCATCGTGACCTTGACGCCCGACTTCTCGTTTTCCTTGTTCAGCTGAACGCGGAAGGCTTCGAGCTCGGTGATGTCGGCCTCGTCGTGGTTGGTGACGTGCGGGATCACCACCCAGTTGCGATGCAGGTTGGCACCCGAGATCTTCTTGATGCGCGAGAGGTCCTTGCGCTCGATCGGGCCAAACTTGCTGAAATCGACCTGCGGCCAGGGCAGCAGGCCCGGGAAGGCACCGCCCGCTGCAGCGGAGCCAGCGGCGGGCGCCTTGGCCTTTTGCGCAGCCGTCTGCACCGCACCCGACATCACACCCTTCACGAAGGTTTCGATGTCGGCCTGCGTGATGCGGCCCTTCAAGCCCGTACCCTTGAGCTCGTTGAGCGGCACGCCCAGTTCGCGGGCGAGTTTGCGGATGCTGGGCGATGCGTGAGGCAGGCTGGCGCTCGGGGTGCCAGGCTGGTGCGCAGGCACGGCGGCAGCCGGGGCTGCGACCGGCGCGGGAGCGGCCACCGGGGCCGAAGCCACAGCAGGCGCCGCAACCGGTGCCGCGGCGGCTGGGGCTGCCGCCGGGGCCGAAGCGCCCGCAGCGCCTTCCAGCACAGCAATCGGCGAACCCTTGGCCACCTTGTCACCCAGCTTCACCAGCAGGCTCTTGACCACACCGGCGTGCGACGACGGGATCTCCATCGAAGCCTTGTCACTTTCAACGGTGATCAGGCTCTGCTCGGCCTTCACCGTGTCGCCCACCTTGACCAGCAGTTCGATCACCGCAACCGAATCGAAGTCACCGATGTCCGGCACCACGATCTCGATCGGGCCAGCAGCCGCAGCAGGTGCGGCCACGGGCGCGGCAACAGGTGCCGCCACCGGGGAGGAGACTGCGGCAGCGGGGGCAGGCGCGGCTGCGGCGGGCGCAGCGGTCACCGCGTCGGCCGACTCCAGCACCAGCACCAGCGAGCCTTCTCGCACCTTGTCGCCCAGGGCAACCTTCAGTTCCTTGATCACGCCGGCATGCGACGACGGGATCTCCATCGAGGCCTTGTCGGACTCCACCGTGATCAGGCTCTGTTCGGCCTTCACGGTGTCGCCCACCTTCACCAGCACCTCGATGATCGCGACTTCATCAAAATCCCCGATGTCCGGGACCTTCACTTCAACCAATGCCATTTGAATGCTCCATGAGGAAGCGGGTGCAGGCAGCCGAGACACCGTCCGCATTCAGCGACGGTGTCTGCGCCACGCACCAGCTTCGGGTTCCGATCAAGCGTAGAGGGGGTTGACCTTGTCGGCCTTGATGCCGTACTTGGCAATGGCCTCGGCCACCTTGGACACCGGCAGCTTGCCTTCGTCCGCCAGCGACTTCAGGGCGGCCACGACCACGTAGTGGCGGTTCACCTCGAAGTGCTCGCGCAGCTTGCTGCGGAAGTCGCTGCGGCCAAAGCCGTCGGTCCCCAGCACGCGGTAGGTCCGGCCCTTCGGGATGAAGGGGCGGATCTGCTCGGCATAGGCCTTCATGTAGTCGGTCGACGCCACCACGGGACCCTCATGGGCCTGGAGCTGCTGCGTCACGAAAGGCACTTGCGGTGCTTCCAGCGGGTGCAGCAGGTTGAAGCGGTCGGCAGACTGGCCGTCACGGGCCAGTTCGTTGAAGCTCGGGCAGCTCCAGACGTTGGCGCTCACACCCCAGTCGGCTTCGAGCAGGGCCTTGGCCGCGATCGATTCACGCAGGATGGTCCCCGAACCCAGCAGGTTCACGGTCGGGCCCTTCTTGCTGCCTTCTTCCAGCAGGTACATGCCCTTGATGATCTCGGCTTCCGTGCCGGCACGCAGGCCAGGCATCGGGTAGTTTTCGTTCAACAGGGTGATGTAGAAGAACACGTTTTCCTGGTCTTCCACCATGCGCTTGAGGCCGTGGTGCAGGATCACGCCGACTTCATGGGCAAAAGTCGGGTCGTAGGACACGCAGTTCGGGATGGTGTTGGCCAGGATGTGGCTGTGACCGTCTTCGTGCTGCAGGCCTTCGCCGTTCAGCGTGGTGCGTCCCGAGGTGCCACCCAGCAGGAAGCCACGGGCCTGCATGTCGCCGGCCGCCCAGGCCAGGTCACCGATGCGCTGGAAGCCGAACATCGAGTAGTACACGTAGAACGGCACCATGATGCGGTTCGAGGTGCTGTAGGACGTGGCTGCAGCGATCCAGCTGGACATGCCGCCGGCTTCGTTGATGCCTTCCTGCAGGATCTGACCGGCCTTGTCTTCGCGGTAGTACATCACCTGGTCCTTGTCGACCGGGGTGTACTGCTGGCCCTTCGGGTTGTAGATGCCAACCTGACGGAACAGGCCTTCCATGCCGAAGGTGCGGGCTTCGTCAACCAGGATGGGCACCACGCGGGGGCCGATTTCCTTGTCGCGCAGCAACTGGGTCAGGAAACGCACATAAGCCTGGGTCGTCGAGATCTCGCGGCCTTCGGCAGTCGGTTCCAGCACGGCCTTGAAGGTGTCCAGGGCGGGCGTGACGAATTTCTCATCGGCCTTGACGCGGCGCTGCGGCAGGTAGCCACCGAGAGCCTTGCGGCGCTCGTGCAGGTACTTCATCTCGGGCGAGTCTTCGGCCGGCTTGTAGAACGGGATCTTCGGTAGCTCGGCGTCAGGGATCGGCAGGTTGAAGCGATCGCGGAAGTACTTGATGTCTTCGTCGGTCAGCTTCTTGGTCTGGTGGACGGTGTTCTTGCCTTCACCGACCTTGCCCATGCCGAAGCCCTTGACCGTCTTGATCAGCAGCACGGTGGGCTGACCCTTGTGGTTCACGGCCTGGTGGTAAGCGGCGAACACCTTTTGGGGGTCGTGGCCACCACGCTTGAGGTTCCAGATCTCGTCGTCGGTCAGCTTGGAGACCAGTTCGGCGGTGCGCGGGTCCTTGCCGAAGAAATGCTTGCGCACATAGGCGCCGTCGTTGGCCTTGAAGGCCTGATAGTCACCGTCGAGGGTGTCCATCATCAGCTTGCGCAGGGCGCCGTCCTTGTCCTTGGCCAGCAGCTTGTCCCACTCGCTGCCCCACAGCAGCTTGATGACGTTCCAGCCCGAACCGCGGAACTCGCCTTCAAGCTCCTGCACGATCTTGCCGTTGCCACGCACAGGACCGTCGAGGCGCTGCAGGTTGCAGTTGATCACGAAGATCAGGTTGTCCAGGCCTTCGCGTGCGGCCAGGCCGATCGCGCCCAGGGATTCCGGCTCGTCCATTTCGCCGTCGCCGCAGAACACCCATACCTTGCGGTTGCTGGTGTCGGCAATGCCGCGGGCGTGCAGGTACTTCAGGAACCGAGCCTGGTAGATGGCCATCAGAGGGCCCAGGCCCATCGACACGGTCGGGAACTGCCAGAAACCGGGCATCAGCTTGGGATGCGGGTAGCTGGAGAGGCCCTTGCCATCGACTTCCTGGCGGAAGTTCAGCAGTTGCTCTTCGGTCAGGCGACCTTCCAGGTAGGCGCGGGCGTAAACGCCGGGCGACACGTGACCCTGGAAGTAGACGCAGTCGCCACCGTGGTTTTCACCTTCGGCGTGCCAGAAGTGGTTGAAGCCGGCGCCAAACATGTGGGCCAGCGAAGCGAAGGAGCCGATGTGGCCACCCAGGTCGCCACCGTCTTCCGGGTTGTGGCGGTTGGCCTTCACGACCATGGCCATGGCGTTCCAGCGCATGTAGGCGCGCAGGCGCTCTTCGATCTCGATGTTGCCGGGGCAATGCACTTCGTCTTCAGCCGGGATGGTGTTGACGTAGGCCGTGGTGGCAGAGAAAGGCAGGTCGATGCCGGCCTGGCGTGCGTGGTCAAGTACCGTTTCAAGCAGATCGTGGGCGCGGGTGCGGCCCTCTGCGTCAATGACGCCGGACAATGCGTCCAGCCATTCGCGGGTTTCTTGAGGATCCAGGTCCAGAGATGCGGACACCATAGGATCGTGAGCAGACATGGGTTGAGTCTCCTGAAAGCGGCAGTGGCCCCAGGTGGGGGCTTCTGCCAGATGCGCGACCGTGGATAAACAGCGCGAATCGGGTCACTGTGGAACGGTTCTTCAGCTTTGGTGCGCTGTGAAACCGGGGAGCAATATAGCGCGGAATACAGACCATTCAGCCTGCGGAAGACCACACCGATAATCCACACATGCCTTTTTCTGCTTCGACCGACACACCGGTCACCACCTCGCCCCCGACCGCGGGCAAAACCAACCGCCTTTTCTGGCGCTGGTGGCGCAAACAATCGCCCAGCCAGCAGGACCGTTACGCCACGCTGGGCCCCCTGGTGTCGGTGCTGCTGTTCCTGGCCGCGATCATTGCGGCCTTCTGGTACCTGCGTAACGAAGAAATCGAACGAGAACAGGAGTCGGTGAAACGCGACACCGAGGTCGTTCAGCAACAGATTCGCCTGCGACTGATCGAAAACCAGGAGCAACTGATCCGCCTGGCCCGCGACATTTCCATGCGCACCGTTGATCCGGATCAATTCCTGAAACAGGCTGGCGACTTCGTGCGCGCCCGTCCGGAGGTGATCAGCGTGTCGTGGGTGCAGGCCGACGAGCGGATCAAGGCCAGCCAGTCCAGCCTGGGCCTGCCGCTGGAGCCAGGCCAGGGCATCGACCTCGACCAGTTCAGCCGCCAACTGGAGCCACAGGACGGCGCAGCCGAGCGCAACGAGCCCCACAGTGCTTTCCGCCTGGCGAAAGAGCGCAACCAGCCGGTGTACTCCCAGCCTTACGCCAACGCCCTGGCCACCAAGGTGATCCAGGTGCACATCCCGCTGATCGACCGCAGCGGCTTTGTGGGCACGGTGGTGACCGAGTACTCGCTCGAAGCCATGATGCGCTACCTCGTGCCGCGCGAGGTGGCCAGCCGCCACGCCATGAGCCTGGTCGAAATCGACGGCGAAACCCTGACCAGCACGGTGGGCAGCGTGACCGAGACCTCGGCCAAGCCCACCTTCGTGCACGAGGTCGTGGTGACGCCTGTGGGCAACGGCCTGATCCTGCGGGGCATGGGTTTTCGGACCTCCTCCAGCCTGATCGGCAACACCCTGTTCTGGATGGTCATGGCGCTCTCTGCGCTGACCGTGTGGACGCTGATGGGCACGTTGCGCCACATGCGACGCCGCTCGCAGATCCAGAAAACGCTGGTGCAGGAAACCAACTTCCGTCGCGCGATGGAGAACTCCATGCTCACCGGCATGCGCACCATCGACCTGGAAGGACGCATCACCTACGTGAACCCGGCGTTTTGCGCCATGACCGGTTTTTCCGAAGAAGAGCTGCTGGGTTGCGTGCCGCCCTACCCTTACTGGCCACGCGACCGCCTCGATGAGTTCAACCGCATGTTCCAGCAGGAGCTGCTGGGCCGCAGTCCCATGGGCGGCATCGAGGTGGTGATGCAGCGCCGCGATGGCAGCCAGTTCGACGCCCGCCTCTACGTCTCCCCCCTGATCGATGCCCAGGGCGACCAGACCGGCTGGATGACCTCGGTCACGAACATCACCGAGGCCAAGCGCGTGCGCGACCAACTCACCGCCGCCCATGAACGCTTCACCACCGTGCTGGAAGGCCTGGATGCGGCGGTGTCGGTGGTTTCGGTGCAGCGTGGCGAACTGCTGTTTGCCAACCGCTCCTACCGACTGTGGTTCGGCGCCAACCCCGACACCCACTCGCTGCTCACCGGCGGCCGCCTTCAGCCCGACTATGAGGGCGAGGCCGATGAGGCCGTCGACAGCTTTGGCGGCCTGCCCACGCAGGAGCTGACCAACGCGGGCAGCGACACGCACGAGGTCTTCATCGAAGGCGTGCAGAAGTGGTTCGACGTGCGCGCCCGCTACGTGCAGTGGACCGACGGCCACCTGGCCCAGATGCTGATCGCGACCGACATCAGCTCGCGCAAGCAGGCCGAAGAGGCCACCGCCCGGCAGGCGGAAAAAGCCCAGTTCACCAGCCGCCTGATCACCATGGGCGAAATGGCATCGACCGTGGCACACGAGTTGAACCAGCCATTGGCAGCCATCTCCAACTACTGCAGCGGCATGATCAGCCGGGTCAACGCCGGCAACATCGAGAACGAGGCCCTGATCGGCGCCCTCGAAAAAACCTCCCGACAGGCCCAACGCGCGGGCCAGATCATCCACCGCATCCGCCAGTTCGTGAAGCGCAGCGAGCCCCAGCGCCAGCCGGCCCGCGTGCGCGACATCACAGACGCCGTGATGGAGCTGGCCGTGTTCGAGATGAAGCGCCGCCGCGTCACGCTGCATGCCAACGTGGCCAACCGCCTGCCCATGCTGATGGCCGACCCCATCCTGATCGAGCAGGTGCTGCTCAACCTGCTGAAAAACGGGGCCGAGGCGATCGACGGGGCGCAAATGCCACAGTCGCGTCGCCACATCGACCTCCGCGTGCAGCAGCGCTATTTCGAGGATCAGGGCGATGTCGTCGAATTTTCCGTCACCGACAGTGGCCCGGGCATGAAGGAAGAGATGCTTGCCCGCCTCTTCGAGGCCTTCCATTCCACCAAAGCCGAGGGCCTGGGGATTGGCCTGAGTTTGTGCCGCTCGATCATCGAGTCACACCACGGTCGCATCAAGGCTGAGAACATCTACAATGGCCCTACGGTTACAGGGTGTTGCTTCACCTTTACCCTGCCGATCGACTCGGGTGCGCCGTCCGATTTTCAGGATTCGGCGCCACCCGCCTCCAACGACTTGCTTGCCGATAACCCATGAGCTTGATCCCCAAAAAAGGCACTGTGTATGTGGTTGATGACGACGAGGCCGTTCGCGACTCGTTGCAATGGCTGCTGGAAGGCAAGGACTACCGCGTGCGCTGCTTTGACAGCGCCGAATCCTTCCTCGCCCGGTTCGACCCGCGTGAAGTGGCCTGCCTGATCGCCGACATCCGCATGGATGGCATGAGCGGCCTGGAGCTGCAAGACAAGTTGCTGGAGCGCAAGTCGCCCCTGCCCATCGTGTTCATCACCGGCCATGGCGACGTGCCGATGGCTGTGAACACCATGAAAAAGGGCGCGATGGACTTCATCGAAAAGCCCTTCAAGGAAGACGCCCTCGTGGCCCTGGTCGAGCGCATGCTCGACGAGGCTCGCAACGCCTTCTCCAGCTCGCAGGAAGCCGCCAGCCGCGAGGCGCTGCTTTCGCGCCTGACCACGCGTGAAGCCCAGGTGCTCGAGCGCATCGTGGCCGGCCGCCTGAACAAGCAGATCGCCGACGACCTGGGCATCTCGATCAAGACTGTGGAAGCCCACCGCGCCAACGTGATGGAAAAGCTCAACGCCAACACCGTGGCCGACCTGCTCAAGATCGCCCTGGGTGCCAACGCCCCTGCCGGCGGCGCCCCCACAAAGTAAAGCCATACGAGGTGGCGCGGCCCTTGGCCAGCGCTGCCCGCCAGAAGGCCGCCTCACTCAGCATGTGGCGGCCTTTTTCAGTTTGATCCCCGCTCTCAGGAAACGACCATGACCGCTCAACTCATCGACGGCAACGCCTTGTCCAAGCAACTGCGTGGGGAGGTGGCCGAACGCGCCGCCGCCCTCGGCGCACAAGGCATCAAGCCCGGACTGGCAGTGATCCTGGTGGGCGACAACCCGGCCAGCCAGGTCTACGTGCGCAACAAGGTCAAGGCCTGCGAAGACAGTGGCCTGCACTCCGTGCTGGAAAAGTACGACGCCACGATGAGCGAAGCCGATCTGCTGGCCCGCGTCGAGGCGTTGAACAACGACCCGAGCATCCACGGCATCCTGGTGCAGCTACCTCTGCCCAAGCACATCGACGACCACAAGGTCATCGAGGCCATCTCGCCCCTGAAGGACGTGGACGGCTTCCACATTGCCAGCGCCGGCGCCCTCATGGTGGGCGAAACCGGCTTCAAGGCGTGCACGCCCTACGGCTGCATGAAGATGCTCGAATCCATCGGCATGAAGGACCTGCGTGGCAAACACGCCGTGGTGATCGGCCGCTCCAACATCGTGGGCAAGCCCATGGCCATGATGCTGCTGCAGGCCAATGCCACCGTGACCATCACGCACAGCGGCACGGCCGACCTGGCTCACCACACCCGACAGGCCGATGTGATCGTGGCCGCCGTGGGCAAGCGCAATGTGCTGACCGCCGACATGGTCAAGCCCGGCGCCGTGGTGATCGACGTGGGCATGAACCGCGATGACCACGGCAAGTTGTGCGGCGACGTCGATTTCAACGGTGTCAAGGACGTGGCCGGGGCCATCACGCCCGTGCCCGGCGGCGTGGGCCCGATGACGATTACCATGTTGCTGGTCAACACCATGGAAGCGGCCGAACGGGCCGCCGCCCAACGGACCTGATCCACCCGCCACACCGCAGGACAACGCACCCGACCATGAGCACCAACCCTTTGCTTGACACCACCGGCTTGCCCCTGTTTGACCAGATCAAGCCTGAACACGTGACACCCGCACTGGACGTGCTCCTGGCCGAAGCGGAAGCCGCTCTGGTCAAGGTCACCGGCCCCGATGTGCCGCCCGACTACGACGCCCTCTCGCTGCTGCTCGATGTGAGCACCGAGCGCATGGGCCGTGCCTGGGGCGCGGTGGGCCACCTCAACAGCGTGGCCGACACGCCCGAGTTGCGGGCCGCCTACAACGAGAACCTGCCGCGCATCACCGAGTTCTACACGCGCCTGGGCTCCGACGAGCGCCTCTATGCCAAGTACAAGGCCCTGAATGCCGCCCAGGCTTCGCTGCCGGCCGAACAGCGCCTGAGCCCCGCCCGCCAGCGCGCACTCGACAACGCCTTGCGCGGCTTCGTGCTGGGTGGTGCCGAGCTGCAAGGTGAGGCCAAGGCCCGTTTTGCCGAGATCCAGGAGTTGCAGGCGGCCAAGTCCCAGGCTTTCTCCGAACACGTGATGGACGCCACCGACGCATTCGCCCACTACGCCAGCCTGGATGAGCTGGCCGGTGTGCCGCAGGATGTGATCGACGCCGCCCGTGCGGCGGCCGAAGCCGAGGGCAAGGAAGGCCACAAGCTGACCTTGCACATGCCCAGCTACCTGCCGGTGATGCAATACGCCACGCACCGCCCGCTGCGCGAAACGCTTTACCGCGCCTACGCCACGCGTGCCAGCGAGTTTGGTGCGCCCGAGCGCGACAACGGCCCGCTGATGCAGGAGATCCTGGCCTTGCGCCAGGAAGAGGCCCAGCTGCTGGGTTACGCCAACTTCGCCGACGTGTCGCTCGTGCCCAAGATGGCCACCAGCCCCACACAGGTGATGGACTTCCTGCGTGACCTGGCCCGACGCGCCCGCCCCTTCGCCGAGAAGGACATGGCCGAGCTGCGCGAATTCGCCGCCACCGAGTGCGGGCTGCCCGATCTGCAGGCCTGGGACGTGGCCTTCGTCAGCGAAAAGCTCAAGGAAGCCCGCTACGCGTTCAGTGATCAGGAAGTGAAGCAGTACTTCACCGAGCCCACCGTGCTCAAGGGCCTGTTCGGCCTGATCGAGAAGCTCTTCGAGGTGCAGATCCAGCCTGATGTGGCACCCGTGTGGCACGAGTCGGTGCGCTTCTTCCGCATCGAGCGCGCCGGCAAGCTGGTGGGTCAGTTCTACCTGGACCCCTATGCCCGCGCAGGCAAGCGCCCAGGCGCCTGGATGGACGATGTCCGCGGACGCTGGACTCGCCCCGACAACGGCCAGACCCAGACCCCCGTGGCCCACCTCGTCTGCAACTACGCCAAGGGTGTGGGCGACAAGCCGGCCCTGCTGACCCACGACGACGTGACCACGCTCTTCCACGAGTTTGGCCATGGCCTGCACCACATGCTGACCCAGGTCGATGACATCGGCGTGGCCGGCATCAGCGGGGTGGAGTGGGACGCGGTCGAGCTGCCCAGCCAGTTCATGGAAAACTTCTGCTGGGAGTGGGACGTGGTGCAGCAGCTCACCTCCCATGTGGACACCGGCGCCCACCTGCCGCGCACGCTGTTCGACAAGATGAACGCGGCCAAGAACTTCCAGAGCGGCATGATGACCCTGCGTCAGGTGGAGTTTTCGCTGTTCGACATGCGCCTGCACGCCGAACCTGCCCAGGCCAGCAACGTGCAAGGCGTGGTGGACGAAGTGCGTCGGGAGGTCGCGGTCAACATCCCGCCGGCTTTCAACCGCTTTCAACACAGCTTTTCACACATCTTTGCAGGCGGCTACGCCGCGGGTTACTACAGCTACAAGTGGGCTGAGGTACTCTCGGCGGACGCTTATGCGGCCTTCGAAGAAGCTTCCGATGGCAGCGCTGGCGTCCTGAACACCGATGTGGGCCGCCTGTACCGCGAAGCCATCCTCGAAGCCGGCGGCAGCCGCTCGGCCATGGAGAACTTCAAGGCCTTCCGCGGACGTGAGCCCAGCATCGACGCCCTGCTGCGTCACCAGGGCATGAGCTGAGCCGCGGCCCGCCCAACCTGATCGCCCCCAAAGCCCACTGCCCATGACCCGCCAGGCCTCTCCCTCATCCTCTCCGACCGCACGGCGAATTGCCTGGCTCGGTGGCTTGTTGCTGGCCCTGGGTGGTCTGAGCTCACCCGCCTGGGCGCTCTACAAGGTGGTGGGCCCCGATGGCAAGGTCACCTACACCGACCGGGCCCCGGCCAATCAAGCGGCCCAGGCGCTGAAGGCCAACGGCTCGGTCAGCTCGACCGACACCCTGCCCTACGAGCTGCAGAAAGTGGTGAGCCGCTACCCGGTGGTGCTGTTCAGCAGTCAGGTCTGCGCCCCCTGTGACGCGGGCCGACAGTTGCTCAAGGCCCGTGGCGTGCCCTTCACCGAAAAATCGGTGAGCACCCCCGAAGACGCAAAGGCCCTGCAACGCACGGAAGGCACTGAACAACTGCCCGTGCTGCGCATCGGCAGCAAGCAGCTGCTGGGCTACTCGGCCACCGACTGGACGTCCTACCTCGATGCGGCCGGGTATCCGGCCAAATCCGTCCTGCCCCTGAATCACCGCTGGGCGACGGCCACGCCACTGGCCCCTGTGGCCGTGAAGGTGGCCCCCGCCAGCGGCTCCTCTGAGGTTGAATCGACGCCTCAGCCCTCCCCCGCTGCGCCCACTGCCCCGGCAGGCAGCACCCCACCCGGTTTCCGTTTCTGACCTTGTCTTCTTCTACCTCTACCCGCCCCACGGGCCCGGTGCCCCGTGTGGCCGTGGTCGGTGGTGGTCCCGCAGGCCTGATGGCCGCGGAAGTGCTGGCCGCGTCCGGCGCCAGCGTCGACCTCTTTGACGCCATGCCCTCGGTGGGACGCAAGTTCCTGCTGGCAGGCCGTGGCGGCCTCAACCTCACACACGCGGAAGACTTTGAACGCTTCGGCACCCGCTTTGCCGAACGTTCGGCCTCGCTGGCGCCGGCCCTGGCGGCCTTCACACCCCAAGACCTGCGCGACTGGGCCGCGGGCTTGGGCGTGGAAACCTTCGTGGGCAGCTCCCAACGCGTGTTCCCGACCGACATGAAGGCCGCCCCCCTGCTGCGCGCCTGGCTGCACCGCCTGCGTGAAGCCGGCGTACGCTTCCACGCGCGCCATCGCTGGCTGGGCTGGGACGAAACGGGCGCGCTCAGGCTGCAGAGCCCGCAGGGTGAGATCAGGCACACCGCCGATGCCACCATCCTGGCCCTGGGCGGTGCCAGCTGGGCCCGTCTGGGCTCGGATGGCACCTGGGTGCCTCTGCTGGCCGAGCGAGGGGCCGATCTGGCCCCGCTGCAGCCCAGCAACTGTGGCTTCGACGTGGCCCCCACTGGCCCGGATCGCGAAGGTTGGAGCGCATTCCTGCGTGACAGGTTTGCCGGCCAGCCCATCAAGCCGGTTGCCATGTCGTTCACCAACGATGAAGGCGACACCCAGCGCCAGCAGGGCGAGTTCGTGCTGACGGACACCGGCATCGAAGGCAGCCTGGTCTACGCCTTTTCCAGTCGCATCCGCGAACGACTGAACCGCGCGGGCACGGCCACGGTGCACCTGGATCTGCTGCCCAGCCACACGGCCGAACAGGTGCTGGCCGAAGTCGGTCGTGCCCGCGGGCCACGCAGCCTGTCCACGCATTTGAAGAGCCGCCTGGGGATCCAGGGGCTGAAGATGGCCCTGCTGCACGAATGCCTGAGCGCCGAGCAGCTGAACCACGCGCCCAGCCTCGCTGCAGCGCTCAAGGCGCTGCCCATCACGCTGCGCAGCGCCCGCCCGATCGACGAAGCCATCAGCACCGCGGGCGGCGTGCGCTTCGAGGGCCTCACGCCGGAGCTGATGCTGAAGGGCCAGCCCGGGGTCTTCTGCGCCGGCGAGATGCTGGACTGGGAGGCCCCGACCGGGGGCTACCTGCTGACGGCCAGCATGGCCACCGGCCGCCAGGCGGCACGCGGCGCGCTGGCCTGGTTGCTCAGAAGCTGAGCGTCTTGACGCCAGCCGAGGTGCCCAGCAGGCAGACCGAGGCCTTGTTGCGGGCGAACACGCCCACGGTGACCACGCCCGGGATCTGGTTCACATCGGACTCGAACTGGGCGGGTGCCAGGATGCGCAGGCCGGTCACATCCACGATGAGGTTGCCGTTGTCGGTGGTCACGCCTTCGCGCACCTTGCCCGAACCGCCCAGCTTGGCAAAGGCGCGGATCACCTGGGCCGCGGCCATGGGGATCACCTCGACCGGCAGCGGGAACTTGCCCAGGGCCTCGACCAGCTTGGACTCGTCTGCGATGCACACGAACTGCTGGGCCAGGTCGGCCACGATTTTTTCGCGGGTCAGGGCCGCGCCACCGCCTTTGATCATGTGGCCGGCATGGTCGATCTCGTCGGCGCCATCGATGTAGACACCCAGTTCGGTGACCGACTCGGCGGGCAGCACGGTGATGCCCAGGCCTTGCAGGCGCTCGGTGCTGCGCACGGAGCTGGACACGGCACCGGCCACGCGCTTCGGGTCGGCCTTGAGCGCTTCGCCCAGGGCGTCAATGAACTTGTCGACGGTCGAGCCGGTGCCCACACCCACAATGCTGCCGGATGGCACGTAGTCGAGGGCGGCGCGGCCCACCAGGGCCTTGAGTTCGTCTTGGGTCATGAGGGTGTCTCAGCGGTTCAGAAAATCAGGGCATGGCGCGGCCCGTGAGCCACATCCATGCGGCCAGCAGGCCGATCAGGATGGGCTGGTGCACCATGTAAAACGTCAGGCTCCAGCGCCCCAGGGTGGCGAGCCAGCGCCACAGCGCAGGCGGTCTGGGCGCCAGAGCGGTATTGTCGCCGGAAGTGCCTGGCTGTGGCGCGCCGGGCTCCTTGGGCACAGGCGACGCCAGCAGCATCGGACGGTGTCGCAAGAGCCACTGGGTGGCGGCCATGCCCCACCACATCACGCCCAGCCAGGGCAGCAGGGGCACGTGGTCTTCGGTGATGGGTTTGTGGGTGTAAAGGCCCACCCAGTCGGTGAAGCGGGTGTCGAAAGCCGGGTGCTGCACCCACCACGGCAAGGCCACGGCCAGCGCACCCAAGGCCCAGAGCCAGGGGCCCAGGGGAGCGCTCAGCCGGGCGATCAGCAGCATCACGGCCATGCCATGCAGCACACCGAAGTAAATGAAGCTGTTGGGGAACATCAGGCTGCTGCCCAGGCTCACGAGCAAGGCACAGCCCAACACCTGGGCCCAGCGTTTGCCGAAGCGGGCCCAGCCCTGCCCCTGATGCAGTGCCACGGCCTGCCCGGCACCGGCGCAAAGCAGAAAGAGCGACAGGATGCAGGTGCGCTGGATGGTCCACAAGGGGTCGCTGTAGAAGTTCGCGTCGATCAGGCGCCAGTTGCTCAGGTCGAAGCAGAAGTGGAACAGCGCCATCCAGACCAGGGCGATGCCGCGCAGGGCGTCG
>NZ_JAIZVX010000183.1 GCF_021768455.1 Aquabacterium sp. | reverse complement strand
GTGGGCATGGCGGCGGCTTGTCGGAAAGGCGTTAGCGATTGTCTGTCTTGCGGCATCTGCTGCAAAGCGGCCATCTGACAATGGCGTCATGGACCAACGCTCTCCCCTCGACGGCCGTGCCGCCGCCCTCATGCTCCTGCTGTGCCTGATCTGGAGCCTGCAGCAGATTTCCCTCAAGGCCGTGGCCGAGCAGGCCAGCCCCATGCTCCTGATCGGCCTGCGCTCGGGCATCGCCGCCCTGCTGGTGACGCTGCTGATGTGGCGCCGCGGCGAGCTGCCCACCCTGGCCAGTGGCCGCTGGCGGGCGGGCCTGTGGACCGGCGCCCTCTTTGGCCTGGAGTACATCGTGGTGGCCGAGGCCCTGCGCCTCACGCACGCGGCCCACGTGGTCGTCTTCCTCTACACGGCGCCCATCTTCGCGGCCCTGGGCCTGCACGGCGCGCTGCGCTCCGAGCGCCTGCAGCCCCTGCAGTGGGCGGGCATTGGCCTGGCCTTTGGCGGCATCGCGCTGACCTTCCTGGCGCGCGCCGGCGGTCAGGTCGATCTGGCCACGCAGCGCATCCTCCTGGGCGACGCGCTGGCCTTGCTGGGCGGCGTGGCCTGGGGCGCCACCACGGTGGTGGTCCGACGCACCAGCCTCTCGGCCGCGCCCCCCACCGAGTCCCTGCTTTACCAGTTGCTCGGCGCCTTCGTGCTGCTGTGGCCGCTGTCGCTGCTCACCGGCCGGGCCCACTTCGAGCCCTCGCTCACGGTCTGGTCCCACCTGGCCTTCCAGTGCCTGATCGTGTCCTTTGCCAGCTTCCTGGCCTGGTGCTGGCTGCTGCGCCACTACCTGGCCTCGCGCCTGGGCGTTTTCAGCTTCCTGACCCCGCTCTTTGGCGTGCTGCTTGGCCACATGCTCTTGGGCGAGCCGCTTGAAACCTCTTTCCTGGCCGGAGGCGGCCTGGTCCTGGCGGGGATCCTGATGGTGAGCGGGCACGACCTGCTCAAGCCCCGGGTCGGCAGGTCGGTCGCTTGATGACCACACACCCGCCCCGCTTGCTGGCCGTTCAGGTGGACCAACAGGTGGACCAAGACCGCTGACGGTTTATCCGCCACAGCCCCCAGCACAGCAATCCCGCTGCGGCCATGAGCCCGGACGAGGGCTCCGGGACCTGGGGCGTCAACTCATGTTCCGACCATGCTTCGGCATGGCCTCCGAGGGGTGAGGCCTGCCTGGCCGATGGCTGATTGCCTGCGTTGAACCAGACGCCCCCTGTGGGTTGCGGCCCCAGCAGCGGGTCCAGGTAGATCTCTGTGGCGCTGAACCACATGCCTGGGAGTCCTGTGACCTGTCCGTTGATGATCTCAAAGGTGTCGCCAAGCTGGAAGTCGGGCGTCGCTCCGGGGTAGATGCGAACGTCCACCCAACTGTAGAGCACATCACCTTGGCCGATGAGGCCGTCCCCATTGGTGTCGGCATACAGGTCGGGGATGCGCAAGTTCACCTGCCCGCCGCCCCGAAACAGGATCTGTGCCATGACACCTTCGAATGACCATTGTCCGGTGCCAGGGTCCTGGTAAAGGCTTTCGATGTTCAGGTAACTCTCTGCGCCTGACACGGCAGTGTCCGCGGCTGACGAGTCAGCGAGCAAGGTGCTTTGCTTGACGTGCTCGTTCTTGATTGTGTGGTTGCGGTAATCGCCGACCTTCACGCCATTGATCGTGCCGGGCACGGTGAAGACGACGTTGCCCGCGCCGGTTTGGGTCTGCGTGGAGCCCGGGATGACGCGGCCCTGGCAGTCGGTTGCGACCAGTTCAAACGTGGTCCGAAAGCCTTTTGGGGCACGCTCGACGACCTGACCGCCCGTGCCGCAGGGCGCGGGGTTGTGATTGGGGGGACCCCAGTTGGTCGCTCGGGCGTGCTCTTGGCTGCTCAACAGTGCCACGGTCGCCAGGGCGAGCGAGAGACAAAAGTCATCGCGCATGGGACATCCTTCACAAGTGGTGTGTCCCAATGTCATCTTGCGGAGCGTCGTGTGTCAAAGCGCACACAAAGCACCATTGATCCGGCGCAATCGTGCTGCAAATCAGCGCGTGTGCTCCACCGCATACTTGATCAGCTCCGCCTGCCCCTCAATCCCCAGCTTGCGCTTGATGGCCTGGCGGTGGGTCTCCACCGTGCGCACGCTCAGGTCCAGGTCCTTGGCGATCTGCTTGCTGCTGTGGCCCTTGCCCAGCGCGCCGAGGATCTCGGCCTCGCGGGGGGTGAGCACGGGCCGCGGGGTCTCGTTGCGGAACAGCCGGTGTGACACCGCCGGGCTCAGGTAGGTGCCGCCACCGGCCACGGTGTCCAGCGCGGTGACGATCTCGGCGGCGGGCGCGTCTTTCAGCACATAACCGCGGGCGCCGGCCTGCAGGGCGCGCTGCACGTACTCGGGGTTGTCGTACATGCTCAGCATCAGCACGCGCAGCCCGGGGTGGTGGGCCAGCAGGGCCGCCGTCAGCTCGATGCCGTTGACCTCCTTCATGCCGATGTCCATCAGCACCAGGTTGGGCTGCAGCGCGGCCATCTGGGACCAGGCCTCGGTGGCGCCACCGGCCTCGCCCACGGCCTCGACCTGGGGCAGGGCCGACAGGCGCAGGCGCAGGCCGTCGCGCACCAGGGGGTGGTCGTCGACGATGAGCAGGCGGATGGGGTCGGTCATGGTGGTGGATCAAAGGGGGTGGACGCCCGAGTGCAGTGCCGCGTGCAGGGCGGTGTCGGCGATCAGGCGGATCTGGTGGCGCGGCACGCTGGCGACCACGCGGGTGCCGGTGTGGGCGTCGCCGCCCTCGGTGGCGTGGCCGGGGGCGTCCCCCAGGGTGTCGGACTGCACCTCGAACTGCCCGCCGATGGCCGCCAGCCGCTCGCGCATGTTGCGCAGGCCGATGCCCAGGGTCGGGTGCTGCGAGATGGCGTCGGGGTCGAAGCCGCAGCCGTCGTCGTTGACGCTGAGCTCCACCCGGTCGGGCTCGAAGGCCAGCACCACGTCGACCTGCCTGGCCTGCGCGTGCTTGGCCACATTGGTCAGCGCTTCCTGCGTCACGCGAAAGAGCACCGTCTTGACCTCGTCGGGCAACTCGGTGGCCGCGCCCTCGGTGTAGACGTGGATGGCCAGGCGCGTGTGCTCGCCAAATTCGCGGCCCAGGTGGGCCAGGGCCGCAGGCAGGCCCAGGGTGTCGAGCAGGGCCGGGCGCAGGCTGTGCGAGAGGTCGCGCACCTCGTTGAGGGCATCGTTCAGGCGGTTGAGTGCCTGGGGCAGCGTGGGGGGCGGCGTGCGTCCCTCGCGCTCGATCTGGTCGACCGCGGCCTCCACCAGCAGCTTGCCCGCCACCAGGGTCTGGCTGGTGCCGTCGTGCAGCTCGCGGGCCAGGCGGGCGCGCTCGTCCTCCTGAGACTGCACCACCTGGCGGGCCATCAGGCGCAGCTTGGCATCGGCCTCCTTGTGCTCGCTCAGGTTGAGGGCCAGGGCGCACACGCTGATCAGCGCGATGCCGCCGCCCGCGATCGCCGTGATCCAGCCCAGGGTGGTGCGGATGTTGGCGCCCACCTGCTGGTCAAGCTGGCCCAGGGCGGATTCGATGTCGTCCAGGTAAAGGCCGGTGCCGATCATCCAGCCCCATTGCGGCAGGCTGACCACATAGCCCAGCTTGGGCACCATCTGGCCGGTGGAGGGCTTGCGCCACTGGTATTCCACATAGCCGCCACCGGCCTTGGCCTGGTTGATCAGCTCCTGGATGGTGGCGCGGCCCTGCGCGTCGCGCAGCTGCCAGAGGTTGCGCCCGATCAGCTCGGGCTGGCGCGAGTGCATGAGCACGGTGCCGTCGAGCTGGTAGACGAAGAAGTAGCCGTCGTGGCCATAGTCCAGCCCGGCCAGCTCGCGGATGGCCTGGGCCTGCTGGTCGAGGTCGCCGGCCTCGCTGGTCTGCAGCGGCTTGAGCGTGCTCAGGGCCAGGTCCACGTAGTGGCGCAGTTCGGCCTGGCGGGCCTGCATGTAGGCCGCGCGCACCAGCTCATGGGAGCGGGTGGCGAGTTCGCGTTGCTGGTGCAGCACGGCCACGCCGATGAGCAGCAGGCTCAGCAACAGCGGCACGGCGGCGAGCAGGAGGATCTTGGCCTTGAGCCGCATGAAGGGGATGGCAGGGCAACGAAGCCCCCATGCTACCGCCGGCAGGGTGCTTTGCACGACTGGGCTATGCTGCCCGCCATGCGTGCGACCCCTGACTCACCCGAGGCCCTCGACCACGCCGCCGAGCTCATCGCCCAGGCCGACGCCCTGATCGTGGCCGCCGGCGCGGGCATGGGGGTGGATTCCGGCCTGCCCGACTTCCGCGGCCCGGAAGGCTTCTGGCAGGCCTACCCCGCCCTGGGCCGGGCGCAGCTCGATTTCTACAGCGTGGCCTCGCCGGCCACCTTCCGCAGCCGGCCCGAATTGGCCTGGGGCTTTTACGGCCACCGCCTGGCCTTGTACCGGCGCACCCGCCCGCACGCCGGATTCGGCATCCTGCAGCGCTGGGGCGAGGGCATGTTGCAGGGTCTGCGCGTCTTCACCAGCAACGTCGACGGCCAGTTTCAGCGCGCCGGCATCCCGGCCGAGCACGTGCACGAGTGCCATGGCGCCATCGACTGGATGCAGTGCGCCACGCCCTGCACCGACGCCATCTGGCCGGCCGATGCCTTCCTGCCCGAGGTGGACGACGAGACCTGCCTGCTGCGCAACGCCCTGCCCGTGTGCCCGCATTGCGGGGGGCTGGCCCGCCCCAACATCCTGATGTTTGGCGACGCAGCCTGGGTGGAGGCCCGCGAACACGAGCAGGCCGATCGCCAGCGCGCGTGGCTGCGCCATGTGCACCGCCCGGTCGTGGTGGAGCTGGGTGCGGGCACGGTGGTGCCCTCGGTGCGGGCCTTCAGCCACGCGGTGGTGAAGGAGCTGGGGGGGCGCCTCGTGCGCATCAACCCGCGCGAGCCCCAGGTGCCCAGCGGGCGCGACGTCGGCCTGGCCATGGGTGCCCTGGAAGGGCTGCAAGCCATCGACCAGCGCCTGCACCGCGCCTGAATCAGGCCGGGTCAAACCGGATTAGACCGGGCCGGGGGCCTTGTCAAAGGCCAGGCGGACATGGGCCTGGCGCACGGTGAGGATGGCCGCTTTCACCTGGGCGATGTCGGCACGCGGCGAGGCCTCGATTTCCACCATCAGGCCGGGGGCCTGGGCGTGGCGGCTGGCCAGCACGGCGGGCAGTTCGGTCGGGCTCACGGCACGGGTGTCGAGCGTGAGCGCGCCATCGGGTGCGACCTTCAGCACCGCGTGGGTGGCCGGGGTGGGCAGGATGCAGGCGCTCAGCAGGGCGCTCAGGCCCAGGGACAGGAGGGCGGCGGTGCCGCGGGCGCTCAGGCGGAGGGAGGACGACATGATCGGGGCGCCGCAGGGCGCACAGCTCGGATGCCGCACTGTACGCCTGTCGCCGCTTCCCCCTGCTCGCCGCGGTGGCGTGGCCGGGTTCAGGCCACCTTGCGGGGCGTGCCCTGGGTGGCCGACAGCGCCTGGTGGACCGCCTGGGTGTGGGCTTCGGCCTCCTGCCAGGTGTGGCGCCGGCTGCGCCGTCCGAAGACGCTGCCTTTGACCAGCAGGGCGGCGCCCAGGGCCATGAGGCCGCCGTGCAGCCAGTGGCCGTTGACCAGGGTGATGGCGCTGCCGAGGGCCAGCAGACCGAGGGTGGCCGTGGCGCCCCAGCGGGAGCGGCGCCAGGTGCGGGTGAGGTCGGGATCGCGTGAGGGCATCGTCTCTCCTTCGAGGGGACGTGGCAGCCTGGGCGGACGCGGTGACGTCGGAGGCCTGCAGGCTGTGCGCCATTTTTGAGCAATGCGTCACGGCGCAGCAAGCCCGTGTAAGCCCTTGACGCCATTTTGGCGGCGTCAATCCGGCGTCAGGCTTGCCAAAACCGGGTCACATCCTCAGGCGACCGCTGTAGCCCGTCATCTCGAGGTAGCCGCGCCCCACCTCGCGGCCCTGGGCGTCGCGCAGCTGGCTCAGGCCTTCCCAGTAGACGCTGCCGGTGCTGGCGCGGCTGTCAAGCTCCTGGGCGTCGAGCAGGGCGTGCACGCTGAAGCGGCCTACGGGGGTCTCCACCGTCCACTCGACGGGGTAGCGCGTGCCGGTGGCCGGGCTCTGCCAGATGCGGCCGGGCGTGAAGCGCAGTTCGCCATCGGCAAAAGGCCGGACCGGGCCACCGGGCTGGCGGTGGCTGCCGCCGGTCCACAGCGTGCGGCCATCGGCACGGCGCAGGCGGAAGGCGGTGAGCGCGCCACCGTCGGCCAGGTTGATGCCGATCCAGTCCCAACCCACGGCCTCGGCGTCGAGCACCGACTCGCTCCACTCGTGGTCCAGCCAGGCCTGGCCCTGCACGGCCAGCGGGGCGGGGGCGGCCTGGTCGCGGGCGCCGGTGGCGTTGAGCTGCAAACGGCCCTGCACGGCCAGGTGCGGGTGCGAGTAGTAGCGGCTGGCCTGCTCCGGCCTCGGGCCTTTGCGCGAGTGCCCCGCCTGACCCTGCAACAGCACGGGCTGGGTCTGGGTGAAGCGCAGGTCGAGCGCGAACTCGCGGGCGGTGACGAGGCTGGTGTAGACGCTGCGCGCCACCGGCCCACTGCGCTGCAGGCGCCAGCCTCGCAAGGCCACGTCGGTGTCGCCCTCGGCGGCCTGGGCCAGGCCGAAGCCGCTGCGTGCGATGCGCTGGTCGTGCAGCAGGCGCTGGCCTTGCAGATCGGTCAGGGCCGTGTGCACGAAGAGCAGCTGTTTGGCCGCGAAGGCGCTGCGGCTGGCCGCGGCCACGTCCACCCGCGAGCGGAAGAAGGTGATCTGGAAGCCGAAGCGGCGGGGTGCAGCGGCCGTCGCGCCGGGGCCGGCCTGGCCAGGGGCGGCCAGCAGCTCGCCCGTGA
>NZ_JAIZVX010000279.1 GCF_021768455.1 Aquabacterium sp. | reverse complement strand
GCCTCCAGGCCCTGCTGCCCCCCGGCGGCGAAGGCCCTGGCGAAATCAACCTGCGCCGCCTCTCCGACAGCGCCATCGAACGTGCCATCCAGGCCTCCGGTGGCAACATGTCGGAGGCCGCCCGCAAGCTGGGCATCAGCCGCAACACGCTCTACCGCCGCATCAAACAAACGGCATCCTGACGTCAGATGCGGGCCCATGGCAGCAGCCCGGGCCCGCCTCGGGTTAGCATCTCGCCCATGAGCAACGCCGACCCCCAAGAACTCGCCAAATTCAGCGAACTGGCCCACCGCTGGTGGGATCCGGAGAGCGAATTCCGCCCCCTGCACCAGATCAACCCCCTGCGCCTGGACTGGATCGACCAGCTCGCCGCCATCAAGGGCAAGAACGTGGTGGACGTGGGTTGTGGTGGCGGCATCCTCGCCGAATCGATGGCGCGCAAGGGCGCCGACGTTCTGGGCGTTGACCTGGCAGACCGCCCGCTCAAGGTGGCCCAGCTGCACGCCATGGAAGCCGGCCTGCCCAACATCGCCTACCGCAGCGTCTCTGCCGAAGACCTCGCCGCCGAACAGCCCGGTCACTTCGACGTGGTCACCTGCATGGAAATGCTGGAACACGTCCCCGACCCGTCCTCCATCGTGCGCGCCTGCTACACCATGGCCAAACCGGGCGCCTGGGTGTTTTTCTCGACCCTGAACCGCAACCCCAAGTCCTACCTGTTTGCCATCCTGGGCGCCGAGTACATCCTCAAGCTGCTGCCCAAGGGCACGCACGAATTTGGCCGCTTCATCCGCCCGGCCGAACTCACCCGCTGGATCCGCGAAGCCGGCCTGAACCCCGTCCAGTTCAAAGGCATGGGCTACAACCTGCTGACCCAGCAATACAGCCTCAACGAAGACACCAGCGTCAACTACCTCGTGGCCTGTCGCAAGCCCCTGAGCGCACCATGAGCAACGCCGCCCTTCGCCCCGGCCCGCATGAGGTCAGCCGCATCCGCTGGAGCGAGCCGCCTCAGGCCATCCTGTTCGACCTCGACGGCACCCTGGCAGACACCGCGGGCGACCTGGGCGGCGCGCTCAACCACCTGCGGGTGGCCCGCGGCCTGCCGCCCATGCCCCTGGAGGAGTTGCGTCCCTATGCCTCGGCGGGTGCACGCGGCCTGATTGGCGTCGGCCTGAACATCCACCCTGGGCACGACGAATTCGAAACCCTGCGCCTGGGCTTCCTCGCCGCCTACAGCCACTGCCTGGCGGACACCACGGTGCTGTTCGACGGCTTTGCCGAGGTGCTCGACGCCATCGAAGCCGCCGGGCTGCAGTGGGGCGTGGTCACCAACAAACCGCACCGCTTCACCTTGCCCGTGATGGACGGCCTGGGACTCACCCAGCGCGCCGCCGTCATCGTCAGCGGTGACACCACCGCACAGGCCAAACCCCACCCCCTGCCCCTGCTAACGGCCTGCGAGCAGATCGGCGTGGCGCCTGCCCGCACCCTGTACGTGGGAGACGACCTCCGCGACATCCAGGCGGCCATTGCGGCCGGCATGCCCAGCGCTGCGGTGCGCTGGGGCTACATCGGCCACAACGGTGACATCGCCGACTGGGGCGCCGACGTGATCGCCGCCCATCCCCGTGACCTGCTGGGACACCTGGGCCTCTGACCCTGGCCACCACCAGCATGAAAAAAGCCTCCGCATGCGGAGGCTTTTTTGTTCAGCGCCCGGCCCAGGCCAGGCGCGCCGTGCGGGATCAGGCCGGTGAGCGACCGTAGTTGTCCTGGAAGCGCACGATGTCGTCCTCACCCAGGTAGCTGCCCGATTGCACCTCGATGATTTCCAGCGGGATCGCGCCCGGGTTCACCAG
>NZ_JAIZVX010000051.1 GCF_021768455.1 Aquabacterium sp. | reverse complement strand
CATGGCATTTGTCATGGGGAGGGCTCCGGATAGGGGTCGAATCAGCCCTGCCGTGGATGCGTCGGTGCCGTGTGCCGCCGTCAGGCCACGGGCGCCTGGCGAGCAGGCCGGGCCGTGGGCGAACAGGGAGTGCGAGGGGCGACCGAGGGAAGTCGTCTGGCGAGGGGATGTGTGAAAACGATAGTGATTAAAGCGTGAAAAGTCAAGCAAAAAGACCCATCTGAAAGACCGAGTAAAAGTGGTGCAGAAACGCAGATGTGCGCTTGTTTATGGGGCGTTTACGCCCCGAAATGGGGTCTTGGTGGCCGATGATCTTTGCTTGAAAAGGCGTGCGATATGGGTGTTTGCCCGGTGTGCCTGGGGCGATGCTGCTGACACAATAAAACTTGAAAAGTGGCATGAAAGATGCTGAAGAAGGCCTGTGTCCTCGACAGCCTGTCTCTCCACCGATCTGCGATGACTGCCCCTCGGTGCCAGGTCGCCCCACTGGCCGCACCATCCCCCCATCCCTGATGCGCTCGCCGCGCATGGAGTCCCTGATGTCCCTCCATCGTTTTGCCCGTCCTGCCCTGAACGCCTGTCTGCTGGCGGCCCTGCCGCTGCTGGCCCACGCCGAGATCAAGGTGGGTGTCATTTCTTCGTCGACCGGCCCCATTGCCCTGGTCGGCCAGCCACAGAAGAAGACCGTGCCCCTGCTGCCCACCAAGGTGGCGGGTGAAACCATCACCTACATCTCGCTTGACGACGCCAGCGACCCGACCGCATCGGTCACCGCGGTGAAGAAGCTGATCAATGAAGACCGCGTCGATGCCATCATTGGCCCCAGCGGTTCGCCCAATGCGATGGGTGTGATCCAGTTCGTGGCCGAAGCCGGTGTGCCCATGTTTGCCCCGGTGGGCACGGCCGCCGTGGTGCTGCCCATGACCGAGCAGAAGAAATGGGTCTTCAAGACCACGCAGAACGACGACCTCATCGCCCGCGCCCTGGTCGACCACATGGCTGCCACCAAGGTCAAGACCGTGGGCTTCATCGGCACGGCCGACGCCTACGGCGACAACTGGAACAAGGTCTTCTCCGAGCTGGCCAAGGAAAAGGGCATCAAGGTGGTGGCCGCCGAGCGCTTTCAGCGCCAGGACACCTCGGTCACGGCGCAGGCCCTCAAGGTCATGGGGGCCGGCCCCGATGTGGTGCTGATCGCCGCGCCGGGCAGCTCGTCGGTGCTGCCGCACACCACCCTGTTCGACACCGGCTTCAAGGGCAAGATCTACCAGACCCACGGCGCCGCGCTGCAGGACTTCCTGCGCCTGGGCGGCAAGAAGGTCGAGGGCACCATCTTGGCCGCCAGCGCCATGCTCGTGCTCGACCAGGTGCCCGCCAGCCACCCCACTCGCCAGCTGGCGCTGGACTACGTGAACGCCTACGAAAAGCTCAACGGCAGCAAGCCGGCCACCTTCGGGGCCAACGTGTACGACGCCGGTCTGCTGCTGCAGGCCGCCATCCCTGCGGCCCTCAAGGGGGGCAAGCCCGGCACACCGGCCTTCCGCAGCGCCCTGCGCGACGCCATCGAGAAGACCAAGGAGCTCAAGGCCACCCAGGGTGTCTACAACATGAGCCCGACCGACCACAGCGGCTTCGACGAGCGCGGCCGCGAGCTGATCACCGTCAAGAACGGCCAGTGGACCTTGCTGAAGTGAGCCAGCCATGAACCTCCAGATCGCACTCCTGCTGGGGCAGGATGGGGTCACCAACGGGGCGATCTACGCCCTGCTGGCCCTATCCATCGTCCTGGTCTTCACCGTCACCCGCGTGCTGCTGGTGCCGCAAGGTGAGTTCGTCACCTTCGGTGCCATGTGCATGGGGGCCCTGCAGGCCGGGCAGCCGGTGCGGCTGGCCTGGTTGGTTCTGGGCTTGTCCCTGGCCGTGGTCGTGCAGCGCCTGTGGTGGGCCCGCTCGGGTGGTGCCGCCGCCCGTCGGTTCACCTGGCTTGACCTGATGCCACCGGTGTACGCCGTGGCGCTCTTCCTGATCGGCCGCTTCTGGCCCGCGCAGGACTGGCCCATGGCCGCCCAGGTGCTCTACACCCTGGCCCTCATCGTGCCGCTGGGCCCCTGGCTCTACGACCTGTTTTTCCGCCCGATCGCCGGTGCCCATGGCCTGGTGCTGCTCATCGTTTCCATCGCCCTGCACGCCGTGCTGGTGGGTGTGGCGCTGCTGATGTTCGGTGCCGAAGGTGCCCACACGCTGCCCTTCAGTGAAGAGGGCCTGGAGCTCGGCCTGCTGCGTCTCAATGCCCAGACCCTGTGGGTGCTGGTGGTCACGCTGGCCTTGATCGTGGCCCTGGCGTTGTTCTTCGAGCGCACGCTGCAAGGCAAGGCCCTGCGCGCCACCGCCGTGAGCCGCCTGGGTGCCGAGCTGATGGGCATCTCGCCCTCGATGGCAGGGCGCCTGTGCTTTGGCCTGGCCGCTTTCATCGGCGGGCTCTCGGGCATCCTGATCGCGCCGCTGACCACGCTGTATTACGACTCTGGCTTCCTCATCAGCCTCAAGGGCTTCGTGGGCGCCGTGATCGGTGGCCTGGTGAGCTTCCCCGTGGGCGCCATCGGGGCCTTGTCGGTCGGCATGGTCGAGGCCTATTCCACCTTCTGGGCGAGCTCCTACAAGGAGGTCATCGTCTTCACCCTGATCCTGCCCGTGCTGCTCTGGCGATCCCTGAACAGCCGTCACCATGAGGAGGACCGCGCATGAGCGCCATCCTGTCGATCGATGCCAGCAAACCGGCCGAGCGCCGTCTGGCCTGGCTGGGGCGCCGCGCCGGTCCCCTGTTGCTGCTGGCCTTGCTGCTCAGCGTGCCCTGGTTGCCGACCTTCTCGGTCAACCTGCTCAACAACATCGGCCTGGCGGCCCTGGCCACCCTGGGCCTGATCCTGCTGACCGGTGTATCGGGCATGACCAGCTTCGGGCAGGCCGCCTTCATCGGCCTGGGCGCCTACACCTGCGCCTGGCTGACCGTGGGCACCGATGTGCCCGCGGCGCTGTCCTTTCTGGCGGGCTCACCCTGGCTGGCCCTGCCCGTGGGCCTGCTGGTCACCGCCGTCGTGGCCCTGGTGCTGGGTGGCGTGACGCTGCGGCTCTCGGGCCATTACCTGCCCCTGGGCACCATCTGCTGGGCGCTGGCGCTGTACTACCTGTTCGGCACGCTGGAGTCGCTGGGGTCGCACTCGGGCCTCACGGGCCTGCCTTCCCTGCAGATTGGCCCCTGGCTGCTGGACACCCCCGTCCGCATGGCCTGGCCGATCTGGCTGAGCCTGGGCCTGGCCTTGCTGCTCTGCCGCTTCCTGCTGGATTCGCGCAGTGGCCGGGCCTTGCGTGCGCTCAACGGTGGCCAGCTCATGGCGGAGTCCATGGGGGTGCCGGTGTTCCGCACCAAGATGGCCGCCTTCGTGCTCTCGGCCTTGCTGGCGGCGCTCTCCGGCTGGCTCTATGCCTGCAACCAGCGTTTCGTCAGCCCTGCGCCGTTCAGCGTGACCGCCGGCATCGATGTGATGTTCATGGCCCTGATGGGGGGCGTGGGCCACCTCTGGGGGGCCGTCGCCGGTGCGGTCATCGTGACCCTGGGCCGTGACGTGTTGCAGGACTGGCTGCCCAGCCTGTTGGGGCAGGGCGGCAATTACGAGTCCATCGTCTTCGGTCTCATCATCATCGGCCTGATGCACAAGGCCCCGCAAGGCCTGTGGGGCGCGGTCCACCGCCGCTGGTTCCATGCGGCCAAGGGGGCGCCGGCGCCAATCGCCGATGGCATCGAGGCTTTGCCGCGTCGGGCCTTGCCCGCGCGTGGTGAGCCGGTGCTGGAAGTCAAGGGCGTGACCCGCCGTTTCGGCGGCCTGGTGGCCAACCGCGACATCGACCTCACCCTGCACGCTGGCGAGATCCTGGCCGTCATCGGCCCCAATGGCGCGGGCAAGAGCACGCTGTTCAACCAGCTCTCCTGTGTCGACCGGCCCACCTCGGGCGAGATCCGCTTCCTGGGGCAGTCGATCAAGGGCTGGGCCTCGCGCCGAGTGGCCCAGGCTGGCCTGTCGCGCACCTTCCAGCACGTCAAGCTCCTGCCCACCATGACGGTGCTGGACAACGTGGTGCTGGGTGCCCACCTCCGTGGCCATGCCGGTCTGCTGCGCAGCGCCCTGCGTCTGGACCGCGCCGAAGAAGCTCGCCTCATCGTCGAAGCCCAGCGCCAGCTGGCCCGCGTGGGCCTGGCCCACCTGGCCAACGTCGAGGCCGGCAACCTGGCCCTGGGCCAGCAGCGCCTGGTCGAGATCGCCCGTGCCCTGTGTGCCGACCCGGCCGTGCTGCTGCTCGACGAGCCCGCTGCCGGTCTGCGCCTGCGCGAAAAGCAGGCCCTGGCCGAGCTGCTGGGCCGCTTGCGCGAAGAAGGCCTGGCCGTGCTGCTGGTCGAGCACGACATGGACTTTGTGATGAACCTGGTCGACCGCGTGGTCGTGATGGTGTTTGGCGAGAAGATCACCGAAGGCCTGCCTGCCGATGTGCAGGCCCACCCCAAGGTGCTCGAAGCCTATCTGGGAGCCGAAGCATGAACGCACACACCCTTGTGGGCCCGGCCGAGGCCGGAGCCGTGACCGACACCGCGCAGGACCTGCTCAGCGTCGAGAACCTCTCGGTGGCCTACGGCAAGATCGAGGCCGTGCGCGGGCTCAATTTGCGCGTGCGCCCCGGCGAGATCGTCACCGTGATCGGACCCAACGGCGCGGGCAAGAGCACGCTGCTGGGGGCGCTGATGGGCGTGCTGCCCACCACCTCGGGGCAGATCCGCGTCGATGGCCGTCTGCAAGGCCAGGCCCAGGTCGATCAGCGCGTGGCACAGGGCGTGGCGCTGGTGCCGGAGTCGCGGGCGCTGTTTGCCTCGATGTCGGTGGAAGACAACCTGCGCCTGGGCGGCTACCGCCTGCGTGGCGAGTCGGCTGCGCAGCACAAGGTCATGCTGGACGAGGTCTTCTCGCTCTTTCCCCGCCTGAAGGAGCGCCGCAAGCAGGAGGCCGCCACGCTCTCGGGCGGCGAGCGCCAGATGCTGGCCCTGGGCCGCGCCCTCATGGGGCGCCCGCGCCTGCTCATGCTCGACGAGCCCAGCCTGGGCCTGGCCCCACTCGTGGTGCGCGACATCTTCGCCATCATCGTGCAGCTGCGTGCCAAGGGGGTCTCCATCTTGCTGGTCGAGCAGAACGCGCGCGCCGCGCTGCGTGTGGCCGACCAGGCCTATGTGCTGGAGCTGGGGCGCGTCGTGATGTCGGGCCCCGCGGCACAGCTGGCCGACGACCCCCGCATCGTGCAGGCCTACCTGGGTCTGCACGGCAGCCACCAGGACAAGCTGGCCTGAGCGTGATCCCCGTGTGCGCCCAGGGGCTGCGCACACGGGGTAATATCCTCCCAAGCCCTTCGCTTGCCCCTGTTCAGACTGCGCTTCTGCCGTGACCCAGTTCAACCCTGCCAGCCCCGATTTCGTCAAGGAAGACTTTCCTTTTTACTGGTTGGCCCGGGTCTATGGGGTCTACACCCTCGAGATGGAACGCGCCCTCAAGGCCGTGGACATGGACATCCCGACCTGGCGCACGCTGTTCATCCTCAACGAGAACGGCAGCAGCTCCATGTCCGAGATCTCCCTGCATGCCATCACCAAGCTCTCGACGGTCACCAAGATCGTCTACCGCATGAAGGCGGAGGGGCTGGTCGACACCATGACCTCCCCGCAGGACGCGCGCGTCACCCTGGTCACCATCACCGACCTGGGCCGTGACGCCATCGCCCGCAGCAAGCTGGCCATCCACCACATCTTTGCGCGCAGCTTCGAGGGCATGACCCCGCTCCAGATCCGCAAGCTCAACGAGTCCCTGCACCTCATCCTCGACAACCTTTCGCCGCGTCATGCCGAGCTGGCTGCGGGCAAGTCGGCGAGCGCCGGCTCCGACGATTGAAGCGGCCATCGGGACAAAAAAAGGCCTCACTGGCCTGCGCCAGTGAGGCAAAACCACCGACCTGGGTCGGATTCAAGGGGTGCGGCAGTCCTCAGCTGGAGCTGCGCACACGCAACTGGCCCACCAGTTTGTTGGCGCGGGCGGGTTCTTCCTCGAGCAGCATCTCGACCAGCCGGCGCGCCATGGCATCGATGGGTTGCTCATAGGTGGTCAGACCGAAGGAAGCCAGGGCTGCCATGTCCATGCCGTCAAAGCCGACCACCGCGATGTCCTTGGGGACCTTGAGGCGGAACTCGTGGCGGATCACGTCCATGGCCCCCATGGCCAGCACGTCGTTTTCACAGACCAGCACGTCGAAGCTGCCTTGCTTGAAGCGCGTGCGCAAGCTGGCACGCAGCGCCTCTGCAGCCAGCCTGGCGTCGTAGCTGCCGACTTCGATCTCGGGGATCTCCTTCACCCCGTGTTTGGCCCAGCTTTGGCGGAAGTACTTTTGTCGCCCCAGTGCGGTGGACAGGGTTTTGGGGCCCGACATGAAGGCCGGCTTCTGGTACCCCTGCGCCACCAGGTGGGTCACGATGTCGTGCATGGCAGTCTTTGCATCGCAGCTGACGTAGGGAATGCCGTCGACCGTGCTCTCACGTGCCAGCACGAACATCGGCGGGCTGCCGGGCTTGCGTGAGGCCTCCAGCGTGCTGTTGCGAAAGGCTGTGCCCAGCAGCACGATGGCATCCACCTGGCGCTGGTCAGCATGCAGCACGGCGTCGGCATGGTCGGTCTGGTCGTCGATGGGCACCAGCAGCGCCGACAGTCCTTCTGCGGACAGGGCTTTGGTCAGGGCCTCGATGGCGCGCAGCTTGTAGGGGTTTGCGAAGTCGTCCACCAGGACGGCGACAAGGTTCGTCGTCTTGGTGGCCAGGCTGCGCGCCAGCAGGTTGGGCCGGTAACCCAGTTCATCTGCCGCAGCCAGAACGTCGGCGCGCGCCTTGTCAGAGATCGACGAGCCCGGCACGAAAGCGCGGGCAACGGTCCATTTGGACACGCCGGCCTTCAGGGCGACGTCGGTTCGGGTGACTTTGCGTGACATGGTGCGGCAGCAGAAGAGGGGGGTTACAGCGCGGCGATGCGCTCCACCGCCACGGGTGCATTGTGCTTGACCGACTCGATGGCGGCGAGTGCCACGGCCAGCGCGGCGCGTGCATCGCGACCCGTGGGGGCCGAGAACGGACGGATGCCCAGGCAGGCGTCCGTGAAGTGCTGGAATTGCGCCGTGTAGGCGTCGGCAAACTCCTGCGTGTCGAGTCGCCAGGTGTCTGCAGAAATGCCTTGTGCGCCAAAGAGCTTGAGGTTGGACTTTTGCACGTCGCCCATGGTCACCATGCCCTTGTTGCCAAACACCTCACCGCGGATGTCGTAGCCATACAGGGCATTGAAATTGGCCTCCGCCACGGCCAGGGCACCGTTGTCGAAGCGGATGGTGACGACGGCGGTGTCGAGGTGGCCAGAGGCGCGGGCATCCGGACGCACCAGCGCATCGGCCTGAGCAAAGACCTCGACAGGGCGGGCGCCAGGGTTCAGCCACAACAAGGTGTCGAAGTCGTGGATCAGGGTCTCGTAGAAGATGGTCCATTGGGGCACCTTGGCCGGGTCGCCGCCCCAGGGGCCCGGGTCGCGCGTGAGCGAACGCATCAGTTGCACCTCGCCAATCTGGCCTTTGTCCACGGCGTCTCGGCCCGCTGCAAAGGCGCGGTCCCAACGGCGGTTGAAGCCCACCTGCAGGTGCACGCCACTGTCTTTCACGGCCTGGATCACCCTTTCGGCCTCGGCGATGCTCAAGGCCATGGGCTTCTCACAAAACACATGCTTGCCTGCACGCGCGGCCGATTCGGCCAGTGGCGTGTGAAAGCGGGCGGGCGAGGCGATCACGACGGCATCGATGCCCGGATCTGCCCAGACTTCTGCCGGGTCGGTGATGATCCGATCACATTCCAGATGGTCTGCCAGGCGCGCCGCAGCGCCGGGCGCCGGGTCGGCCACGGCCACCAGTTCGGCGTTGTGCAGTCGGCGGTCGATGATCTCGGCGTGCGAGCTGCCAATTCGGCCGGCGCCAATCAGGGCGATCTGGAGTTTTTTCTTTGAGCTCATGGTGTGGTCCTTGAGAGAAGGGGGGGCCTGATCCACGCTGGATCAGAGGGTGAAAGCAGAGCGGAAGCGTTGCAGGGCCAACTCGTCGTCTGTGGCGGCCCAGCCTTCGAGGCCGATGACGCCTTGCCAGCCCGCGGCGTCGAGGGCACGGGCAATGGCCGGGTAGTGGATCTCGCCGGTGCCTGGCTCGCAACGGCCCGGCACATCGGCCACCTGGATCTCCGCAATCCAGGGCAGGCAACGTTGGGTCAGCTCGACCAGGTTGCCTTCGCCTATTTGGGCGTGATAGAGGTCGAGGTTCAGCCCCAGGTGCGCAGGGCGGTTGATGGACGAGACCAGGGCCAGTGTGTCTTCGGCCCGGCCGAAGGGCGTGCCAGGGTGGTCTACCGGCTGGTTGAGGTTCTCCAGCATGAAGGTCACGCCATGCTGCTCTGCCAGGTCGGCCAGGCGGCTGAGGGTGTCACGCGCCTTGAGCCACATCGTGCCGGTGACGACTTCGCAGGGCGTCACCGGCAGGCCCTTGTCGCCCAGTCCGGTGCCATGCAGATTCAAGCGAGGGATGCCCAGGTCTTTGGCCACGGGGATGGATTGGGCTGCCGTTTTCAGCAATTCGTCAGCACCGGCGTCGTCGGCCAGGCGGCCGGTGACGTAACCCGTCATCGAGGAGAAGGTGGCCCCTGTACGGGCCAGGGCCGAGATGTCGTGCTTTGTCCAGTCCCAGATTTCGACCTGGAAGCCCAGCTCGTGCAGACGGCGCACGCGCTCCACCGGAGGCAGGGAAAGGAAGACCATTTCGGAGGAAACGGCCAGGGTGAAAGGGCTGCGCCCTGCTGTGCTGGTGCTCATGAGAACGTCCTGTTTGATGGTGTCTGGCGGTGTGGCGCATGAATTTGCACCCGAGTGCAGTTGCACCCGGGTGCAATTTAGGCGCTGATGCAAGAGGGCGGAACTAGGGTTTACGCGCAGTGTCTTGCGCGAGCTTGAAAATTGATAACAGAAACGGGTTTCTCCCCATGTTCTAAAAAGGAATCAGGTTTCTACACTGCGATCGCCGAGCAGCCAGTCGTTGTTTCACTTCGATGGCATCGGGCTTTTGCCGTCATGCACACTGCACGTCGGACCCATCTACCCTCTGAGGAGACAAGCATGAAGAAGTGGATTTCTGCCGCCCTGGTCGCGGTCATGTTGCCAAGCGCCGCCATCGCTCAAACCAAGATCGGCGTGGCCATGGCCCAGTTCGATGACAACTTTCTGACCATCCTGCGCAATGGCATGCAGAAGCGTGGGCAGGAACTCAAAGGGGTCTCACTGCAGTTCGAGGACGCCCGTGGCGACGTGGGACGGCAACTGGGGCAGGTCGAGTCCTTTGTGGCTCAAAAGGTGAGCGCCATCATCGTGAGCCCGGCAGACACGGCCGCGACCAAGCGCATGAGCGATGCCGCGCGCAAGGCCGGTATCCCGCTGGTCTACGTGAACCGCCTGCCCGAAGAAAAGCTGGGGCAGGGCGTGGGCTTTGTGGGCTCTGACAACAAGGTTGCCGGGCAGATCCAGGGTGAGGCCCTGGCCAAGCGCCTCAATGGCAAAGGCAATGTGGTGATCATGCTGGGCCAGCTGTCGACCGATGCCGCCGAGGCTCGCACCGCGGGGGCGAAGGAGGTCTTCAAGAAGTACCCCGGCATCAAGGTGGTGGAAGAGCAGACGGCCAATTGGCAGCGCACCCAGGGCATCGACCTGATGAGCAAGTGGATCAGTGCCGGGGTCAAAATTGACGCCGTGGCTGCCAACAACGATGAGATGGCCATCGGTGCCTTGATTGCGTTGCGTCAGGCCAAGATCAGTCCTGCCAAGGTGCTGGTGGCGGGGGTGGACGCCACGCCCGACGCCCTGACCGAGATGGCCAAGGGCGACCTCGCCGTCACGGTGTTCCAGAATGCCCGCGCGCAGGCTTCGGGCGCCGTCGACCTCGTGCTGCGCATGGCCAAGGGGGACAAGTCGGCGCCCACCCATGTCATGGTCCCCTTCGAGCTGGTGACAAAGGAAAACATGGCAGGCTTTGCCTCGAACTGAGGCGCCAAAATCGCGAACAATGGGCGGTCGGGCTGCATGGATGTGGCCCCGAATCGACCCATTGCCCATGGCCACAGAACCCGCTCGCAAAAAGAAGATCACCGCCACAGACGTGGCGGTCCACCTTGGCGTCTCCAAATGGACGGTGTCCAGGGCTTTCACCGATGGCGCCTCGATCGCACCCGAGGTGCGAGCGCGCGTGCGCGAGGTGGCGGCCGAACTGGGCTATGCCCCCAACCTGCTGGCCCGCAGCCTCTCGACCCGGCGCACGAAACTGGTCGCCCTGGTGGTTGACGAGCTCGACAACCCCAACATGTTGAGCCTCTTGAACGAAGCCACACGGCAACTGCAGGCGCGGGGCTACAGCGCCTTGCTGCTCAACCAGAGCGGCGAGCATGAGCCTGGTGCGGCCCTGCGTCTGGCCGACCAGTTCCAGGTCGACGGCATCATGTTCATGGGCACCACGCTCGACCACCAGCTCATCGAGCTGGCGCAAAAAATCAAGCACATCCCGCTGGTGGTGATGTCGCGCCACAGCGCGCAGCAAGACATCCCATGTGTGACCACGGATGGACATGCCGCTGGCGCCGAGATCGCCGATCTGTTTCTGGCGCAGGGCTATCGCCGCATCGGCTACATGTCCGGGCCCGATTCGGAGCGAACCGAGTTGCGACGTCAGGACGGTTTCCGCGAGCGCCTGGCGTCGCAAGGCGTGCCCATGGCCTGTACGCTGTCCGCGCCACACTACAGTCGCCTGGACGGCCTTCAGGCCCTGCTGACGCATCTGCAGTCCACGCCGCGTGCAGCGCGCCTGGAGGCCCTGTTCTGCGAAAGCGACATCCTGGCGATTGGTGCCATGGACGCGTTGGCCCAGTCAGGTCAGACAGGGCGCATGGCCATCGTGGGCTTCGACGACATCGAGATGGCGGCGGCACCGCCGTATGAGCTGACCACCTTCCGGCAGCCGCTCTCGCATCTGGTGACCGAGGCCATCCTGAGGCTGGTGGAGCCGGACTCGGTGGCGACCCCTTCTCTGTGGGCGCCAGGCACCCTCGTGCTCCGAAACTCGCACCGAAGAACAGGCTGAGTCAGCGGCGATTGGCTGCGGCTTCCTTCCTTGCGCGCCGGTTTGCATCCGGGTGCAAGATGGGTGGCTGTTGAGTAGATTATGTGACGGCTTTCAGTGCTTGAATGCCATTTACTTGCGGGTAATCACCTAGATAAATCCCTGAATGTTTCTCTAAAGTGCAATGCAACCGGGTGCAAAAGCATCTGAAATCACCCAACATTTGCACAGGAGGGCCCACATGGCCATGGATGACACGCTCTCAGGGGTTCGCAACAAACGAGGCGACTGGGCCCCGCACCGGCGCAACGAGATTGCGCCTTTCTGGGCCTGGCCCCCTCGACTCACCCAGGTTCTGAAATGGATTCCTGGCTACCTCTTTCCCTGGAATGCCTTCCACATGGCCACGGCCCTGCTTTGGTGGTACGCCGTGGTGCCCGAGGTCGCCACCATGAAGACCTTGTCCTGGTCCTGGTGCGGCGGGATGCTGCTGGTCAACTGGTTTGCTTACGTGGTGTTCTATGGCCTCTTCGAGTGGCGTTATTGCCTTCGAAAGGTGCAAGGGCGCCTGTTCAAGTACCACCACAAGTTCCCGTCAGAGCAGGCATCTGATGTGTTCTGGTTTCGCAGCCAGAACATCGACAACTTCCTGCGAAGCGTGCTGATCTCGGTGCCTTTGTGGACGGTGGTGCAGGTGGCCTTCTTGTGGGCCTTCGCGAATGGGCTGGCGCCCTGGCTGGCATGGGCGGATCACCCGCTCTATCTCGCTGCCCTGGTGTTGATGGCGCCTGCCATCCACGAGGTGCATTTCTATGTGATCCACCGTGCCCTGCACACCGATTGGCTCTACAAGAAGATCCATTCGGTGCACCACAACTCGGTGAACCCCAGCCCCTGGTCTTCTCTGAGCATGCATCCTGTGGAGGCCTTCCTGTACCACGCTGTGGCACTGTGGCATCTGGTGATCCCCTCCAACCCGATCGTCGCCATGTACCAGTTGCACATGGCCAGTTTTGGTGCGATCAATGGGCACCTGGGCTTTGACAGGCTGGCGCTGGGGGCTGACCGAGGCCTGGCCGCCCACGCTTACGCCCACTACCTGCATCACAAATACTTCGAGGTCAATTTCGGGGGGGATGGCCTCGTGCCTCTCGACCACTGGTTGGGCACCTGGCATGACGGCAGCAAGGACGGGGACCGGCTGATGCAGGCCCGTCACGAGCGCAAACTTGAGCGAATGAACGCCCGACAGAGCGCGCGCCGCGAGGTGCCCAAAGGCAGCACGTCGCCCTCCCGCGACGGCGCTTGAGTGAGCGCACAGTGAGCGGGCCGTCCGGGTCCGTCATGTAGCCGATGCCGCTGACAGGGGACGCAGCAGGCCCCCTGTGGATCAGAACTTGTGGCGGATGCCCACACGCAAGCCGGTCTGCCCGCTGTTGCTGGAGACGCTGCCGAGCGCGGCCACCACCAGGGCGCCATACTGGCGGTCACGGCCCGCGGCGACGGTCGCGTAGACATCGGTGCGCTTGGAGAGCAGGTAATCCAGCGTCAGCGTAAGCTGCTCTGCGCCCGAGAGGTTGCGGCGCTTCTGGGCCTGCAGGCCCGAGCCCAGCACCCATTGCGGCGTCAGGTTGTAGTTCATGCCCAGCTCGTAGGTGGTGGCGCGGCCTTTGGTGCCGGCCGAGTAGCCCACTTGCGAGGCCATGCTGAAGATGCGCACATCGGGTGTGGCCTGGTACCAGGCACCCAGAGCGTATTCGGCGATGTCGCCTTGCGTGGTGCTCGCGTTGCGTTGCTGGTAGGTGGCGACCGAGGTGGAGAAGTTGCTGCCTGCGTAGGTCAGGGCGCCGCTGAAGGTGCTGCCCGTCACGATGGAGTCGGTCTGTTCGCCCAGCGAGTAGGTGGCCGTGGCCGAGAAGCCTGCGAGTTTGGGCGAGCGGTAGCGAACCGAGTTGTTCAGGGCGGAGCCGTAGACGCGGTTCACCAGGGTGGCGCCACCGGCCGAGTACATCGGCAGCGACCAGGCCATCGAGCCTGCGGGCGTGTTGGCACCGATGGCGTAGGCCGGGAAGACCTCGCCCATCACGTCGAACATGCGGCCCAGGGAGATCTCACCGAAGCCGCCAGCCAGACCGACCGAGGCCTGACGTCCCCAGGCCAGGCCACCTTGGCCGAGCGCGCCGGTGTCGACGTTCAGGCCCTGTTCCAGCACGAAGTTGGCGCGCATGCCGTCGCCCAGGTCTTCGCTGCCCTTGAAGCCCAGGCGGCTGCCTTGGGCCACGCCGGTGTCCATGGTGGTGGAGCTTTTGCCCTGATAGGAGGCGCGGTCGTTGGTCCAGGTCATGCCCACGTCAAGCAGGCCATAGACGGTCACGGTGGATTGCGCCTGGGCGCCGCTGGCGCAGACCAGGGCGGCCAGGGCCACGGGCAACAGAGAGGAGTGGGGGAGTTTCATGGAGGGAAAAAAGCAAAGAAGGATGGGCGCCGGATCGCGGCGGCGGAGGGGGCTGTGCCTGCCCGAGGTGGGTTCAGGTGGCCTGATTTGCGTCAGCAAAAAAGATGCCAATTCATGTATTTGTGTGGCGGCAGCTCAAGCCAGCCTAACGTTCTCTTGACCTCTTTTCCCTGGGGGATGCCTGACTTGACCGCGATGGAAAGCGGTGTTTGCTGGGGGCGGGTGGTTCGGGATGGGCGATGCATGCAACCATGACACGCTGTCTGTAAGCGTGAAAATGCACGTAAATAGTGCAGAGGCAGGGCGCCATGCCTCGGTTTGGGCCGCCGGGAGCCCGATGGCGCTTCGGCGCAAGCCCAGGTGGCGCTTTTTCAGCGGACTTGTGTGCGCAAATGGTGCGAATTGGAGTTATTGGTGCATGAATGACGCAAAATAAAGCCTGTGAATGCGATGTTCGCGCTTTGTTTCGGGGGATTGGTCGTCTTTTTGCCGATGTTGTTTTTGCAAGTGATTGATTTGCAATGACTTTTCTGATCTGTTGTCGGCATGGTCCCGTATTTGCTCATGGGGCAGGGTCACATCCCCCTCCTCCACCATGAACGCCGCACCTTCTTCACCCGATCTCAAGCGTGGCCTGCGCAACCGCCACATCCAGCTCATCGCGCTGGGTGGGGCCATTGGCACTGGCCTTTTCCTGGGCGTGGCCCAGACCATCCAGCTCGCTGGTCCTGCCGTGTTGCTGGGCTATGCCCTGGCCGGTCTCATCGCCTTTTTCATCATGCGTCAGCTCGGCGAGATGGTCGTCGAGGAGCCAGTGGCGGGCTCATTCAGCCACTTTGCCAACCGCTACTGGGGCCCCTTTGCCGGCTTTGCTTCGGGCTGGAATTACTGGGTGCTCTATGTGCTGGTCAGCATGGCCGAGCTCACCGCCGTGGGCATCTATGTCCAGTACTGGTTCCCCGGTGTGCCCACCTGGGTCTCGGCGCTGCTGTGCTTTGTGCTGATCAACGGCATCAACCTGCTGCACGTCAAGCTGTTTGGCGAGCTGGAGTTCTGGTTCTCCATCGTCAAGGTGCTGGCCATCGTCGGCATGATCGGGTTCGGTGGCTACCTGCTGGCCGCCGACCAGGCCGGGCCGCAGGCCGCGGTCAGCAACCTCTGGGCGCTGGGCGGCTTTTTCCCGCATGGCATCGGGGGGCTGGTCATGGCCATGGCCGTGATCATGTTCTCCTTCGGTGGCCTGGAGCTGGTGGGCATCACCGCCGCCGAGGCCGATGAGCCCCAGCACAGCATCCCCAAGGCGACCAACCAGGTCATCTACCGCATCCTGATCTTCTACGTGGGCGCGCTGGCCGTGCTGCTCTCGCTCTTCCCCTGGAGCCAGGTGCAACAGGGTGGCAGCCCCTTTGTGATGATCTTCCAGGCGCTGGACAGCCAGGCCGTGGCCACGGTGCTCAACATCGTCGTGCTGACGGCGGCGCTCTCGGTCTACAACAGCTGCGTCTACTGCAACAGCCGCATGCTGCTGGGCCTGGCACAACAAGGCCATGCGCCCGCTGCCCTGGCCCGCGTCAACCGCCGAGGCATCCCGCTGCCCGCCCTGGCCGTCTCGGCCGTGGCCACCGGTGCCTGCGTGCTGCTCAACTACCTGATGCCGGGTGAAGCCTTCGGCCTGCTGATGGCCCTGGTTGTGGCCGCTCTGGTGCTCAACTGGGCCATGATCAGCCTGACCCACCTGAAGTTCCGCCAGGCGATGGCGAAGCGGGGCCGCACCACGCTGTACCCCAGCTGGGCCCACCCCTGGAGCAATGTGCTTTGCCTGGCCTTCATGGCCGGCATCTTGCTGGTGATGTGGCTGACGCCGGGCATGCGCCTGTCGGTGATCCTGCTGCCCCTGTGGCTGCTGTGCCTGGCCGCAGGTTATGCCCTGAAGCAGCGTGCAGAACGGCTGCGCGCCCAGGCCGCGTCGATCGAACCGAGCGCCGCGCCCGATGCCGTGCAAGCCTGATCACCCCATCATGACACCCCTCATGCCTTCCCTCATGCCTTCCTTCTCTCCCCGTTGCGTGCTGCGCCGGCTTTCCGGCGGCATCGCCCTGATGTTGGCCGGACTCGCCAGCGTGTCCAACCCGGCCTGGGCCCAGCATGTGCTGACGCCCGCTCAGGCCGAGCACTTTGCCAGGCTCAGCTTCCCGGCCTACCAGGCCTTCCTCTCGATGCCGGCCGACGCGGCCAGGCCGGACGACATCCAGCGCAACGCCGCCTGGTTGGAAGCGGCCTTTCAGGCCCGAGGCTTCCGCACCCAGGCCCTGCCCAACGAGGGCAAGCCTGTGGTGTTTGCCGAGCTGCCTGCGGGCAAGCCGGGCCGCAAGACGGTGCTGTTCTACATGCACTTTGATGCCCAGCCCGTGACGCCCTCGGAGTGGAAAACCGACCCCTGGACGCCCACCCTGCGCGCCCGCGATGCCACTGGCCAGTGGCAGACCCTGCCCTGGGGCACATTGAGCACCGGTCCGATCGACCCGGAGTGGCGCGTGTTCGCGCGCGCCGCTGCCGACGACAAGGGCCCCATCGTGATGTTCCTCGCCGCCATCGATGCGCTCAAGGCTGCGGGCCAGCTGCCCGAGGTGAACATCAAGCTCCTGCTCGACTCGGAGGAAGAAAAGGGCTCGCCCCGCCTGCACACCGTCATGGCCGCGCACCAGGTTCTGTTGCAAAGCGACGGCCTCATCGTCTACGACGGGGCCATGCCCGCCAACAACAAGCCGGGCGTGAGCTTTGGCAACCGCGGTTCCATTCAGCTGGACCTGACCGTGTTTGGGCCCCTGAGTGCGCAGCACAGCGGCCACCAGGGCAACGTGATCCCCAACCCCGCGTTGGGCCTGAGCCAGCTGCTGGCGAGCATGAAAGACGCGGAGGGCCGCGTCGTCATCCCCGGTTTCTACGACGGCGTCAGCATCAGCGAGGCCGACCGGCAGCTGATGGCCAAAACGGCCCCGCCCGCGGCGGCCCTGGCCAAGCGCCTGGGGCTGGCGCGGCTCACGCCCTTCGCGGCCAACCCGCTGGAAGCCGTGCAGTACCCCTCGCTCGACATCCTGGGCCTGAGCGCAGGCCAGGTGGGTGCCAAGGCGGCCAATGCCATCCCGGCCACGGCCACGGCCAGCCTGAACATCCGCACCGTGCCCGAGACGCCGCCAGCGCGCATGCTGGGCCTGGTGCGCCAGCACCTGGTGGCACAGGGGGTGCACCTGATCGAGGGCGAGACCCCCACGCCCGAAGAGCGCAGCCAGTTTCCCCAACTGGCCCGCCTCACCATGCTGGCCTACCCCAGCACCTCGACGGCCGCCCGCGTGGCCATGGACTCGCCCCTGGCCCGCTGGGTGCTGCAGGGCGTGAGGGCTCCCAGCCAGACCGAGCCCGAGAAGGTGCGCATGATCGGCTCGACCCTGCCCATGAGCGGTGCGGTCGATGTGCTGAAAATGGCCTATGTGGTGGTGCCCCTGGTCAATGCCGACAACAACCAGCACGGCGCCGACGAGAACATGCGCCTGGGCAACTACCTTGAAGGCGTGCGAACCATCGCCGCCATGCTGACCACCCCTTTGCCTTGAGGATCACTCCGTGAGCGACACCGACTTCGACATTGACCACCATGACCGCCAGATCCTGGACCTCTTGCGCGACGATGGCCGCCTGACCAGCCAGGAACTGGCCGACCTGGTGGGCCTGTCGTCGTCGCAATGCGCACGGCGTCGGGTGGCCCTGGAGCAGCGCGGGCTGATCCTGGGTTACCACGCCCAGCTCTCGCCCCAGGCCGATGGCACGCCCCTGCTCAGCCTGATCGAGGTGCGCCTGGTGCGTCAGGCCCATGACTCGGTCGAGTCCCTGTTGCGTTTCGTGCGCGACGAGCCCCTGGTGCGCGATGTCTTCAAGCTCACGGGCGACCACGACTACCTCATCAAGGCGGCCGTGGGCGACCTGGCCGCGCTCAACCGCCTGCTCAACAGCCTCTCGGCCCTGCCCGATTGCGTGGCCCATGTGCGGACCTCGGTGGTGCTGGAGCGCATCAAGGAAAGCGGCCGCATGCTGCCGACGCAGGCATGAGCCGCCGCCCCAGCCCCCGGCCGGCCATGGCGCCCGCCGAGCCCATGGTGCGCGCGCCGCACAGCCCTCTGGAAGACGCCGTGGCCCTGGTCATCGGCACCCTGGTCGTCTCCTTTGGTGTGCACCTGATCAAGCAGACCGGTGCGCTGACCGGGGGCACGGCCGGCCTGGCCTTCCTCATCCACTACGCCACCGGGGTGCGCTTCGGCCTGGCCTTTTTCCTCATCAACATCCCCTTCTACCTGCTGGCCTTGCGCTACATGGGGCGTGCCCTGGTGGTCAAGACCGTGCTGGCCGTGGGCCTGGTGTCGGTGTTCGCCGAGGTGCACCCGCTCTTCCTGCAGGTGGCGCACGTGAACCCGTTTTACGCCGCACTCTTTGGCAATGCGGTGATGGGCCTGGGCTTCCTGGTGCTGTTCCGCCACCGCGCCAGCCTGGGAGGCACGGGCATCCTGGCCCTGTTCGCGCAAGAGCGCTACGGCGTGCGTGCCGGCCATGTGCAGCTGGGTTTTGACCTGCTGATCCTGCTGGCGTCCTTTGCGGTGGTGTCGCCCCCGCTGCTGCTGGCCTCGGTGGGCGGTGCGGTGGTGCTCAACACCATCATCGCCATGAACCACCGCCCCGACCGTTACCTGGCCTGATCCCTGGCCCTTCTTTTTCGATTTCGGAGACCCTCATGTTCGACCACGTCCAGCCTTACGCCGGCGACCCCATCCTCTCGCTCATGGAGCGCTACAAGGCCGACCCTCGCCCCGAGAAGGTCAACCTCGGCATCGGCATCTACCAGGGCGAAGACGGCCGCGTGCCGCAACTGGCCTCGGTGCGGGCTGCCTTGCCCCGGGCCATGGCCAAGCGCGAGGCACCCAGCCTCTACCTGCCCATGGAAGGCGACGCGGGCTACCGTGCCGCCGTCGAGCGGCTGCTGTTTGGCCAGGACAGCCGGGTGCTCTCAGAGGGCCGCGTGGCCACCATCCAGACACTGGGTGGCTCGGGTGCGCTGAAGGTGGGCGCCGATTTCCTGCGGCGCCACTTCCCCGATTCGGCCGTGTGGGTGTCGGACCCGACCTGGGACAACCACATCTCGCTGTTTGAGGGCGCGGGCCTGACCGTGCACACCTACCCCTACTTCGACCGCGAGCGCCTGTGCGTGGACTTCGAGGCCATGAAGGCCCGGCTGGCCACCTTGCCCCGCCGCAGCATCGTGCTGCTGCACCCCTGCTGCCACAACCCCACCGGTGTCGACCTCACGCCCGCCCAGTGGGACGAGCTGCTCCCCGTGCTGCAGGCCGGTGGCCTGATCCCCTTCCTGGACATGGCCTACCTGGGTTTCGGCCAGGGCCTGCACGAAGACGCCCACCTGCTGCGCGTGCTCGACCAGGCGGGACTGCCTTACCTGCTGAGCAACTCGTTTTCCAAGACCTTCTCGCTGTATGGCGAGCGCGTGGGCAGCCTGTCCATCGTGTGCGAATCGGCCACGCAGGCCGAACACGTGCTGGGCCAGCTCAAGGCCACGGTGCGCCGCAACTACTCCAGCCCGCCGGCCCTGGGGGCCGACCTGGTCGGCATGGTGCTGAGCGACCCGGCCTTGCGCCAGGGCTGGATGCAGGAGCTGGACGTGATGCGCACCCGCCTGCAGCAGATGCGTGCGGCCCTGGTGGAGGTGCTGCAGGCCAAGGCACCGCAGACGGCCTGCGCCCACCTGCTGTCACAACAGGGCATGTTCAGCTACACCGGGCTTTCGCCCGAGCAGGTCGACCAGTTGCGCGAGCAGGAAGGCATCTACCTGGTGCGCAGCGGCCGCCTGTGTGTGGCGGGCCTCCACCACGGCAATGTGGGGCGTGTGGCGCAGGCGCTCTCGCGCGTGATGCGCTGAGTCCTGCGGCCTTGCCGCACCCGATGGCCTTAGCATCGGGCCCATGGACCTGCACACCGATCGCCCCACCTCCACCCACGCCGCCTTCCTGTTCGACATGGATGGCACCTTGCTGACCTCCCTGGCCGCGGCCGAGCGGGTGTGGTCGCGCTGGGCCAGTCGCCATGGACTGGACGTGCCGCGCTTCCTGCCCACCATCCACGGCATGCGGGCGCTCGACACCATCCGCCGCCAGAACCTGCCGGGCGTGGACCCGCAGGCCGAGGCCGACTGGATCACCCAGGCCGAGATCGAGGACGTGGCGGGCGTCGAGCCCATCGAGGGCGCGGCCGCCTTCCTGCAGTCCCTGCCGGCCGACCGCTGGGCGGTGGTGACCTCGGCCCCGCGGGCCTTGGCCCTGCGCCGCATCGAGGCGGCAGGGCTGCCTCTGCCGCCCTTGCTGGTCAGCGCGGAAGACGTGCAGCAGGGCAAGCCCGCGCCTGACCCCTACCTGCTGGGTGCCCGCCTGCTGGGTGTGCCCGTGTCCGAGTGCATGGTCTTTGAAGATGCGCCAGCAGGCATCCGGTCTGCAGAGGCCGCCGGGGCCCGCGTGACCGTGGTCACGGCCAGCCACACGCACCCGCTGCCCACGCCGCACCCGACCTTGTCCAGCTATGTGGGCTGGCAGGCCGGTGCGGCACCTGGCGGCGGGGTGTGGCTCAGCGGGCCTGACCTGAAGCGCTGAAGGCGCGCGCCTGCAGGCGCAGTTCGGGTTGCAGGCGCCAGGCCAGTTCCAGCTGATGACGCAGCAGGCGCTGCACGCGGGGCAGGGCTTCGGCCTGCTCCTTGGCCGGGGCGTCGCCGGGTTCGCTCAGGGCGCCCAGCAAGACGGTGCTGACCGTGCGCGGCGCATCCAGCGCCTGGGCCAGGTCACGCAATTGGGCTTGCAGGGCCTGGTTCATGCCCATCAGGGCCGCATCGACCGGGGCCGTGCCCTCTTCGCCGCGGTGCGCGCCCAGGGCCGAGATGTAGTTCAGCTGGGTGTGCGAGAGGATGAGGAAGCGCCCGCAGGACGCCTCGTTCAGGCGCACGCGCTCGGGCTCCTGCCGCATGGCCGCGTAGGCGTTGGCCAGGGCGGCATCGGCACGGTGGGCGTTGCGGCGGGCCAGGCGGTAGGCGAGGTTGTCCTGCTTGCCCGACTGGTACTGCTGCACGATCTCGCTCAGGTACTGAGCCTGTGCCCGCAGGCTTTGCGCGGCCAGCTGGTGCCAGTGCCGCGATTGCCAGTTGGGCAGCACGAGCAGGGCCGCGAAGCCCGCGATGGCGCTGCCGGTGACGGTGTCGAGCAGGCGGGTCAGGATCACGCCCTCGGCCATGCCCATCTGGTGGAAGGACAGCAGCATCAGCGTGGTGATGGCGCAGGTGGCCACCGGGTAGTGGGTGCGCCGCGTGCCCATGAACACCGAGCCCGCCGCGGCCAGCAGCACCGATTGCCAGACCTCGCCGGGGAACAGCCTGATCAGCGCCCAGCCCAGGGCCAGGCCCATGACGGTGCCGGCGATGCGCTGGCTCAGGCGCCGGAGCGTGGCCGCGTACTGAGGCTGGCTCACGAAGACGATGGTCAGCAGGATCCAGTAGCCGTGCGGGTCGTGGGTGGCCTGCATGATGGCAAAGCCGATGACCAGGGCCAGGCTCAGTCGCAGGGCGTGGCGGCAGAGCTGGGCGCGCAGGGTGAACTGGGCGCGCAGGCGCTTCCAGGCTTCGGCCACGCTGCGGGGGTGGCTGTCGACCATGCTGTGGTCGAAGGGGCCGGGCTGCGGCCGGGGCACCGAGGCGAACACGCCGGCCAGGGCGGTGAGGTTGTCGCGCAGGGCGTGCAGGGCGCGCAGGGGGCGGTCGCTGGGGCGGGTGGCGTCGAGCAGGTGCACGGCGGACTGCATGTCCTCGATGGCGCGCGAGGTGGCGCCCTGGTGTTGCAGCGGGGTTTTCTGCCCGATGGCCACCGAGAGCCGCAGGGCCTGGTCGCCTTGCAGGGCCAGCACGCGCTGGCAGCGGTAGAGGGCGTCGGAGTGGAAGAAGGCCTCGGTGAGCAGGCCGTACTGTTCGTGCGAGGAACTGGTGCGCTCGTGGATGTCCTGCGCGGCGAGGTACTGGTGCAGGGCCTCGCGCAGCCAGCCTGGTGGGTCGCCCTTGCCCACGCGGCTGAACAGGCTTTCCTTGGCGGCACTCAGGGCATCGACCACCAGGCCGTTGTGCAGGGCCAGGGCCATGCGGCGCTGTTCGCGGTCGGTGTCGCGAACGGGCTCCAGCATCTCGGCCTTGAGGTGCAGGTACTCGCCCAGCAGGGCATAGAGCTGAGAAAGGCGGTGGCGCACCGGCGGGCGGGACACCGCCGCGGCCCACCACACCGTCACCAGGCCATACCAGGCCGCGCCGCCCAGCATGTAGGGCGTGACGCTCTGGGCGTGGGCCCGGCTGGTCTGGGCCGAGAGGGCCTCGTAGATGAAGAGCACCAGGGTGCCGAAGGCCACGGCCCGGTAGCGTTCGCCCAGGGCGCCCAGCATGGTCAGCATGAAGGCGGTGAGGGCCAGCACGCTGACCAGCAGCAGGGGCCAGGGCAGGGTGGCCCAGACGGCCCAGGCAATGGCCGAGAAGGCGGCCATGGTCAGGCACTGGGCCCGCAGGCGGCCACGCCAGTTGTCGTCGGACTCGCTCAGGGCGCTGGCGATGACGCCCAGCAGCACGGGCATGAGCTGCCAGTCCCAATCGGCCCGCCAGCCGTAGGCCAGCACGCAGACCAGGGCCAGCAGGGCGCGCGCGCCGTGCATCACACCCTCGTGGTGGCTGGCGCGTTGCCAGCCTTGCTTCCAGTTTTCTTCCAGTTGTTCCAGGCGCACGTGCTTCAGGCCTTCTTGTGAGCGCCTGAGCATACCGCCAGCCGCCCGGGGCTGCCCGGGAAAGCACACCTAGAATCCCCGCTTCTTCCCCCACACCAAGGAGCGGCCATGGGCGCGCAATGGAAAGCCAAGCACAAGGACATCGCGGCCAATGCCAAAGGACGCCTGTTCGGCAAGCTGGCCAAGGACATCATGATCGCCGCGCGCCATGGTGCCGACCCCGCCGCCAACGCCCGCCTGCGCCTGGTGGTGGAGCAGGCCCGCAAGGTCTCGATGCCCAAGGACACGCTGGAGCGCGCCATCAAGAAGGGAGCGGGGCTGACCGGCGAGGCCGTGCACTTCGAGCACGTGATCTACGAAGGCTTTGCGCCGCACCGCGTCGCGGTGATGGTGGAGTGCCTGACCGACAACGTGAACCGCACGGCGCCGGAGATGCGGGTGCTGTTCCGCAAGGGGCAGTTGGGCACCTCGGGTTCGGTGTCCTGGGACTTTGACCACCTGGGCTTCATCGAAGCCGAGCCGGCCACGCCGGGCGCCGACCCGGAGATGGCCGCCATCGAGGCCGGTGCGCAGGACCTGGCCCCGGGCGACGAAGACGGCACCACGCTCTTCCTCACGGCCCCGGCCGACCTCGACCTGGTCAGCCGCGCCCTGCCGGAGCAGGGCTTCAAGGTGCTGTCGGCCAAGCTGGGCTACCAGCCCAAGAACCCCATCGACCCGGCCACGCTGAGCGCCGAGCAGCTGGAGGAGGTGGAAACCTTCCTGGCCGCGCTGGACGCCAACGAGGACGTGCAGACGGTGTACGCGGGGCTGGCGGGCTGATCAGCTCCCCGAGCCAGGCCCTGGTGCCAGGCCCAGGTCGAAGGCCAGACCGCTGCCCACCTCGCCGCGGCCCACGCGCTTGCGGCGCCCCACCCAGAGCACGGCCCGCCCGCTGGCGGTGCGGGCGTACTGGAAGCGCCGCTCCACCGTGAAGCCGGTGCGTGCCAGTTCTTCCTCCTGGATGCGAAGTCCGTCTTGGGCTACGGGCAGGCTGGGGTCCTGGCGCAGGATCAGGCCGCGCGGGTGGAAGGCGTAGATGGCGAGGTCGGAGTCGGGGTCAGTGCCCTGCAGGGCTTCGATGAAGCCACCGGGCTGTGCCGCGGCGGCGTCCAGCCTGTTCAGGAAGGCCTGGTACGCGGCGTCGCTGCCCAGGGCCTCGGCGTCGCGGCGGTAGAAGCGCTTCATGCCGCCGCGCTCGAGCTGGATGCCCAGGCCCAGGTCGCCGGCCTGGCGCACGGGCAGCAGGGGCAGCCAGTGGCTGGCCACGGGTGTCATGAGGCGGTAGAGCAGGCGGGCGTCGGTGCTGGCGAGGGCCGGTTGCTGGCGGATGCTGAAGCGTTGGTCTTCCAGGCTGCGGTCCAGGGACTCGCCGCTGCTGCCCTGCACGCGCTTTTCAATGGCCCAGGCCAGGTTGGCCATTTCGTCGCGGGCAAAGGCCACCTCTTCCAGCAGGCCGCCTTCCAGGGTGTCGGACAAGGGGGGCGGCACGCAGAGCCAGGCGCCATCGGCCTCGTGGGGGCCCCCTGCGGCACGCGGGTCCTGGCGGTGCAGGCCATGCAGGCGCCAGGCCACGCCTGGGTCGGCGGCGACGGGCCCGACGTTGGTGACGCGGCCAAAGGTGTCGGTCACGCTCAGGGCGGCCACGCGGTAGAGACCGCCGGCCTTCACGCGGGCGGGCACCATGAACCAGTCGTTGCCATGCACCAGGGCGTACTCGGCCACCATCATGCGGACCATGTCGAGGCCGCTGGCGTCGAGCCGGGCGAAGTTGACGGCGGCGTCTTCGAATTCCCAGAAGCGGCGCGCGGGCATGCCGGGGTACTGCACGGGGGTTGCCAGGGAGCGGCGGGGTTGGAGGTCGTCGAGTGAGGGCAGGTCGCCGGGCAGGAGCTGGTCGCTGCCGGGGCGCAGGTCGAAGTCGTGCCAGTCGATGCGGCCGTCGGTGTATGCGTCGGCGTCCAGGCGCCAGCGCTCGGATGGGCCCTTGCCTGCGGCGAGCTCGAAGGCGTACTCCTGGCGTTCGGGGCGCCAGGCCTGGTTGGGCTGTTCGAAGATGAAGTCGTCCATCCAGCGCAGCCATGCGGTCAGCACCGGCAGCGTGGCATCGGGGATGCCCTGGGCGGCGAGAACGGGTGGCAGTTGCATCAAGGTGCCGCTGGCGTCGCGCAAGGGTGCGGCCTCGCGCGCCAGCCGGGCTGCGTCGACGCCCCGGTCGGCCAGGAGCAGGTGCCACAGGGTGCCGGCCGGGTCGGAGAGCGGGTCGCTGGGCAGGGCCACGGTGGCG
>NZ_JAIZVX010000182.1 GCF_021768455.1 Aquabacterium sp. | reverse complement strand
TCCTGACCGCGCGCCATCAGCGTCTTGGTTTCGTCCCAATCGCCACGCTTCATCGCGCCATCGATGGTCCAGTCCTGGAAGCCATAGATATTGGTGAAGATGCGGTCCTTGTCTTCGAGGATACCGACCATGACTCAGCTTTGCGGATCGAATGGATGGGCGCGCACATAGCGCGTCCGACAAAAGATGACATAGGCGAAAAGCGCCCAGGAGACGCCGATCACCGCAAGACCTGTGGACACCGCCCAGGCCACCACCCCGGCAGGCGTCAACCTTCAGGGCCAGATGAGCCTCAAGCTCGGCGCCTGGGGCAGCGAAGGCGCCAAAGGCATCAGCCTGGGCTTTTTCCTGCAAGGCAACGAAGTGGCCGGACAGCTCGACCTCATGACCGCCCTGGGCAGCCAGATGGCCAAGGTCAGCTGGCAAAGCGACCAGACCTGGCTGGAAGACACCCAGGGTCGCCACAGCTTTGGCTCGCTCGGCGAACTCAGCCAGGCCACACTCGGCGAGGCCCTGCCCCTCAAGGCCATGCTGCACTGGATGCAAGGGCGCCCCAGCCCGCACCTTCCTTCTCGCCCGGGCCTCGAAGACGGCCTGTTCGAGCAGGCCGGCTGGCAAGTCGACACCCGTGACTTCGCGCGCCACCGCCTGCAAGCCCAGCGCCCGGCCACCCCTGAACAACGTGCTGTGGCCCTCAAGATCTACCTCGACCTCTGACCCGCCCTCCCGCCATGCCCAGCCTCACCGACCTGCCCGCGCCGGCCAAGGTCAACCTCTTTCTGCACGTGACCGGCCGCCGCCCCGATGGCTACCACCTCCTGCAGTCCGTCTTCATGCTGATCGACTGGCAGGACACACTGCACGTGCACACCCGCAGCGATGGCGCCCTGCGACGCCACGACCTCGGCCCGGCCTTGCCCGCCGAAGACCTCTGCCTGAAAGCCGCCCGCCTTCTGCAGGCTGAAAGCGGCGTGTCGCTGGGATGCGACATCGAAATCCAAAAGCAGGTGCCCTGGGGCGCAGGCCTCGGTGGCGGCAGTTCAGATGCGGCCACCGTGCTGCTCGCGCTCAACCAGCTCTGGGGCCTGCACTGGCCCCGCGCCCGCCTCGAGGCACTGGCCCTCAGCCTGGGCGCCGACGTGCCCTTCTTCGTGCGCGGCCACAACGCCTGGGTCGAGGGCGTGGGCGAACACATCACCCCCATCGCCCTGCCAGCCGAGGTGCTCGACACCCCCCTGGCCCTGCTGAAACCGCCTGTGGCTGTGCCCACTTCCGCGATTTTTGGCTCGCCGAATTTGAAACGCGATTCAGAGCATGCTATAGTTGCGTTCTTTCTTGCAGAGCCCAAGTGCTTCGGTAGAAATGACCTGCAGCTTCCAGCGGAAGCCTACAGTCGTCAGATCGGTCAAGCGCTTGAGATCATGCAGAACCGTTTCGGCAACAGCCGGATGAGCGGTTCGGGCAGCACGGTGTTTGCCTGGATGAACGACAGTTCTCCCAACACCCCATGCCCGCCGTCATTCAGCGCAACCGATCTGGGTCTGAATGAACTCGATTGGGTCGGTCGTGTCGTTCACGGTCTGACTCAGCACCCGCTGCTTGATGCACTGGATCCGATTGCGTGATCTGTCATCAAAAAACAAACGGTGCTGAATAACAACAGACTTGCAAACAACGCAAATAACCGGCTATACTTCGAGTCTCTCAACAAGAGAGCAGCTTACAAGGCTGTAGCGACAGAGCAAGAAATGCTGTAAAGCAAATCAAGCATGCGCTGCGACCTGTGTAGGGGAGTCGCCAAGTTGGTTAAGGCATCGGATTTTGATTCCGACATGCGAAGGTTCGAATCCTTCTTCCCCTGCCAAATGTTTCACTGTCCGGCCTGATGGCCGGACACCTCACCTGCCCCACCTTCCGCGAAGGCTGATGCAAACCGAGGCACCTGGAGGTGTCGCCTGGTTGCTCCCGAGGGCAAGGTGATGGGTTGATGAGGTCTCGCTTCATCGTCACGCCCAAACCGTTCACACGGCCCCCTCCCATGCTTGCAGATACCGTACTGTTCACCGGCAACGCCAATCCGGCGCTCGCTCAGGAAATCGCCACCAATCTGGGTATCTCGCTGGGCAAGGCTTCGGTCGGCCGCTTCTCCGATGGTGAAACCACCGTCGAGATCCAGCAGAACGTGCGTGGCCGCGAAGTCTTCGTGCTGCAGTCGACCTGCGCCCCCACGAACGACAACCTGATGGAACTGATGGTCATGGTCGATGCGCTCAAGCGCGCCTCGGCCCAGCGCATCACCGCCGTCATCCCCTACTTCGGCTACGCCCGCCAGGATCGCCGCCCGCGGTCCACCCGCGTCCCCATCTCGGCCCGCGTCGTGGCCAACATGCTGGAAGCCGTCGGCGTTAACCGCGTCCTCACGATGGACCTGCACGCCGACCAGATCCAGGGCTTCTTCAACATCCCCGTCGACAACATCTACGCTTCGCCCGTGCTGCTGTCCGACCTGCAGGCCAAGAAGTACGAAGACCTCGTCGTCGTGTCGCCTGACGTCGGTGGCGTGGTGCGCGCCCGCGCCCTGGCCAAGCAACTGGGTTGTGACCTGGCCATCATCGACAAGCGTCGCCCCAAGGCCAACGTGTCGGAAGTGATGCACGTCATCGGTGAAATCGACGGCCGCAACTGCGTGATCATGGACGACATGATCGACACCGCCGGCACCCTGGTGAAGGCCGCCGAAGTGCTGAAGGAACGTGGGGCCAAGAGCGTGTACGCCTATTGCACCCACGCCGTGTTCTCGGGCCCGGCCATTGATCGCATCAAGGCCTCGCACCTCGATGAAGTGGTGATCACCAACACCATCCCCCTGGCCGAAGCCGCCAAGGGCACACCGAAGATCCGCCAGCTGTCGACGGCCTTCCTGTTCGCCGAGACCATCCGTCGCATCACCGACGGTGACTCGGTGACCTCCCTCTTTTCGGAACAGAACAACAACTTCTGATCCGTTTCCCTGACCGCGGCCCTGTGCTGCGGTCTTTTCTCTGGCGCCTGGTCGCGGGCGCCTTACCCACTTGGAGCATTCCATGAAATTCACCGCTTACGAGCGCAATCTGCAGGGGACCGGAGCGAGCCGCCGCCTGCGCATCACCGGCAAGACCCCTGGCATCGTTTACGGCGCCGGCAAGGCCCCGCAAAACATCGAGCTGGACCACAACGCGCTGTACCACGCCATGCGCAAGGAAGCCTTCCACTCGTCCATCCTCGAGATGGAACTGAATGGTCAGGTTGAAAAGGTCCTGCTGCGCGACTACCAGGCTCACCCGTACAAGCAACTGGTGCTGCACGTCGACTTCCAGCGCATCGACGCCACCACCAAGATCCACAAGAAGGTTCCGCTGCACTTCATCAACGAAGGCGAATCCACCGCCGTCAAGATCGACAAGTGCATCATCAACCACATCGTGACCGAACTGGAAATCGAGTGCTTCGCTGAACAGCTGCCCGAATTCCTGACGGTGGACCTGGCCAATGTGGTCAAGGGCCAGACCCTGCACGTGGACGACCTGCAACTGGGCGCCAACATCAAGGTTCTGACGCACGGCCGCAAGAACCCTGCGATCGCCACCGTGGTCGAACCCGTGGAAGAAGTCATCGCCGCACCTCAGGCTGCTGCCGAACCCGCCAAGGGCAAGAAGGGCAAGAAGTAATTCTTGCTTCTGCTTCGGGCCGACGGTTCTCCGTGGGCCCTGGGTCAAGCCCCGCTTCGGCGGGGCTTTTCTTTTTGTGGACGCCATCGCGACAATCGGCTTCATCATGATTCGACTCTTTGTCGGCCTGGGCAACCCCGGCCCTGAATACGAAGACACCCGCCACAACGCCGGGTTCTGGTACATCGACGCCCTCGCCCGCCGCCTGGGCGTGCACCTGCAGCCGGACCGCGCATACCACGGTCTGGTCGCTCGGGCCAACACGCCTCAGGGCCCCGTCTGGCTGCTGCAACCCATGACCTACATGAACCTGTCTGGCAAGTCGGTCGGCGCGCTGGCACGCTTTTTCAAGCTCAACCCGGACGAGGTGCTGGTCGCCCATGACGAACTCGACATGCCGCCAGGCCAGGTCAAATTGAAGAAGGGGGGCGGTCACGGCGGCCACAACGGCCTGCGCGACATCCACGCGCAACTGGGCTCGCCCGACTACCACCGCCTGCGCCTTGGCATCGGCCACCCTGGCGTGAAAGCCGAGGTGGCGGCCTATGTCCTGCGCAAGCCGCCCCAGGCCGAGCGCGAGGCCATCCACAAATGCATCGACCAGGCCATGGGCGCCACGGAGGCCTTCCTGGCCGGGGACCTGGCCAAGGCCACCGCCCTCGTGCACGCCCAACCGCAGCGTCCCAAGCCCCCTCGCAAGCCTGCCCCCGAGAAGACCGACGCCGGCACGCCAGACACACCGGCCGCGAGCGACTGAACAGCGCATTCTTCAGGCGGCAGCAAGGGGCAAAGACCCCGCTCCGCCTGGGCGCGCACCCACCCCACCGATCACCCCAGGGAGGAGACCGACGTGATCCATGCAAGACCTTGCAGCCCCATCCACCGTGAAGCCACATCCCTGCGAGGGCGGGCCAATGTGATCAGTGTGATCAAAGGGGGCGTCGTGGCGGCCTGCCTCGTGCTGCACACCTGGGCGATGGGTGCCTCCAGCACCACCCCGCCCTCCCGACCGGCGCCAGCGGGTTCAGCCTACCGCTGCACCGACGCGGGCGGCAAGGTGAGCTACAGCCAACTGCCCTGCGGACCGGATGCCGACACCTTGCACGTGGCCGACGCGCGCAGCCCAGCCCAACGCAAGCAGGCGGAACAAATGCGCATCCGAGACGCCAAGCTGGCGCGCAGCCTGCGCAAGGCGCGGATGTCGGCGGCAGCCCATGCACCGGGGCCGACCTTGCTGGCCACGCACCGACCGCTGCCTCAACCGGAAGCCTCCCAGGCCCGCAGCGAATCGGGGAAATCAGGCCACAGAACCCGGAAGCACCGAACCAGCTCCCCCTATTTCACGGCGCGCACACCGATCCAGCCCAAGGTACCCGCCATCCCGGCGGCCAAGGTGACCACGCCCTGAACGCAGGACGTTGCGCGCCCTTTTGCCAAGGTCGCGACCGGGTCAAGCGCTGGCCAGCTCCGGCGTCAGGCCTGAGGCAAGGCCTGCAGGGCTGCGGCCTGCTCTTCGGTGGCCACCGGCTTGCCAGCCTGCGCCTGCAGGTGGAAGTACTTCTGCATCAGCTGCACCTTGGTCTCGACGTGCTCGGGGTGCACCGGGATGCACTCCACCGGGCAAACCTGCACGCACTGGGGCTCGTCAAAGTGGCCCATGCATTCCGTGCACTTGTCGGGGTCGATGACATAGAAGTCTTCGCCCATCGAAATGGCCTGGTTCGGGCACTCGGGCTCGCAGACGTCGCAGTTGATGCACTCTTCGGTGATGGTCAGCGCCATGGTCCGCTCCGCTCAGCCGGCCTGTTGCGGGTTCTGAGCCGCGGCAGCCCGGTTGGCAGCCAGCCGCGACTGCAGGCGGGCCAGCACGCTGGGCGCCACGAACTTCGAAACATCCCCTCCCAGCATGGCGATCTCGCGCACAAAGGTGCCCGAAACGAACTGGTACTGGTCGGAAGGCGTGAGGAACACGGTCTCGACGTCGGGCATCAGCTGGCGGTTCATGCCCGCCATCTGGAACTCGTACTCGAAGTCGCTGACGGCACGCAGCCCCCGCACCACCACCTTGCCGCCATGACCGACCACGAAGTCGCGCAGCAGGCCCGAGAACGCGATGACCTCGACGTTGGGGTGCTCGCTGGCCAACTCCTTGGCCATGGCCAGGCGTTCTTCCAGGCTGAACATGGTCTTCTTATGGTGACCCGCGGCCACGGCCAGGATCAGGTGGCCAAACAGGCGGCTGGCGCGCCGCATCAAGTCGGCATGCCCCAGGGTCATGGGGTCGAAGGTGCCGGGGTAGACGGCGGTCAGGGGCGTGGACGAACTCAATCTGGGCTCCGGGCGGGGCAGGAAGCGCGGGCGCCAGACTGGGGCACCGCGTCACGGGCAGGAGTGTAAGGCGAGGGGGCGAGCCGCAACAGCGTGGCCTCAGCCCGCCATGCGCTGAAAAAGGTGAAAGTGCACCGCGCCTGCCTGGCCATGCCGGTGGAGTTGCAGGCTGGCCGGCAGGGGCTGGGTGGCGTGCTCGGCAGGCTGCTGGCCCTTGGCGGGCTTCGGGGGCGGCACCGGGCCGTACGGCCGCGGGGCCTCCAGGTAAATCCAGCCCCCAGGCACCACCACCTCGGCGGCTGCGGCCAGGGCGGCGTCAAAGGCCTCGTCTTCAAACGGTGGATCGAGGAAAACCAGGTCGAAGCCAGCGTGACGGGTGGGTTGGCGCATCCAGGCCAGGGCATCGGCCTGCTGGATCTGCACCTGCTGGTCCGCCTTGAGCCGCGCCTGCACGCCCTTGAGCGAACGCACCAGGGCGGCATCGCGCTCGAGCAAGGTCACCGATTCGGCGCCGCGGGAGGCAGCCTCCCAACCCAGTGCACCAGTGCCGGCAAAGGCGTCGAGCACCCGCCAGCCGCCGAGGTCCTGCCCGAGCCAGTTGAACAAGGTTTCACGCACGCGGCTGGGCGTGGGGCGCAAACCGGCCGACACCGGCACGGGCAGAGGCGTGCGCTTCCACTGGCCGCCCATGATGCGAACCTCCTGCGCGGCCTTGGCGGCGACACGGGCGGCATCGCCAAGGGCCTTGGACGAGCCCAAGCCCGCCTCCTGGCGGCGCCCTGGCCTGGCCTCGGTGGCATCGGAACGGGCGGCAGGGCGACGGGGAGCAGAAGAGGAGCGCATGGCGGCATTGTAAAAAGGGGCCGCGCCCTACAATGGACGGATGTTCAGTTTCATCAAGAAAAAGCTGGGATGGGGCAGCACGCCGGCCGAGGCACCCTCGGCACCCGATGCCGCCGCAACCACCCCTGCCAGCCCCGCAGACGCCCCGGCCTCTGCGCCCGC
>NZ_JAIZVX010000050.1 GCF_021768455.1 Aquabacterium sp. | reverse complement strand
CAAGATCACCCTGGTCACCCCCTCGCACCAGTACCCCCTGGGCATGGTGATGAGCCTGGCCCGCCGCCAGACCCTGCTGGCCCAGGCCGTGCACCAGGGCAGCTGGGTGATCGAAGACGACTACGACAGCGAGTTCCGCTACGGCACCCGGCCCCTGCCCTGCCTGCAGGGCCTGGACGAAGGCGGCCGCGTGATCTACGTGGGCAGCTTCAGCAAGGTGCTGTTCCCCGGCCTGCGCATCGGCTACCTGGTCGCGCCCCCCGCCCTGGCCCAGGCCTTTGCGGCCGGCTCGGCGGCGCTCTACCGCGAGGGGCAGCTGTGGCAGCAGGCCGTGCTGGCCGACTTCATCGCCGAAGGCCACCTGGGCGCCCACATCCGCCGCATGCGCGGGCTCTACAACCAGCGCAGACAGGCCCTGCTGGCCGCCATCGCCCAGCATTTCGGCGACACCCTGCCGGTCTCGGGCGACAACGCCGGCCTGCACCTGGTGCTGTGCCTGCCCGAGCACGTGGACGACGTCGCCCTGGCCCATGCCGCCCTGGCCGCAGGCGTCGCCGTGCGCCCCTTGAGCAAGTACCACGCCGCGCCCGACCGCGCCCCGCGCGGCCTGCTGCTGGGCTACGCCTGCGTGAAACCCGAGGCCATCGGGCCGGCCTTCGAGGTGCTGGCCGGGGTCATCCGGCAGGCCTTGTGAAGCTCATGCGCTGAGCCTCACACCAGCCTCCGTCAGAAACTCACCACCACCGCGGTGCTCAGCAGCTGGTTGTTCTTCTTGTACTCGCCCGACTTGCTGTCGAGGAACACGGCACCGTTGGCCCAGTCGTAGCGGTACTCGGCCTTGAACACCGTGTTGAGGTTGAAGTTGTAGCTCAGGCCCAGGGTCAACGCACCCCGGTTGACGCCCTTGTTGGCGTCGCCTGCCACCCAGCCGCCAGCGCCGTCCGAGACCATGCCCGGCCCGATGCCGTTGACCCCATCGGCCAGCGAGTAGGTCAATAGGCCGCCGCCGTTCTTCTTGTTCCAGATGTAGTCGGCGCGCACCACGCCTTCCAGCCAGGGCTCGAACTTGTAGGCGGCCAACGCCGAGAGGCCCGTCCAGTAGGCATCGCGCAGATTGCCATCGGCGTCCGGCGTGATCGAAGCCTTGAGCTGGCGGCCCAGGCTGACCTGGCCCTGCAGGGTCACGTCGCCGCGGATGAAGTAGGCATCCGCTTCGAACAGGTCGACGCGGGAGTCGCGTTGGGACACGACAGCGCCGTCCCCATCCACGATGCCCTCGCTGTTGTTCGCCGCCTTCCCATGCACCCCCGCAAAGCCGAAGCCCTGGAACTCGCCCTTGGCGTAGTCCACGCGGTAGGCCAGCACCGGGGTCTTTTCACCCGAGCTGCGCTTGCTGCCGTTCATGTTGGCCAGCACGCTCTTGATGATCCACTTGTCGCGGGTCAGCTCCAGCCCGGCGCCGGTGTAGGCCGTGGGCAGGGTCAGGTCGAACAGCAGGTTGTGCGTGATCAGCTTGTTCTGCGTGGCCGGCAGGTATTCATAGCCCGACCAGTCGGGGATGTGGCCGGCGATCAGGCGGGTCTGCAGGTCGGTCAGCGGCACCGACACCGAGGCCTCGTGCACGATGGACGACGAGCCCTCCGACACCGCCTGGGTGCTGCGCTGCGGTGCGAGCGTCAGCTTCCAGCGCGCGCCGCTGTCGGTCTCCTTGGTGAAGTCGATCAGCGCCATGCCGATGTAGGAGTTGTCGTAGCTGTAGCCGCCATCGCCCACCGAGTTCAGGAACTGGAAGCCGGCACGGTGGTCGCGCTGGTTGAAGACGAAAGTCGGGTCCACATAACCCGTGATCTTCAGGTTCTTCAGGCCCATCATGTCGCGGGCGTCTTCCAGCGCCTCGGTCTTCACCGCGATGCGGTTGAAGTCCTGCTGCTGTTCGGGCGTCAGGCCAGGGGCCGGTGCCTCGGCCTGCTTGGCCTCCTGCGCTTCGAGCTTTTTCTCCAGCTCGGCCATGCGGGCCTTCAGCGCCTTGAGTTCGCCCAGCAGTTCGGCATTGGATTGGGCCGAGGCCGTGACGGGGAAGGCCGCGGCCAGGGCCAGGGCAATCGCGCCCAGGGCGGGCATCAGGGGCCGTGCGCGGCCGGCAGCGTGAGCGGTGGGCTTCAGGGTCATCGGGGTCATCGGACGTGGCTCCTTGTGTCGGTCGGATCGTGTGGCCCAGGCCGGCATGCGGGGCAGGCCTGTGGCGGTGTCTGGCTGCGTGCAAACGTGCGGCGGGCCCTCTCAGCCATGGACCGCCTGGTTCATCTCCTGCTGGCGCTTGCGTTCGGCGCGGGCCAGGGCGTAACTGCCCCCCAGCACCGCCAGCGCCACCACGGCGATCACCACCGTGGCCACGGCGTTCACGCTCGGGTCCACACCCAGGCGGGCACGCGAGAAGATCACCAGCGGCAGCGTGGTCGAACCCGGGCCGGACAAAAAGGCCGAGAGCACCACATCGTCCAGCGAGAGGGTGAAGGTGAGCAAAAAGGCCGAGGCCAGCGACTGCGCGATCATCGGCAGCGTCACCAGAAAGAAGACCTGCGCGGGGCGCGCGCCCAGGTTCAGCGCGGCCTCTTCCAGCGCCGGGTTCAGGCCCTGCAGCCGCGCCTGGATCACCACCGTGGCATAGGCCAGGCCCACCAGCAGGTGGCCCATCCAGATCGTGACCATGCCGCGCTCCGGGAAGCCCAGCCAGCGCTGCATCGACACCAGCATCAGCAACAGCGAGAGGCCCACGATCACCTCGGGCATCACCAGCGGCGCGTTGATCATGCCCACCATCAGCGTGCGGCCACCAAAGCGCTTGTACTTGACCAGGGCCAGCGCCGCCAGCGTGCCCAGCACCACCGCCGCACAGGCCGTGAAGAACGCGATGCGCAGCGAGAGCCACAACCCACCCAGGATCTCTTCGTCATGGGCCAGCTTGGCAAACCACTCCAGCGTGAAGCCACCCCACACCGTGGGCTGCGGCGAGACATTGAAGGAAAACACCACCAGCGCCAGGATGGGCACATAGAGGAAGGCAAACCCCAGGGCCAGCCAGGCCCTGGCGAACCACTGGCCACGCTTCAGGTAGGCCGGCGTAGACGTCCCGCTCATCGCTGGCCCTCCTGCGCTTCGGCCTGCGCCTTATTGAACCAGGCCAGCGGCACGATGATCAGCAGGATCATCACCACCGCCACGCTCGAGGCCATGGGCCAGTCGTTGTTGGCGAAGAACTCGTCCCACAGCACGCGACCGATCATCAGGGTCTGCGGCCCGCCCAGCAGTTCTGGGATCACGAACTCGCCCACACAGGGAATGAAGACCAGCATCGAGCCGGCCACGATGCCCGCCTTCGACAGCGGCACCGTCACCTTCCAGAAGGCCACCCAGGGTGTGGCACCCAGGTCGGAGGCGGCTTCCAGCAGACGCATGTCCATCTTCGAGAGGTTGGCGTACAGCGGCAGGATCATGAAAGGCAGGTAGGTGTAGACCATACCCAGCACCAGCGAGAACGGCGTGTTCAGGTAGGCCCCCGGCCCGGGAATCAAGCCACCGGCCATCAGCAACTGGTCCACATGCAAGGCGTCCAGCAACCTGGCGATCCAGCCACCCTCGGTCAGCAGCCCCTTCCAGGCGTAGACGCGCAACAGAAAGCTGGTCCAGAAAGGCAGCATCACCATCAGCAAGAGGCCAGGCTGCACGGTGCTGGACGCCCGCGCCATGAAGTAGGCAAAGGGGTAGCCGATGAAGAGGCACAGCGCCGTGGTGATGGCCGCGTACTTCAGGCTGGCCAGGTAGGTCTTGAAGTAGAGGTCGTCCTGCGTGATGAAGAGGTAGTTGCTCAGCTTGAGCTTGAGCTGCAGCACGCCGTCCTGCCAGGTCAGCAGGTCCTTGAAGGTCACCACCTCCATCTCGGAAACGCTGATCTTCACCACGATCAGGAAAGGCAACAGGAAGAACACCAGCAGCCAGAGGTAGGGCACGCCAATCAGCGTGCGGTCTGTCCACTTGAGCTTGCCTTGGGATGCGGTGGCCATGTGTGTCAGGCCCTCACTGCGTCAACACCACGTGGGCCGATGGCGACCACGAGGCATAGGCTTCGTCACCCCAGGTCAGGGCATCGTCCTGGTGACGCTGGGTGTTGCCCTGGTTCACCTTGAGCAAGGCACCACTGGGCAGCTGAAGGTGGTAGACCGTGCTGGCGCCGAAGTACACCATGTCCTTCACCATGCCCTTGACCATGTTCAGCGGCGCGGGCGGCTCACCCGCTTCGGGCACCGGCGGCTGGCGCGAGATGCGGATCTTCTCGGGCCGCAGGGCCACGCTCACCGCCATGCCCTCGTGCCCCGTGATCCCGTGGCCCACGAAGTGCCGCACGTCGGTGCAGGCGATCTCACAATGGTCGGCCTCGTCCACCACCAGGGTGCCGTCCATCAGGTTCACATTGCCGATGAAATCCGCCACGAAGCGGGTGGCGGGCGTTTCGTAAATCTCGCGCGGGGTGCCCACCTGCAGGATGCGGCCCTCGCTCATGATCCCGATGCGGCTGGCCATGGTCATGGCCTCTTCCTGGTCATGGGTCACCATCACGCAGGTCACGCCCACGCCTTCGATGATGTTGACGAGCTCGATCTGGGTCTCTTCGCGCAGCTTCTTGTCGAGCGCGCCCAGGGGCTCGTCGAGCAAGAGCAGCTTGGGCTGCTTGGCCAGTGAACGGGCCAGGGCCACCCGCTGCTGCTGCCCGCCCGAGAGCTGGTGCGGCTTGCGCTGGGCGAACTTGCCCAGTTGCACCAGCTTGAGCATGGCCTCCACGCGGGCCGCCACCTGGTCTTTCGGCAGGCCATCGCGCTTGAGGCCGAAGGCGATGTTCTCCCACACGCTCAGGTGCGGGAAGAGCGCATAGCTCTGGAACATCATGTTGATGGGCCGCTCGAACGGGGCCAGCCCGGCCAGGTCCTGCCCGCCCAGGGTGATGCGCCCCGTGGTCGGCGATTCGAAGCCCGCCAGCATGCGCAGCAGCGTGGTCTTGCCGCAGCCGCTCGACCCCAGCAAGGCGAAGATCTCGCCCTTCTGGATGTCGAGGCTGACGTTGTCGACCGCGCGGAAACTGCCCCCACCCTTGCCACCGAAGTCCTTGACCACGCGCTCGATGCGCAGGTAGGCCTCGCCCTCGGGGGCCGCGCTCAGCACCGCACTCATCACAGGCCCGTCTTGAAAGAGGTGTAGATGCGCGTCATCTGACGGCGGATGTCGTTGTTCAGCGCGTCCGGCTTGGCCATCTTGGCCATCTCCGATTCAGGCGGGAAGACCGCCGGGTCGTTGGCGATCTCGGGCTTGACGAACTTGCGTGCCGCCAGGTTGGGGTTGGCGTAGAAGACCTTGTTGGTCAGGCCGGCGTGCACCTCGGGGCGCAGGATGTAGTTGATCCACTTGTGCGCGTTTTCGGGGTGGGGCGCATCGGCCGGGATCACCATGGTGTCCATGAAGATCACGCCGCCGGTCTTGGGCGTCAGGGTCTGGATGTTCTGACCGGTCTTGCCCTCGATGGCGCGGTTCTTGGCGATGTTGATGTCACCCGAATAACCGAAGGCGGCGCAGATGGAGCCATTGGCCAGGTCGTTGATGTAGCCACTCGAGCTGAACAGCGTCACATAGGGGCGGATCGCCTTGAGCACCGGCGGCACGGCCTGGTAGTCGGCGATGTTCTTGGAATAGGCCGGCTTGCCCAGGTAGTGCAGCGTGGCGGGCACGACCTCGGTGGGCGAATCCAGGAAGGACACGCCGCAGGACTTGAGCTTGCTGATGTACTCGGGCTTGAAGATCAGGTCCCAGGCGTTCTCGGGCATGGGCATGCCGCCCAGCGCCGCCTTGACCTTGTCGACGTTGATGCCCACGGTCGTGTAGCCCCACATCCAGTCGACCAGGTACTGGTTGCCCGGATCGAGCTTGGCCAACTGGGCCAGGATGCCCGGGTCCAGGTTCTTGTAGTTGGGCACCTTGCTCTTGTCGATCTTCTGCAGCAGACCGCCATCGGCCTGCATCTTGGCCCAGTAGGACGAGGGCACGACGATGTCGTAACCCGTCTTGCCGGCCACCAGCTTGGCGTGCACGATCTCGTTGTTGTCGAACACGTCGTAGCGCACCTTGATGCCGGTCTCCTTCTCGAAGTTGGCAATGGTGTCGGGCGCGATGTAGTTCGACCAGTTGTAGACGTTCAGCACCTTCTCTTCTTCGGCGTGGGCGCCACCGGCGGCGGCCAGGGCCACCATCAGGGAGGCGGCCAGCTGGCTCAGGGAAGGTTGAAAGCGCGTCTTCAGGGTCATGGTGTTGATCTCCAGCGTGGGCTGTGTGTCAAGGTATTGGGCGATGAGGCCAGCAAGATGCGGGCCTGAGGAGCTCCAAAGCCGAGCCCCTCCAGGTAAAGCAGGTCAGACATGGAGGAGCAGATGCTCGCGTTCCCAAGGTGAAATCACCTTCATGAACTCGGCATGCTCCACCTCCTTGATCTCGGCGTAGACGGTCACGAACTCCTCGCCCAGCACCTGGGCCAGGTCGGTGCTGCCGCGCAGCAAGGTGAGCGCTTCCCCAAGGCTGCGGGGCAGCTGGTAGTTGCTCAGGTAGGCATCACCGCGGCATTCGGGCGAAGGCTCGATCTGGTTGACCATGCCCAGGTAACCGCAGGCCAGGGTCGCGGCCAGGGCGACGTAGGGGTTGGCGTCGGCACCGATCACGCGGTTCTCGATGCGGCGTGCGGCCGGCGTGGCCACCGGCGAACGGATGCCCACGGTGCGGTTGTCGGTGCCCCACTGGATGTTGATGGGCGCGGCATTGGAACGCACCAGACGGCGGTAGCTGTTCACGTAGGGCGCAAACAGGGCCATGGCCGCCGGGATGTACTTCTGCAGCCCGCCGATGTACCAGTAGAAGTGCTTGGAGGGGCTGCCGTCCGGGTTGCTGAAAATGTTCTGGCCCTGGGCGTCGACCACGCTCTGGTGCACGTGCATGGCGCTGCCCGGCTCGTTGGCCATGGGCTTGGCCATGAAGGTGGCGTACATCTCGTGGCGCAGCGCGGCCTCGCGGATGGTGCGCTTGAAGAAGAACACCTCGTCGGCCAGACCCAGAGGGTGGTCGTGGAAGAAGTTGATCTCCATCTGCCCTGCGCCCACTTCGTGGATCAGCGTGTCGACATTGAGCTCCATCTGCTCGCAATAGGCATAGATGTCCTCGAAAAGCGGATCGAACTCGTTGACCGCGTCGATGGAATAGGCCTGGCGCGAGGTCTCGGCGCGGCCACTGCGGCCCTTGGGCGGGCGCAGCGGCATGTTGGGATCGGGCGCGCGCTCGATCAGGTAGAACTCGAGTTCGGGCGCCACCACCGGCGTCCAGCCCTTGTCGGCATAAAGCTGGCACACCCGCTTGAGCACCGAGCGAGGTGCGTAGGGCACCAGCCGGCCTTCGCGGTCATAGCAGTCGTGGATCACCTGGGCCGTCGGATCCGTCGCCCAGGGCACGATGCGCACCGTGGCCGGATCGGGTTGCAGGTGCATGTCCCGGTCGGTGGGGGTGATGACGTCGTAGTAGGGGCCTTCTTCAGGGAAGTTGCCGGTCACCCCCATGGCCACCACGATCTCGGGCAGGCGCATGCCCCGGTCTTCGGTGAATTTCTCCCGAGGGAGAATCTTGCCCCGGGCCACGCCCGTGAGGTCAGGGACCAGGCATTCGATCTCGGTGACGCGCCGCTCGTTGAGCCACTGCTCCAGGTCACTGAAGCTGTTGGGTACCTTGCTGGGCATCACGTCCTCGGTTGAATGGGCCATGTGGCGCCGACTTGCGGCCAGCGTCACGCTGAATGACCAAGTCAGTGTGCCAAACCGTATACAACTGTCAAGCCAGACGGGTGGCCGAGGCCCGGACGGTGTTGCACACAGTCCTAACAACTGCTTGCACTTTCCCCGCGCCTGAGGCGCCCCCATGCGGGGGTGACACGGAAGGCCCAACGGTCGATCTGGGATACCTTCTCACCCTGACCGTTCGTGCGCCCGCGCACGGGCCAAGACACAAAAAATCCCGGGGATGGACCCATGACCGATTTATCCGGCATCCAGCATGCGCTGGGTGACGCTGCGCGCAGCGTGCTCGATGGCCTGCTGGCCGAACTGGGCTCGCTCGGCCCCAACCAGCACAACCGCCTGCTCCGACTGCACACGCCCCTGGGCAGCGACGTGCTGCTGGCCGAACGCGCCGAGGTGCGCGAGGCCATCGCTCCCGGCACCGGTCTGCTGCCACGCCCGGCCCAGGCCAACGGCCCGGCCACGGGGTACACCATCGAGCTCCTGGCCCTGAGCACCCGGGCCGACCTCGCCCCGGTCGACCTCATCGGCCAGCCCGTGCTGCTGGAGCTGCTCACGGCCCAAAGCCGCGACGCCCTGCGCCCCTTTCACGGCCACGTCACCGCCTTCGAACTGCTTGGCGCCGACGGCGGCTACGCCCGCTACCGCCTCACCATCGAGCCCTGGCTGGCCTTCCTGGGCCACCGCACCGATGCCTGGGTTTTCCAGGGCATGAGCGTGCTCGACATCACCGAGGCCGTGTTGGCCGATTACGCTGCCCAGGGCAAGCTGCTGCCTCAGTGGCGCTTCGAGCTGGCCGACCGCAGCGTCTACGCCCAGCGCTCGCTGTGCGTGCAGTTCAACGAAACCGACCTCGCCTTCCTGCAGCGCCTCTGGGCGGAAGAGGGGCTCATCACCTGGTTCGAGCACCAGGGCAACCCGGCCGACGCGCAAAGCCTGGGCCAGCACACCCTGGTCATCGCCGACCACAACGGGGCCTTTGTGCCCAACGTGCAGCCCCGCATCCGCTTCACCCAGCCCGGTGCGGTCATCTCGGAGGACACGATCACCCGCTGGCATGGCCACCGCCGCGTGGGCGTCAGCACCCTGCACAGCGCCAGCTTCGACTACCGCAGCGTGGCCAACCACGGTGCCAGCCAGGATGCCGAGGCGGCGCACGACCAGCCCTTCGCCCTGGTTCACGCAGACCAGCCCGGCGCCTACGCCTACGAGGACGCGCCCCAGGCCGAACGCCGCACCCGGGTCCAGCTGCAAGCCCATGAGGCGGCTCGCAAGCGCTTCGAGGGCCGCGGCACCGTGCGCACCCTGGCACCAGCCACCTCATTCATGCTGAGTGGCCATGCCGACCACGACGCCGGGCTGCTGGGCGGCCGCGCAGACGACGCCACCTTTGTGGTGCTGGGGGTGGTCCACCGGGCGCGCAACAACCTGAGCGCCGATGCCAAGGCCGGGCTGCAACACTTGCTGAGTGACGCCCTGGCCGGTGTGACCAGCCGCCCGGCTCTGGCCAACGCGACCGAAGAGCCCTTGTACGAGGCCCACTTCACCGCACAGCGCGTGAGCGTGCCGGTGCGCGCCGCCCTGATGAACGCGCACGGCCTTGCCCTGCACCCCAAGCCCACCGTGCACGGCACCCAGACCGCCGTGGTGGTGGGCCTGGGCGAGCCCGTGCACACCGACCGCGATGGCCGCATCAAGGTCCAGTTCCACTGGCAACGCGGCGAGGGCAGCAGCCACCGCCTGAGCGCCCCAGCGGGCGACAACGCCCCAGCCACCGACGCCGCCGGGACCTGGGTGCGCGTGGCCCAGGACTGGGCTGGCGCCAACTGGGGCAGCGTGTTCATCCCTCGCGTGGGCCAGGAAGTGGTGATCGGCTTTGTGGAAGGCGACATCGACCGTCCGGTGGTCGTGGGCACGGCCTACAACGGCCAGGGCACACCGGAGGCCCAGGGCAACCAGGTGGCGGGCGGGGCCGCTTCGGCCACGGGCAATGCACCTGCGTGGTTCCCGGGTTCGCAAAGGGCGGGAGAGCGCGAAGGCCACGCCCACAAGGCCACGCTCAGCGGTTTCAAAAGCCAGAGCCTGGACGCCTCGCAATCAGGCAACGGTGGACACAACCAGCTGGTGTTCGACGACACGCCAGGCCAGGGCCGCCTGCTGGCGCACAGTACCCAGAGCCAGAGCTGGCTGCAGATTGGCCACTTGCTGCAACAGCACGACAACCAGCGCCTTGCGCCACGGGGCCATGGACTGGAACTGCACACCCAGGCACAGGGCGCCCTGCGCGCTGGCAACGGCCTGCATCTCAGCAGCTTCGCCCGGCGGGGCGGCACCAGCACGAACCAGGGCAAGCCCATGGACACGCGCGAGGCCCAATCCCAGCTGGATGCACACGCCAGCCTGGTCAAGGCCCTGAACGAAAACGCCCAGACCCATCGCGCCAAGCTGCCCAACGAGGCTGCGCCAGATCAGTTGGGCGCGCAAAAAACATTGCAGGCTACGCTGGAGAGCCTGCGGGCCACCGAAGGCGGCAGCGACGGCAACAACGAGAGCGGTAGCGAAGGTGGCCAAGGCCGCATCCCGGTGAGCCAGCGCCCTGACCTGCTGCTCAGCGCCGCTGGCGACATCGCCAGCCTCACGCCGGCCCACACCGTGCTCAGCACCGGCCAGCACACCACGCTCACGGCCGGGCAAGACACCAACCTGCTGGCCCAGCGCCACCAGGCCTGGGCCGTGAAAGACGGCATCAGCCTCTTTACCCGCGGCGAAGCCAAGGACAGCCAGCATGGCGTGCAGGACGTGGGCATGAAACTGCACGCCGCCAGCGGCAATGTGAGCGTGCAGGCCCAAAGTGGTGCCTTCACCCTCACGGCCGCCAAAGCCATCGACGTGCAAAGCACCACCGCCAGCGTCGTGATCTCGGCGCCATCGAAGCTGCTGCTCAATGGGGGCGGGGGCTACATCAAGATCGAAGGCGGGGACATTGAACTCGGCACCAGTGGGCAGGCGAGTTTCAAGGCGGGGATGAAGGAGTTGACGGGTGGTGGATCTGGCTCAGACTCCAAGCCTGAACTCAAAAAGGCCCAATCCATCAAAGGATGTGCCGAGAAAATGAAAAGCGCCGCGGGCACAGGTGGGGCATTGGCATGAATGCGTTGGCGCATTTGACACTCTCGCACTGGCTCAGGGAACGGGAGAGCATGCAAGCCTATTGGTTGATCGATCCCACCATCGAGGACCCCAAGCAAAATCTGCCGGAACTCGGTTATCAGGCCACCCACCCCATTGCCATCGACCACCCGGATTCACGGTCGTACAAGGCACCCTATCTGGTGATGTGTCCACAGGGACTGGCAGGAGACAGGCTGAGCAATGTCTTGCTGGACTTGGCAATCGAGCAAAGCACCGCCGCGTCCACCCCTGGAGAGCCCCAAATTCGGTCGGTGACAGCGCTGATCCTGAGCGAGGCCCCGCTGCCGGTCTTGGTGCATGGCTTGAGCCGAGCGGCGGTTGTGCGCGACTGCCAGAGGAAGACAAGGGTGTTTCGCTACTGGGACCCCCGGCTGTGGTCCGCACTTCACGAAACACCCGTGCTGCAAACGCTGCTTCCGTCATGGCGTGCGCCCGTCGAGTGGGTACACCTGGACGACGAACGTGCTACGTTGGTTCGCCACGAAGCAGGCGGAAGTGACCGGCCAACGGCCACGAACACGGGGCCGCAGCAGCTGAGCATGCCCCAAGAAAGCGCGTTGAATGAACTGAGCAACGCCAACAGGGTGATTGCCACAGTGAGCGCACGACAAGGCAACATGGCCCAAGGCATCACACGACCGTTGGCCCTCGACGCCCTGAGGGCGGTCGCCCACACCCCCTTGCGCCAGCCTGATGACCTCATTGCTTTGGCCAGTTGGCGTGTGCAAACGGCACAACCCATCGAAGAAGCACCCCGCGTGCAAAACATGATTCAGCAAAGCGTGATGCATGGCGTGGCGCTGGACGCTTTGCTCGCTGAGCTCAGCCCACAAGACTGGCTGGCCATCCAAACAACAACAAGGGAGGCGCGCCGATCATGAGCACGCAAGATTGCAAGTTCTGCAACCGCCAGGGGCTACCACTGCTGCCTTTGCGCCTGGCCTATGTACCGAAGCACACCACATCCCTCCCTTCGACGCTGACGCAAGGCAACCCCAACCTGCGTGGCGTGACGGATGGCGCCTACGCGCTGCGGGTCATCAACGAAGGCTACGTCTACATGCTGGACATGCGTGCAGGCGGCTTCTGGCGGTGTTTTGCTGCAACGGAAACGGGGCACTTCAAAGAGTTGCCTCTGGACACGCAGCCAACACAACAGCCCGCATTCCAATGCAGCCGCAGCGGGCATGCCACGGTGGCATCGTTCATCTCCGTCGAACGGGCCAGCGAGGCCGGGGACGTCTGGATTGGCTACAGCCGGGTGTGGTGGACCCAAGCCATCCGTGCCCGCATCAAGGGTGAAGCAAGCTTGCGCGCCAGCTTGATGGTCAGCCTCAACGCCGCATCCACCGTCACGGGCGGCAGCCTGCCAGCGCACAGTGGTGTGCGCCTGTCCAGTGCAGACCAGCTGGCGTCCATGGTTGGCGAATACGCCAAAGACGAGACAGCCTTCGCAACGATCGACCAGCGGTATGCCAACGCGACCACCGCAGGCGCCTTGCCGCGCCACGGGCAGGCCGAGAGCGTGCTCAAGGCCATGCACAGCATCAGCCCCCGCAACGCCATCGTCTTGGCGCTGCGGGACACGGTTGGCATCGTGCAAGACATCAACCACTGGCGCAACCTTCAGGCGGGCGCCCTGGCCAAGTACCAAGGCGATGCCCAAAGGCTGGAGGGCAGGATCATCGGCGACCTGATCCTCAACCTTGAATCCAGCATGAAGAAGCAAGGCCAGGGCGATCTCTGGTCGAAGCGCTTCGAGCCCAAGGTGGCCATGGCAAAGGTGCGCGATGACAAAAAGGCTCACCTGCGCAAAGTCGAAGAGCTGGAAGCCAAGATCACGAAGGCCAGCCAGGACTGGTGCGCCTGGACTGGCCACGAGGGCTTCAAGCAAGCCTGGGTGGCATACGACGGCGAAAACAAGCGCTGCGGCCTGGCACTGGAGAAGGAGTTTGCAACTTGCGTGTTTGGTTCGGGCGGCACCAAGCCTGAACAAGCCTGGTGGGCTCAGTGGCTCACCTCAGACCCTGACGACCCCAACCATGCGCTGTGGATCGCCTTCGCAGCGGGTGACAAGGACCTGCTCGCCTTCCTCAAGGGAGACGCCGCCAAGCCGCTGGATGTGGGCAAGCTGGACAAGGCCGTCGACGTGACCAAGAACGGCCGCGAGGTGCTACTGAAACTGCATGAGTGGCGGAAGACACGCAAAGAGAAGGGTTTGCTTCGGGCTGCCCAGCAGGAATCAGGTTTGCTGGCCACCAGCATCGCGTCGCAACTTCACATCCTGGCGCGAACACAACCAGAGCAAGCTTTGCAGGCTGGGCAACGGCTGCGGATCATCATCGCTTCACGCGTTGAGGTGACGATCACGCCTCACGCGCAAGTGATGACCATGCAGCAGCTGGTGGTGCAAATGCACGAAGCGGTGTGGGGGCCGCCCAAGGCCACCCTGTCCAAAACGGTACGCGAAGCGCGCCGCCTTCAACTCGCGCAAAGTGTGGATGGTGCATGGCTGGGCGGCCGCTTCACCGCCAGCAAGCTGGTGGTGGTGGACGCATGGCTGCCTGACCCCGCGCTGAAGCTGGCGGCCGCAAGCGCCTCCTCGGCCTCGGGCGTGCCTCCCACGATTGCTTTGCCCCGGCAGGCGCTCAACAACTGGGAAGGCATGACCGCCTACCTCAAAAGCCTCAAAGGCGCCCCAGGCGGGCTCATGGGCGTGGGCGCGGCATTGCAGATCAGCAACCTGAGCGCGACCCTGATCCAGCTCGACAGGGCGACCAAAGGCAATGCCGCCAACCGCGATGACAGCATCACCGAAAGCTACTACGGCGTGGTGTCAGGCAGCCTGGGCCTGCTCGCGCTGACCGGCGAAGTCATGGCAGGCACCTTGGCCGCCAGGGCACCACGCAGCGTGGTGACGGCCGCCGCAGCACGGATGCTGACGGCTGCGGGCTGGACGGCGTTGGGTGGAGGGATGTTGGGGGCGATTTCTGGAGTGGTGGACCTCCTGCAATCCGCGATGAAGGGTGTCTCATTCCGTGATGAAGGCGACGACGATGCGAAAAGATCGTCCTACCTTGCTGCTTTCTCAAGCGGCTTCGGAGTTGTAGCTTCGGGTGCATTGGCAGTGATTGCCGCGGGCCAGTTGCTGAGTGCCGCTGGCGCGACGAGCGTGGCTGCAACGGCTGTCATCAGCGCAGGCGCCACACTCAGCGTCATTCCTGTCGCCGGCTGGATCGCTCTGGTGATCGGGGCCACTGCAGCTGGCGTGTACTTCGCGTGGCAGGCCTCAATTGAAGAAGATACGCCTTTAGAAAAATGGCTCTCATGCTGCCACTGGCGCAACGAAACCAAATACGCCAACACAACACGCATCAAGTTCACCAGCCTCAAGCGGGAGATGGCCGAGTTCCAGCAAGCCATTTATGGCATCAGCGTCACATTGAATTGGGTTGATCGACTTGGCAAAGACGAGGTGGAAGTCAACGTGACCATGCCTGGCTACAGCAAGAACAGCGACCATGCCTTCTTGCTGGAGCTACACGGCACCAAATGGGCCCGGACCTTGGTGCACCGCAAGTCCAGTCCTTACAGCAGTGACCCGGAGCTCAAACCGCAAGCACCAGTGCAGGCCTCCATGAGCGCGACGCCCGTTGGCAAAAAAGCCATCCCGATGTCTGACGTGATGGACTTCAGCGAACCCTTCGGGCTGGCGCAGCAAAACGGCACGGGCGTGTTCTCTGGCAAGATCCGTGTGAACGAAAATTACTTCAACACGGCCAAACTGAAATTCGAGTATTGGCCTGATGCGGTTCACCATCCTGAACTCAAGATGATCCCTGTCCCTGGTGGCGCCAACTTTGCTGAAACGGCCGACTGACATGGCTTGGTGGAGCCGTAAGAACAAGACTTGGCAGCAAATCAAAGCGGCCACCCACAGCGCCAAGCTGCTGCCGCGCCGCACCTCCCTGGCAGGGTGGGCCAACGGGGATCAGATGGTGTACGCGCTGAATCCCGCCATGCTTGAAATTGGTCAGGGCGGAAATTCACCCATGCATGGGTGGGGCACGATACCGTTTTTAGGCGGTGCAAGCGGAATTTTATTTTTTTTGATCGAGGGTTTGCCCAGTTTCTTCAAAGCTTGGGATCTGGGGGAAATACCCATGTGGGAACTGGCTTTAGTTTGCATCGCCAGCATCTTTGGCGCTGCGCTACTCATCGTCCCCCTCTCCTACCTCTGGCTCAGCTTCTTCGCCGTCACCGACCCCACCATCCGCTTCGACCACAAGCGCCAAAAGGTCTGGATGTGGACGGGCAAAGGCCCCATCGAGATGGACTGGACGCGGCTCGTGCCCCGCGTTGAATCCAGCGTCGCCACGGCCTATGCCACGGTCAAAACCTACCGTGGGCAATATGCCGAAGTGGGGGCTGACGGCAACATCCTCGTCACCCACGGCATCCCGCATGTGTTCCAGGTTGGGCAAATCTCTGCCGCCGAGGAGGGTGTGCGCCCCGCCATGGAGTACGTGCGGCTGTACATGGATGCGGGGCCGCATGCCGTGCGGCAGCCAGAGAAGTTCCTCAGCCATCGCACCCCCTGGTACGCCATGGTCAACTTCATCGGCATGGCCGACGACTGGGTGCGCTGGCGCGAGAACCGCGACAAGCCTGGCGTGGCGCCGGCACCTTGGTTGCGAACCATCGGGTTCGTGCTGCTGTTCCCGTTGTTCTTCCCGCTGCAGTTCACCAACTGGCTGGCCTTGACGGTGGCGCCTCGCCCAAAGTGGCCCAAAGAGCTGGACGCCCTGCACGCGGCTGATCTGGCGCAATGGCAGCAACAAGAAGCCCAGCGCAGGCAGCAAGATCTCACGGCAGATCGGGCCAGCGAAGCTCTGGCACCGAGGCGCAAGCCGGTGATCCGGGTCAACGGTGAGATCGTGTCCGGGTCTGAGACAGGAAGTCCGTGACAGGCGAGGGGGATGATGGCTGCGCGGGCCATCGAAGGCGCAACGGCTCTCCGCCCCCTTTTCGCGACAAGCCCACGACAAGCCCCCCGCGCCCACCGGCCCGCCGCCTGCGGAAGGCACCATTGGCACCCCTGCGCCACTCTGTCCACAAATCCCCATGCCTGAAAACCCACGCCGCTGCGGCAGCGGCACCTGCATCATCGGCCTGATGGGCCACTGCTGGTGCGGCCAGCCCTGAGCAGCCCGGATGAACCTGCGCCGCCACGCCACCGTGCCAGAAAGCCGCACGCAGCGCAGCCTGCACCTGGGCCGCCTGGCGGGCGAGTTGCTGGCCGGTGCGGTGGCCACGGGGGCGGGGCAACTGGCGCGCTGCCAACTGCCCTCGTGGGCTGGCGTCATGCTCACACCGGGCAATGCGCAACGCCTCACCGAGCGGCTGGCACAGATGCGGGGCGCGGTGATGAAGGTGGGGCAGTTGATGTCGATGGACGGGCACGGCATCTTGCCCGCGCCGTTTGCCGATCTGCTCGCCAAGCTGCGCGACCAGGCTTATGCGATGCCCGCCACGCAGCTGGCCGAGGTGCTGGAACGCGAGTACGGCCCCGAGTGGCACCGCCGCTTTCGACGCTTCAGTTTTGAGCCCATCGCCGCGGCGTCGATCGGGCAGGTGCACCGCGCCGAAACGCACGCAGGCGAGGCCCTGGCGCTCAAGGTGCAATACCCCGGGGTGCGCGCCAGCATCGACAGCGATGTGGCCAACCTCGCCTTGCTGCTGCGTATGCCCGGGCTGACGCCGCCGGGTGTCGATGCCGACGAGGTGCTGGCCCAGGTGCGCCTGCAGCTGCACGCCGAGACCGACTACCTGGCCGAGGCCCACCTCGCCACGGCCTACCTGGCGCGCCTGGGGGAGGATCCGGACCTGTTCGTGCCACGGGTGCACGCCGCCCACAGCAGCGCCCACATCCTGGCCATGGATTTCGCGCCGGGTGTGCCCATTGGGGCCTTGATGCAGGGCAGCGTGCCGCAGGCGCAGCGCGACCGGGTCGCCAGCGTGCTGTGCCGCCTGGCGGTGAAGGAGTTCTTCGGGATGCGGCTGGTGCAGACCGACCCGAACTTCGGCAATTACCTGTTCGACGCCCCATCTGGCCGCATGGGACTGCTGGACTTTGGGGCGGCACAGGAGGTGTCGACCGAACGCGTCGCGCAGCTGCGCGAACTGGGGCGTGCGCTGCGGCAAGCGAACCGCTCGCGCACCCACCAGGCGGCACGGGCCTCGGGCCTGGTGCACGCCGGAGACACGCCCGCCCAGCAAGGCGCCGTGGTCGACCTGCTGCTGGCCGTGGGCGAGCCGCTGCGCACGCGCGGTCCTTACGACTTCGGGGCCTCGGGCCTGGTGAAGGCGGTGTTCGAGCAGGGGCAGGCACAGTTCTTCGAGAGCGGCTACGGGCAACCGCCACCGGCCGATCTGCTGCTCCTGCAGCGCAAGTTCGTGGGCACCTTCATGCTGTGTGCCCGCCTGGGCGCCCGGCTGGACCTGAACGAGGTCTTTGGCGCAGAGCTGGACGAGCTCGCCTGAGCCCCCCAAAAAACAAACCCCCCGCGGCAACCAGGTCCGAGGGGGTTGGGGCATCGGCCCTTGCTCTGCCAGCCTGGTGGGCGGCCATCCCCTTCCTGGGCACGCCTTGTGAGCGATCAGAAAGGCCGTCTTCACGGGGAGCACACCACAAGGATGGGCGGCGGGCTCCGGGAGCAGGGTGCGCCAGGGTCCGGGTCAGGGCTGGCGCAGCGGTGAGTCGATGTAGAAATCTTAAAGTGCGCGGTGCGGCAGATGATTGCGAAGATGACCCAAATTCGCCTCGATGCGCAATAAAATTGCGGCACCCTGTCTCATCAAGCCATTCAGAGGCCAACTTGACCGCTTTCCCCGCACTCGACCGCTACGACCGTGACATCCTGCGCGAACTGCAGCGAGATGGCCGCCTGAGCAACCAGGACCTGGCCGAGCGCATCGGCCTGTCGCCCTCACCGTGCTTGCGACGGGTGCGGGCACTGGAGGAAAGCGGGTTGATCACGGGCTACCAGGCCCTGGTCAACGCCAAGGCCCTGGGGCTGAGCCTGATGGCGCTGATCCACATCTCGATGGACCAGCACACGCCCGAGCGCTTTGCCAACTTCGAGGCCCTGGTGGGTGACATCCCCGAGGTGATGGAGTGCCTGCTGATCACCGGGCAGTCGGCCGACTACCAGCTCAAGGTGCTGGTGCGCGACATGGACGGCTACCAGCACCTCTTGCTCAACAAGATCACCCGCATCCAGGGCGTGACCGGCGTGCACACCAGCTTCGTGATGCGCCAGGCGCTGAGCCGGGTGCCGGTGGCCGTGGGCTGACCGATCAGGCCAGGTCGACGCGACCGAGGTTCATCACCTTGGTCCAGGCCTTGACGAAATCGCGGACGAACTTGGCCGCGTTGTCGGCTTGGGCGTAGACCTCGGCGATGGCGCGCAGCTGCGAGTTCGAACCAAAGGCCAGGTCGACACGGCTGGCGGTCCACTTGACGGCGCCGGTGGCACGGTCGCGGCCTTCGTAGGCGTTGTCACCCGTGGGCTTCCAGGCGATCGACATGTCCACCAGGTTGGTGAAGAAGTCGGTGCTGAGCTGGCCGGGGCGGGTGGTGAACACGCCTTGCGGATTGCCGCCGTGGTTGGCGCCGAGCACACGCAGGCCACCAACCAGCACGGTCATCTCCGGCGCGCTCAAGGTGAGCAGCTGGGCCTTGTCGACCATCATCTCTTCGGGCGACACGCTGTAGGCGGCCTTGCGGTGGTTGCGGAAGCCGTCGGCCTGGGGCTCGAGCACGGCGAAGGACGCGGCATCGGTCTGCTCGGCCGTGGCATCGGTGCGCCCCGGGGTGAAGGGCACGCTCACCGGGTGGCCCGCCGCCTGGGCTGCGGCTTCGACACCGGCGTCACCGGCCAGCACGATGAGGTCGGCCAGCGAGACCTTCTTGCCGCCGCTCTGGGCCGCGTTGAAACCGGCCTGGATGCCTTCGAGCACGGCCAGCACCTTGGCGAGCTGGACCGGCTGGTTGACCTCCCAGTCCTTCTGCGGGGCCAGGCGGATGCGGGCACCGTTGGCCCCGCCGCGCTTGTCGGAGCCACGATAGGTCGAGGCCGAGGCCCAGGCGGTCGAGACCATTTCGCTGACCGAGAGGCCGCTGGCCAGCACACGGGCCTTCAAGTCGGCCACATCGGCGGCGTCGATCAGGGCGTGGTCCACGGCGGGCACGGGGTCTTGCCAGATCAGGTCTTCGGCGGGCACCTCAGGGCCGAGGTAGAGGGCCTTGGGGCCCATGTCGCGGTGGGTCAGCTTGAACCAGGCGCGGGCATAGGCATCGGCGAACTTCTCGGGGTGGGCGAGGTAGTCGCGCGAGATCTTCTCGTAGGCCGGGTCGAACTTGAGCGAGAGGTCGGCCGTGGTCATCATCGGCGCGTGCTTTTTGCTCGGGTCGTGGGCGTCGGGGATCATGTCCTCGGGCGCGCAGTCCTTGGCGCGCCACTGGTGGGCACCGGCCGGGCTCTTGACGAGTTCCCAGTCGTACTTGAACAGCACGGTGAAGTAGCCCATGTCCCACGTGGTGGGGTTGGGTTTCCAGGCGCCTTCGATGCCGCTGGTGGTGGTGTCGCCGCCCTTGCCGCTGCCGTGCTGGTTGATCCAGCCCAGGCCCATGGCTTCGATGGGTGCGGCCTCGGGCTCGGGGCCGACCAGCTTGGGGTCGCCTGCGCCATGGGCCTTGCCGAAGGTGTGGCCACCGGCGATCAGGGCCACGGTCTCTTCGTCGTTCATGGCCATGCGGGCAAAGGTTTCGCGCACGTCGCGGCCCGAGGCGATCGGGTCGGGCTTGCCATCCGGGCCTTCGGGGTTCACGTAGATCAGGCCCATCTGCACCGCGGCCAGCGGGTTCTCCAGCGAGTCTGCTTCGCGGCTGGGGGCGTAGCGGCTGTGGGGCTTGTCGCTGGTGGCCAGCCATTCGGCTTCGGCACCCCAGTAGATGTCTTCTTCCGGTGCCCAGATGTCGGCGCGGCCACCGCCGAATCCGAAGGTCTTGAAGCCCATGGTTTCCATGGCCACGTTGCCGGCCAGGATGAAGAGGTCGGCCCAGGAGATGTCGTTGCCGTACTTCTGCTTGATCGGCCACAGCAGGCGGCGGGCCTTGTCGAGGTTGCCGTTGTCGGGCCAGCTGTTGAGGGGCGCGAAGCGCTGGTTGCCGGTGCTGGCGCCACCGCGGCCATCGGCCGTGCGGTAGGTGCCGGCAGCGTGCCAGGCCATGCGGATGAACAGGCCGCCGTAATGACCCCAGTCGGCCGGCCACCAGTCCTGGCTGTCGGTCATGAGCGCGGCCAGGTCGGCCTTGAGCGCGGGGTAATCGAGCTGCTGGAAGGCCTCGGCGTAGTCAAAGTCCGGGTCCATGGGGTTGGACACGGACTGGTGCTGGTGCAGGATGGCCAGGTTGAGCTGGTTGGGCCACCAGTCGCGGTTGCCACGGGTGGCCACGGAGGCCTGGGTTGCCTGGGCGGCGGCCGTGGTGTGGAAGGGGCACTTGGCTTCGTTGGTCATGGCAGGTTCCTCGGTTCGTCAGCGGGGGTTGTGTGGGTCGATGAGGGCAGTTTAGGAAGCCCTGCCATTGCGCTCAAGCCAGTTCTGTCTATGGCATCCATAGCTGTGCAGGCTATGGCGGCCGTCGTTTTTCCAAGGCCGGCCAGCCCCAACCGATAATCCAAGGGTTCACCAGCCGCACGGACCCTTGCCATGCCCCGCCTCCAGTTCCCCCTGCCCGAGCGCTTCCTGTTCTCGACCGACATCCCGATCTACATCAGCCACGTCAACCAGGGCGGCCACCTGGACAACGCGCAGCTGCTGACGCTGGTCTCGGAGGCGCGGGTGCGTTTTTTCCGCTGGCTGGGCTACCCGGGCGAGCTGGCCATCGAGGGCATGTCCATCGTGGTGGGCGACATGATGGCGCAGTACAAATCGGAAGCCTTCTACGGCGAGACGATGCAGATCGACATGCTCCCGGACGACTTCAACAAGTACGGCTTCGACCTGGTCTTCCGCCTGCAGGACAAGGCCACGGGCCGCGAGGTGGCGCGCGGCAAGACGGGTGTGGTCTTCGTCGCCGATGGGGAGGGTCACAGCAAGAAGGTGACGCCCTTGCCCACCGGCTTCCTGGCGCGCCTGCAGGCCCACGACCCCAGCCTGGGGCGGCCAGCGGCCTGAGCCGGGCCGATCGATCAGGGCGACCACGGGGCGCACAAACCCGCTCCCGCGAATGCTGGGCGATGGGGGTCTACCCGGTGGGAGGGGCGATGGCATCGGCGCACGATGAATGCACCGAGTTCAACCACCCCCGAAAGGAGCACCGCATGATCGCCACCCCTTCGAACGCCCCGGAGCAGCTCTTCATGGCCTCGGCCCATGCCGGCGGCTGGCCCAAATTGGGCTGGTGTGCCGATGAGCAAGACGACGACGCGCCCAGCTGTTTCGACGAACCCGCAGCCTGAGCCTTTCGGTGCCCCGCGGCATTGGGTAGAGTGGGGCCATGCGCCACCACCACCACCACCCTGCCCAACCGTCCATCCGCTTCGCCGTGGGGGCCTGCAGCCTGGGCGCCATCCTGGTGGCCCAGAGCGAACAGGGTCTGTGCGCCATCCTGCTGGGCGATGCGCCCGAAGCCCTGGTGCAGGACCTGCAAGACCGCTTCCCCCGGGCCGAGCTGATCGGCGGTGACGGCGACTTCGAACAGGTCATGGCCACCGTGATCGGATTTGTGGAGCGCCCCACCCTCGGCCTGGCGCTGCCGCTCGACATCCGTGGCACCGCCTTCCAGCAAAGCGTGTGGCGGACACTGCAGACCATCCCGCCCGGCCAGACCCTGAGCTACACCGAGGTGGCCGACAGGCTGGGCGCGCCCAAGGCCGTGCGCGCCGTGGCCGGGGCCTGCGCGGCCAATGCCCTGGCGGTGGCCATCCCCTGCCACCGGGTGCGCCGGCAAGACGGCGGCCTCTCGGGATACCGCTGGGGCGTGGCACGCAAGCGGGCGCTGCTGGAGCGGGAATCCCTGCTTTGCGCAGACCCACATGCATGAATCACAAAAGTGATGACCATGCCGGCGACTTATGCGTTTTCCTGATGAAGATGGGCCGAATGCTTCGTTTTTGAACGAAACATGAATGCCTAGAGTGCGTGCATCGACCGCCGAGCCCACGAGGCCAGGCGGCGCCCCCAGAAAGCACGCCCATGTCACACGCACTCGCCTCCCATCCCGCCCACGAAGCGATCCAGGCCACCCCGCGGCCCGCGCAGCACATCGAGATCCGCGCCTTCGATGGCCCCCTCGGCGCCGAGGTCATCGGCCTCGATCTGAGCCAGCCCCTGTCGGCCGCCGATTTCCAGCGCATCCACCGTGCGCACCTCGACCACCACGTGCTGGTGTTCCGCGAACAGCGCATCACGCCCGACCAGCAGGTGGCCTTCAGCGCCCGCTTCGGCCCGCTGCAGCGCCACGTGCTCAAGCAGTTCGCGCTGCCCGAAAACCACGATGTGCTGATCGTCTCCAACATCGTCGAAGGCGACAAGCCCATCGGCCTGGGCGATGCCGGCCACTTCTGGCACTCCGACCTGTCGTACAAGGAACAGCCCAGCCTCGGCTCCTTCCTGCATGCCCAGGAACTGCCCAGTGAAGGCGGTGACACCCTGTTCGCCAACCAGCACCTGGCCTGGGAACAGCTGCCCGAGGCGCTGAAGCAAACCATCGCCCCGCTGCGCGCCGAGCACACCTACCTGGCCCGCTACGCCGAACTGCAGGCCCGCAGCCCCTGGCGCCCCAACCTCACGGCCGAGCAGATCGCCGAAGTCAAGCCCGTGACGCACCCCGTCGTGCGCACGCACCCTGAAACCGGTCGCAAGGCCCTGTTCGTCAGCGAGCACTTCACCACCCGCATCGTGGGCCTGCCCGAAGACGAAAGCCATGCCCTGCTGGACGAGCTGTTCGCACTCAGCACCCGCGAGGCGCTGCAGTACCGCCACGTCTGGCGCGATGGCGACATGGTCTTCTGGGACAACCGCTCGGTGATGCACCTGGCCGCCGGCACCCCCAGCCACCTGCGCCGCAAGCTCTACCGCACCACCGTCGAAGGCGACACGCCCTTCTGATGCGGCCCTTGCGCGCCAACGCCCTCACAAGCTCACCCACTGAGCCACACCCGACAGGATCCCTCATGACACGCCGTCCGCTCCTCACCCGCACCGCCACCACCCTCATTGCCGGACTCGGTCTCGCCGCCGCCACCCTCAGCGCCCACGCCGAGGGCCAGCTGCGCATCGCCCAACAGTTCGGCATCGTCTACCTGCTGCTGCACGTCGCCCAGGACCAGCAACTCATCGAAAAGGCCGGCAAGGCCCAAGGCATCGACATCAAGCCCGAATGGGTGCAGCTCTCGGGCGGATCGGCCATCAACGATGCGCTGCTGTCGGGCGCGATCGACGTGGGCGGCGCTGGCGTCGGCCCCCTGCTCACCCTGTGGGACCGCACCTACGGCAAGCAGAACGTCAAGGGTGTGGCCTCGCTGGGCAACTTCCCCTACTACCTCGTGAGCATCAACCCCGCCGTCAAGACGATTGCCGATTTCACCGACAAGGACCGCATCGCCCTGCCTGCCGTGGGCGTGTCCGTGCAATCGCGCTACCTGCAGATGGCCTCGGCCAAGCTCTGGGGCGACGCCCAGTACAACAAGCTCGACAAGATCAGCGTGACCCTGCCCCACCCTGAAGCCACGGCAGCCGTGATCAAGGGGGGCACGGAAATCAACGCCCACTTCGGCAACCCGCCCTTCCAGGACCAGGAGCTGGCTGGCAACCCCAAGGCCCATGTGGTGCTGAACTCGTATGACGTGCTGGGCGGCCCCTCGACGGCCACCGCCTTGTACGCCACCGAGAAGTACCGCGCAGAGAACCCCAAGACCTACAAGGCCTTCACCACGGCCCTGGCCGAGGCCGCCCGCTTCGTCAATGCCAACCCCGAGAAGGCGGCAGACATCTACCTGCGCACCAACAAATCCAACGTCAACCGCGACCTGCTGCTCAAGCTGATCAAGAGCCCCGAGGTCCAGTTCAAGGTGACACCTCAGAACACCGCTTCCCTGGCCGCTTTCATGCACCGCGTGGGCGTCATCAAGAACAAGCCGGCCTCGGCCAAGGACTACTTCTTCGACGACGCGCACAACGCGGGCGCGAACTGAGCACCGCCGCACAGGAAGGAGCGCCCATGACCGACGTGACACACCAGACCACGGCCCCCACAGCCCCGCCCCTGCTGGAGGTGGACCGGGTGAGCCTGGTCTACCGCACACCCGAGCGCGTGGTGCGCGCCACGCACCAGGTGAGCTTCCAGGTGCACGAGGCCGACCGCTTTGTGCTGCTGGGCGCATCGGGTTGCGGCAAGTCGACCCTGCTCAAGGCCATCGGCGGCTTCATCGCACCGGCCGAAGGCGAGGTGCGCCTGCAAGGCCGCACGGTGGAGGGCCCCGGGCCCGATCGCATCGTGGTTTTCCAGGAGTTCGACCAGCTTCCTCCCTGGAAGACCGTGCGAGAAAACGTGGCCTTTCCCCTGATCGCCTCGCGCACGCTGCCACGCCATGAGGCCCTGGCCCGCGCCGACATCTACCTGGCCAAGGTGGGCCTGGCCCGCTTTGCCGACGCCCACCCGCACACCCTCTCGGGCGGCATGAAGCAGCGTGTGGCCATTGCCCGCGCACTGGCCATGCAGCCCAAGGTCCTGCTGATGGACGAACCCTTTGCCGCGCTCGATGCCCTCACCCGGCGCCAGATGCAGCAGGAACTGCTGGCGCTGTGGGAAGAGGTGCGCTTCACCCTGGTGTTCGTGACGCACTCGATCGAAGAGGCGCTGGTGGTGGGCAACCGCATCGGCCTGCTCTCGCCCCACCCGGGCCGTGTGCGTGCCGAACTCAACAGCGACGGCTGGGGCCTGGCCGACACCAGCGACCCGGCCTTTGTGGCCCAGGCAGACCGCATCCACCGTCTGCTTTTCGAACACGACACCACCGCGGCCACCCCCACCAGTGAGCCCACCACCGAGCCCGCGGAGGTGCCAGACGCCGGTCTCCTGGCCTCCGCCGTGCTCGCCCGCCAACACACCAGCCCCGGCGCCACCACCAGGAGGGC
>NZ_JAIZVX010000278.1 GCF_021768455.1 Aquabacterium sp. | reverse complement strand
GTCATAACCCACCATTTTCGCCGATCCGGCCCGTTTCGTCAGCCCCGATCCCCCACATCGGGCCTCACCACTGGCCGGTTTCCATGCGGATGGCGACTTCGCAGTCATCGAAGATCTCCAGCTTGGCGATCTTCACGCGCACGCCCTGCACCCCCGGCAGCTCCATCAGGCGCTTGCTGACCTTGCCGATCAGGGTTTCGAGCAGGTTGACGTGCTGGGCCGTGCACTCCTCGATGATGATGGTGCGCACGCGGCGGTAATCCAGCACGTTGAGGATCTCGTCGTCGCTGGGCAGCAGGGGCTGGCTGCCCATGTTGAGTTCGGCGTCGACCTGGATGGGCTGCGGCGTGGTCAGCTCGTTTTCCAGGATGCCCAGGTTGGCGTCGAAACGCAGGCCGGTGAGGTTGAGGGTCTGGTTGCCTTTGGTGATCGACATGGGCGGCTCACATCATCGAAAAATCGCGCTCGAAGCGCTGGAGGTGCTGGCCGCCATCGACCAGCAAGGTGGTGCCCGTGATCGAGCGGTTGGCCAGGGCAAAGGCCACGGTGGCGGCCACGTCCTGCGGGGTCGACGAGCGACCCAGGGGCGAGAGGCGGTGCGCCTGCTCGAACTGTGCGCCCTGCAGCCACTCGCTGGTCAGGGTCAGGCCCGGGGCCACGCCCACCACACGCAGGCGGGGCGCCAGGGCCAGGGCCAGCAGGGTGTTGGCGGCCTCCAGCGCGGCCTTCGAGAGCGTGTAGCTGATGAAATCCGGGTTGGGGTTCCAGAGTTTCTGGTCCAGCAGGTTGACCACGGCGCCCTCGGCCTGGCGGGTGGCCAGGTGGTCGGCCAGCAACTGGGCCAGCACCACGGCGGGCGCGGTGTTGGCACGCAGGTGCTTTTCCAGCATGGCGTAGCTGAACGAGGCGGCGTTGTCGTACTCGAAGGTCGAGGCGCTGTTGACCACGGCATCGAGCTGGCCCAAAGCGGCCACGGCATCGGGGATCAGGCTGCGGCAGGCGGCTTCGTCGGAGAGGTCGGCGGCGAGCACCACGGCCCGGCGGCCCCGCTCGCGGATCTGCGCGGCGGTGGCTTCGGCCTCGGTGCGCGAAGCGCGGCAGTGCACGGCCACGTCCCAGCCCTGATCGGCCAGGGTGAGCGCAATCTCACGCCCCAGGCGCTTGCCCGCCCCGGTCACCAGCACGCTGCGGGTGGCCTGGCCGGCGGGAATGGGAGACGGTGACGCACTGGCGGCCGCAGCCTGGCCCAGGGTCGGCAAGGAAGACAGGGGGATGGATGACATGGGGCTTTCTACAATCGGGGCATGAACCGCCCCAGCAACGCCGGCCACAGTGTAGTGGCGCCCCCCGCCTCCAGCGTGCCCCTGGCCCGCCTCATCGCCCACGAAATCAGCGAGCGGGGCGGCTGGATGCGCTTCGAGCGCTTCATGGAACTGGCCCTCTACGCCCCGGGGCTGGGCTATTACACAGGGGGCCGCCGCGTGATCGGCCACCTGCCGCAGGACGGCAGCGACTTCGTCACCGCCCCCGAACTGACGCCGCTTTTTGGCCAGACCCTGGCCCGCCAGGTGGCCCAGGCGCTCGAGGCCACCGGCACCACCGAGGTCTGGGAGTTCGGCGCAGGCACCGGTGCCCTGGCCGAACAGCTGCTGGGCGAGCTGGGCGACCGCCTCACCCGCTACACCATCGTCGACCTCTCCGGCACCCTGCGCGACCGCCAACACCAGCGCCTGACCAAGGCCCACCCCGGTCTGGTCCACAAGGTGATCTGGGCCGACAGCCTGCCCGACGCCATGGAGGGCGTGATCGTGGGCAACGAGGTGCTCGACGCCATGCCCGTGCACCTGATGGCCTTCGACGGCCAGCACTGGCTGGAACGCGGCGTGACCCTG
>NZ_JAIZVX010000277.1 GCF_021768455.1 Aquabacterium sp. | reverse complement strand
CGCCGCGCCGCAGGCCATCACGGCAACGCTGATTCGCCTGTAGGGCTGGCCCTACAGGCCAGCGTTCACAGGGCCACGAGCTGCTGCCTCACGGCATACAGGGCGAGTTCCACGTCGTTGCGGGTGCCGGTTTTGTCGAGGATGCGCGCGCGGTAGGTGGACACGGTGTTGGGCGACAGGCTCAGGGACTGCGCGATCTGGCCGACCGACTGCCCCTGGGCCAGCAGGCGAAAAACCTGGTGCTCGCGCTGCGAGAGCGCCTCGTGGCCAGGCTTGTCGCGCAGTTCGTGCAGGGCGCCGGCCATGGCCTCGGCCGCACTGGGCGTGAGGTAGACGCCGCCGGCCGCCGCCTTGAGGAGGGCGGCCGTGAGCACATCGGGGTCGACGGTCTTGTTCAGGTAGCCCGAGGCCCCGGCGCGCAGGCAGCGCACAGCAAACTGCTTGTCGGGATAGGTGCTGAGCATGAGCACGGCCAGGCGCGGGTGCTCGGCCTTGAGCTGGCGCAGCACGTCCAGGCCGTCGCGACCGGGCAAGGCGATGTCGAGCAGCACCACGTCCAGGCCCTCGCCCGGCGCGCGGCCATCGCCACCGGGCCACAAGAGGCGACGCGCCGTCTGCACCGCCTCGGCCGCGTCGGCGGCTTCGGCCACGACCTGCAGGCCCGGCACATCGGCCAGCAGCTGGCGCAGGCCGCGGCGCACCACGAGGTGGTCGTCGACCAGCAGGATGCGGACGCTGGCCATCAAGGGACTCAGGCGGCGCCGCGTTGCAGCAGGCGGCTCTGGGCGCCGGCCTGGTAGAGCGGCATGCTCAGGATGAGCTGGGTGCCCTGGCCGGGCTGGCTGTCGACGTGCAGCCAGCCGCCGAAATGGCTGGCGCGCTCGCGCATGCCCAGCATGCCCCAGGCATCGGGGCGCTCGAAGGCGCTGGGCGGTGCGCCTCGGCCGTTGTCCTTCACGCGCAGGGTGATGTCGGAGGGCGTGGCGCTGATGCGGATGGCGACCTCGCTGGCCCGCGCATGGCGCGAGACGTTGCTGAGCATCTCCTGGAAGATGCGGAAGATGGCCGTGGCCAGCGGGCCGTCGGGTGCCTGCAGGCCGGGGGCGATGTCGATCGACCAGTCGCAGGCCAGCTCGCTGGTGTCGGCAAAGTCGCGAACCTGCCATTCGAGCGTGGCCCACAGGCCCTGGTGATCGAGGATGGCGGGGCGCAGGTCGGTCACGATGCGGCCGACGTTGTCGACGGCCTGGTCGATCAGGCCGCGCATGTCCTGGCACTTGCAGCGCAGGGCGGGTTGGTCCATGAGGCGTTTCTCCAGCCAGCTGACGTCCATCTTGAGGCCCACCAGGAGGCTGCCGAACTCGTCATGGATCTCGCGGGCAATGCGGGTGCGCTCGGCTTCGCGCACCTGTTCGATGTGGGTTTGCAGCTCGCGCAGCTGCGTGAGGGCGGCGCTGAGATCGGCGGTGCGCTCGGCCACGCGCTGCTCCAGCTGGTCGCGGGCGGCCTTGAGCTGGTCCTGCTGGCGCTTGCGTTCGCTGATGTCGACAAAGGTGACGACCGCGCCCAGCACCTCTTCGCCATCGAGGATGGGGTAGGAGGAGTACTCGGCGGCAAAGGGGCGGCCATCGCGGCGCCAGAGCACCTCGCTGTCGATGCGGCAGGGCACACCGGCGCGGAAGGCGTTGTAGATGGGGCACTCGCCCACCGGGTAGGCGCGGCCATCGGGGTGGGTGTGGTGCGAGAGCTCGTGCATGTTGCGCCCCAGCACCTCTTCGGGCTCGTAGCCCAGCATGCGGGCGCCGGCACGGTTGATGAAGGTGCACAGGCCGTCCATGTCGATGCCGTAGACGCCTTCGCCCGTGGATTCGAGCAGCAGGCCCAGGCGGTCGC
>NZ_JAIZVX010000181.1 GCF_021768455.1 Aquabacterium sp. | reverse complement strand
CCGCCCGGCCCCGGCTCGCTGGGCGCCCAACTCCCGCATCAGGGCGGCATAACGCGCCGGGTCGATCAGGGGCCAGGCCCCCACCGACACCAGGGCCGTGACACGGGCTGTTTCCAATGCCCACCGCATCTGCCGGTGGGCCCGCGCCATGCTGTCGCCATTGAACCAGGGGCAGCGTGAAGGCTCCCGCCAGCCTCCTTCGCCCTGCAAGCGGCGCGAGGGCACCGACCAGCCGGGCACGCCCGACAGCGCCTGGCGGACCCCCAGCAGCCGCTTGTTGAGGTTGGGGTCATGCGCATCGCTGCTCATGAGGCAGACCACCCCGCCTTGCGGATGGGCCGCCTTGACCAGGCCACCCAGGCTGCGCCCGAAGGCAAGGTTGTCGGGGCCGACATGGCTGCGTCGCAGCCCCTGCTCGGCCGGCTCGAGGTCTGAATCGAAGGTCACCACGGGAACGCCCTTGTCGCGGGCCAGGGCCAGGGCGCTGCCACCCAGCAGGCCGGAGTGCGTCACCGACACCGCCAGACCGGCCAGAGGCGATTGCAGCGCGGCCACGATGGCGGCATCCTGCAGCCGAGCCTGAGCGGGGCCCGGCGAGCCCAGGTTCAGACAGCGGTCGCCCTGAAGGCGGGCCGCTGCGACACAACCTTCCCAGGCGGCGATGAAATTGGCATCGTCCGGGCTCTTGCCGGCCAAGGCGAAGGTCGCGGCGGCGGCATCCCATGGCATGGCCACAGCCAGCACCACCGTTGCCAGAACAGCACACATGGCGCGCCTTGGGGCCGATGCAGACGCCGTGGGCTCGGCATCCCGGTGGGCCGACAGGCTGTGGTCACGCGCGAGTCTGAGCATGGTCCCCCCCTTGCTGCGCCGACACATGCCGAGGCCTTGCTCGGTGAGCGCCGCGTGAGCAGACCATGGGAGTGGGCCGGCGTCAAGCGAACACGGTCAAAGGAGAGACAAACGGACAAGAAAAAAGGCCTGACCCTTTCGGATCAGACCTTTTCAAAATTTGGTGGGCCCCGACAGATTCGAACTGTCGACCAACGGATTAAGAGTCCGCTGCTCTACCAACTGAGCTAGGAGCCCGCTTTCAGCACCTGCCTTGCGGCAAACGCTTTCTGCGTTGTTTGCTAGAACTGGTTATCTAGCGAAGACTTGAAGTATACACATAAATTCTGCATCGCTTCAAGTACTTCGAAAACTTTTTCAAGTTTTCTTCATTCACTGGTGGGTCGAGCGAGACTCGAACTCGCGACCAACGGATTAAAAGTCCGCTGCTCTACCGACTGAGCTATCGACCCCCGGAAAGCCTAAGAGTATAGCGTGCTTTTCAAGGCTTGAGCAAGATTCTTGAAATTTCTGCTGCGGCAACCATGCCAAAGGTCGCCGTCACCGTCACGGACGAACCGTACCCATGGCAGTTCAGCGAACCATCACCGCCGCCCACTTCGCAACTGTCCTGCGGTGGCAACACGGCTTCGCGCGAAAACACGCAGCACAGTCCCATGGCGCCTTTGCGCGCGCCGCCGTGGCGTTGGCGCAGGCGCTGGCGCACGCTGGCCAGCAAGGGGTCGTGGGTCACCTCGGCCAGGTCGGTCACCTCGACAAGGTGCGGGCGGGTCTTGCCACCGGCTGCGCCCACCGCCACCACGGGCTTGCCATGGGCCTGCCCCCAGGCGGCCAGGGCGGCCTTGGCCTTGACCTGATCGCAGCAGTCGATGACGGCATCGATCTGGTCGGCCTGTAGCAGATGCCCCACGTTGTCTTCGTCGATGAAATCGTCGATGGTCTGCACCACACACCCCGGGTGGATCAGGGCGAAGCGCTCCTGGAGGGCCAGCACCTTGGCCTGGCCCAGCGTCGGAGTCAAGGCGTGCACCTGGCGGTTCACGTTCGACTCGGCGATGTGATCCAGATCGACCAGCACCAGAGAGGCCACGCCACTGCGGGCCAGGGCCTCGGCAGCCCAGGAGCCCACCCCACCCACACCGATGACGGCCACGCGGGCCGCCCTCAGGCGCGCGTAGGCCGCCGTGCCGTGCAGGCGGCGCAGCCCGCCGAAACGGCGCTCTTCGTCGGCAGCCAGGTCGTCCATCAACCCTTGGCCTTCTTGGGCTTGGCGGCAGGCGCAGCCGGGGCCGACATGGTCAGCAGGCGATCGCGGGCGGCCTGCGCAGCCTCGGTCTGCGGGTACTGCTTGACCAGCGCTTCCAGGGTGCGTCGGGTGGCGTCGTTGTCCTTCAGCTCACCAAAGCAGTTGGCAATCGACAGGAGGGCCTCGGGCGCACGGGCGTGATCCGGAGCCTTGTCGATCAGCTGCTTGAAGGAGGTGATGGCTTCCTTGTACTGGCGCAGGCCGTAGTAGGCGTTGCCGAGCCAGTACCAGGCCGACTCCCGGTACCCCGTGGTGGGACGCGACTGCAACAGGGCATTGAGCCCGGCCGCACCGGTGGCAAAGTCGGCCGCCCGCAAACGGGCCAGGGCTTCGTCGAAATCGCGCTTTTCATCGGGCTCGACCTTGAAGGTCTTGCCGTCGACCGTGACGGGCTGCGGTTCGAGTTTACGCACGCGCTCGTCGACCGAAGACTGCATGTCGCGCTGGCGACGCTGCATCTCGGCCACGTCGCGGGCCAGGAGCTCGTCCTGACCGCGCTGCTTGGCCAGGTCGCTTCGCAGTTGCTCGATCTGCGCGTTCATGTCGAGGATGCTGCGGCGCAGCTGCTCGATCTGGGCATTGAGCGCAGCCAGCTTGCCGGCCTGGGCATCGGCGTCCTGGGTGCGTTGCTGGCGCAACTCAAGGATGGCGCGGCGGGCGTCGTCGTCCTCGAACAGGGCGGCCTGCGCCCCGGCGGCACCGCACAGGGCGGCCAGGACGAAGGCCCAGGAACGCAGCCGCTTGGGAAAAGGCAAGGTCGGTGACATGGGGCTTCCCGATCAGACCTCAACGGTCCTTGATTTCAGCGCGGCGGTTCTTGGCCCAGGCTTCTTCGTTGCTGCCTTGCACGGCCGGGCGTTCCTTGCCGAAGCTCACGGCCTCGACCTGCTCGGCGGACACGCCCAGCAGGGTCAGGGACTTCTGCACGGCCTCGGCGCGCTTCTGGCCCAGGGCCAGGTTGTATTCGCTGCCACCGCGCTCGTCGGTGTGGCCTTCGACGATGACCTTGCGGGCCTTGCTGGCGTTCAGGCGCTTGGCATGACCTTCCACGGCGCCGCGGAACTCTTCCTTGACCACGAAGCTGTCGTAGTCGAAGTAGACCACGCGGGCCAGGCCGCTGTCGTCGGCCGCCTTGTTGGCGTTGTCCACCACCACGGGGGCGATGGCGGTCGAGGGCACGGCGCTGTTGCCGGCACCCGAAGCGTTGGCACCGGCACCATTGGCGGTGGTGATCGGGGCGGGGCCCTGGCCAGCCTGGTCGTCGAGCTTGACGGTCGAGCCGCAGCCGGCCAGCCAGAGGCTGGACGCGGCGATCACGGCGAGGGCGGTGCGGGTGAAGTGACGTGCTTGGTTCATGTCGAGGCTCCTTCAGCAGGGATCAGATGGGTGCGCCAGGTCCGACATCGGCCCAGCGCTGTTCAAACAGGTGTCAGCGGCGCAGAGAAGGGACAGCAGGCCCCCAGACAGGCTCGCGCACATCGGCCTGAGGGGTGCCCAGACGGGCCTTGATGCGGCCGTCGAGCGAGGTGGTCATCAGCACATCACGGCCATTGGCACGGGTGGCGTAGATGATGAGCTTGCTGTTGGGGGCGAAGCTGGGGCTCTCGGCATCGCGCCCGTCGGTCAGGGTGCGGACGTTGCCGGAAGACAGCTCCATCAGGTTGAGGCGGAAGGCGCCGCCATCGGTCTGGCCGATGTAGGCCAGCCACTTGCCGTCGGGGCTGATGGCGGGGCTGATGTTGTAGCCACCGGCGAAGGTGACACGCTGGGCGCTGCCGCCCGCGGCAGGCACGCGGTAGATCTGAGGGCTGCCGCCGCGGTCGCTCACGAAATAGATGCTGGCGCCGTCGGGCGTCCAGGTGGCTTCGGTGTCGATGGCGCTGCTCTGGGTGAGGCGGCGCAGGCCTTCGCCATCGGCGCCGATCACGTAGAGCTGCGAGCCCCCATCGCGGCTGAGCGTCACGGCCAGCTGCTTGCCATCGGGCGACCAGGCCGGGGCGCTGTTGGTGCCTTTGAAGCCAGCCACGACCTTGCGACGACCGGTGGACACGTCCTGCGTGACCACCACCGCCTTGCCGCCCTCAAAGGACACATAGGCCAGCTGCCTGCCATCCGGGGCCCAGGCGGGCGAGATGATGGGCTGCACGCTGGTCAGCGGTGCCTGGGTGCCTTCGCCATCGGCATCGGCCACCACCAGGGTGTGGCGCGAACCGACCTTGCTGACGTAGGCGATGCGGGTGGAGAAGATGCCGTCGTCGCCGGTGAGCTTCTTGTAGACGTCGTCGGCAATGCGGTGTGCGGCCTGGCGCAGGTCCTGCGCGGGGACCACCAGGCTCATGCCACCGAGGTCGGCCTGCTTGAGCACGTCCCAGAGGTGGTAGCGCACGTCGAAGCGGCCATCGGCCAGGGGCGAGACAGAGCCGGCCAGCAGTGCATCAACGCCTTTGCCCCGCCAGTCGGCCAGGGGCGGACGGGTGGATTCGTCCAGGCGGTCGGCGCTGGCATCGAGGGACTTGAACAGGCCGCTGCGCTCCAGGTCGGCCTTGATGATGGCGGAAATGGGCTGGGGCGAGCGGGCTTCGTCGCGGAACTTGCCGATGGCGATGGGGATCTGGGTGGCCCCGACGCCAGAGATCTCGACGCGGAACTGGGCCTGGGCAGCCCCCAGGGGCCAGAGGGAGGCGAGACCAACGATGGCGGTGCCGCCGATCAGTCGGCGGGCCAGGGCACGGCGAGTCAGGGAGAGAGGCATGGGGTCCGTCACGGGAGGGGCAAGTTCAGACACCCGGGATTGTGCCCCGGAGTGCGAACAAGTTCCGTGCCCCAAGTGGACAAGCCTGCGCCGCACAGGTGAAATCCTGTGAAGACGGCACCCGGTGCCGCCCCTTCTGGCTTCAGAGCAGCACGATGTCGTACTGCTCGGGCGACATGGACGGCTCGGTCTGCAGGGAGACGGGCTTGCCGATGAAGTCGCTCAGGCCGGCGAGGTGGGCACTTTCCTCGTCGAGCAGCATCTCGACCACGGCCGCGCTGGCAAAGACGCGGAACTCCTTGGGGTTGAACTGACGCGCCTCGCGCAGGATCTCGCGCAGGATGTTGTAGCAGACGGTCCGCGGGGTCTTGACCTGGCCTCGGCCTTCGCATGTGGGGCATGGCTCGCACAGCATGTGTGCCAGCGATTCGCGCGTGCGCTTGCGGGTCATCTCGACCAGGCCCAGGGGCGAGAAGCCGCTGATGGTGTGCTTGGTGCGGTCGCGGCCGGTCTGTTTGCGGAACTCGGCCAGCACGTTGTCGCGGTGGTCTTCGCGCAGCATGTCGATGAAGTCGACGATGACGATGCCACCCAGGTTGCGCAGGCGCAGCTGACGGGCAATGGCCTGGGCCGCCTCCAGGTTGGTCTTGAAGATGGTCTCGTCGAAATTGCGGGCGCCAACGTAGCCGCCGGTGTTGACGTCGATGGTCGTCAGCGCCTCGGTCTGGTCGATGATGAGGTAGCCGCCGGATTTGAGGTCGACCCGACGGGCCAGGGCGCGCTCGATCTCCGTGTCGATGTTGTAGAGATCGAAGATGGGGCGCTCGCCCTTGTAGTGCGCCAGCTTGCTCACCCCTGTGGGAATGAAGGCTTCGCCAAAGGCCTTGAGGGCGTCGAACTGGATGAGCGAGTCGATGCGGATGGTCTGAACCTGATCGGAGACCAGGTCGCGCAACACGCGTTGAGCCAGGTTGAGCTCCTGATAGAGCAGCGAGCCGGGCGCGGCCTTGAGGCCCTGTTCGCGCACCGTCGCCCAGGTCTTGCGCAGGTAGGCGATGTCTTGCGCGAGTTCCTCGTCGGTGGCGTCTTCAGCATTGGTGCGCAGGATGAAGCCGCCCGGGCGGTTGCGCCCCTCCTTCACATCGGCCTCACCGATGAGGCGGGTCATGCGCTCGCGCAGCTGCTCGCGCAATTCGGGCGAACCGATCTTCTGCGAGATGCCCAGGTGATCGTCCTGAGGCAGGAAAACCAGCAAGCGGCCGGCGATGCTGACCTGGGTCGACAGGCGGGCGCCCTTGGTACCGATGGGGTCCTTGATGACCTGCACCATCAGGGTCTGGCCTTCGTGCACGCGCTTTTCGATCGGGGTTTGCGCATCGGCCGAGCGGCTGGCGGGACGCACCGAAGGGTCTTCGCGGTGAAGGTCGGCCACGTGCAGGAAGGCGGCACGTTCCAGGCCGATGTCGATGAAGGCCGATTGCATGCCAGGCAGCACGCGCACGACCTTGCCAGCGTAGATGTTGCCGACCAGACCTCGCTCCAGCGTGCGCTCGACGTGGAGCTCCTGCACCGCCCCGCTCTCGATGACGGCGACGCGGGTTTCCTGGGGAGTCCAGTTGATGAGGATGTCTTGGGTATAGGGCATGGGTGGCAATTTAACGCATGCGCCGCAGGGCCGCGTTCGACAGGACATGCCAGCCGGGCAGGCCTTCACGGCCCGAAGCCAGCAGGCCGGCGGCAACCTGGTCGGCGTGCACGGGTTTCCATGCAGACGGAAACAGCCCACCCAGGGCCAGAGCCAAACGTTCGCCCAGGCGGAATTCGGCGCGCGGGCCCTTCAACAGCGATGGCTGGGCCACGCTCACATGGGCGAACCCGAGGTCGCGCAAGGCCTCCTCCAGTTCACCCTTGGTGCGGTTGTAGAACACGGGCGAGCGGGCATCGGCCCCCTTGGCGCTGACCAGCATCAGGCGTTGGGCGCCCTGAGCGAGTGCCAGTTGGGCGATCTGCAAAGGGTGGTCGAAATCAACCTGGCGGAAGGCCGCGCGCGAGCCCGCCTTGCGCAAGGTGGTGCCCAGGGCACAACAGACCCAATCGACCGCATAGACCGGTGCCTGGGCTTCCAGCCGGTCAAAGCGGGTCTCGACGATGCGCAGCTTGCGGATGCCGGCCACCGCGTCCAGCGCGTCCGTGGGCAGGAGCCCCAACAGTTCGGGTGCGGCCAGTTCGCGGCGCACCAGCACCCGGGCGCC
>NZ_JAIZVX010000276.1 GCF_021768455.1 Aquabacterium sp. | reverse complement strand
CGCCGGTGGCGCGGGTCAGACGGGGCGTTCGGCTCAGGGGGCAGGCGGGCCTGGCCTGATGTGGGGGATCAGGGCTTGGTCCAGCTCTGGGTGAGCGGGTTGTAGGTCCAGGTGGCCGCTTGCTGGATGGTTTCCGGCCAGGTGGTGTCGGCCTCGGCGTCGGTGAGGATCCAGACCTCTTTCAGCAGGCCGTTCATCTCGAGTGCGTAGTTGACCTTGTAGGTCTGGCCCACGAGTGCGCTCGACATCACCAGCATGTTGTTCGCACCCCGGATGCGCACGCCGGGTGCCAGGCGGATGGCATCGCCATTGAGCGCGGCCTCGGGGGGCTGGCCGAAGCTGACCTTGCCGCGCAGGGTGTTGGGGGGCAGCACGCGGGCGTGCTGGGCCGAAGCGGCCTGAGGCGCAAGCAGGACGAGGGGCAGGGCAGCGGTGAAGGCGGTCGAGAGGGCCAGAGAGGCCGTGACCGTCAGCAAACAGCGGGGCATGGTGTTGATCCAGGGGCTGTGGGGGGAAGATCCCATTTTACCGCCCGGATCCCGCCCGGCCTCAGAAACTCACGACCACGCCCAGGCTGTAGAGATCGACGTTGGCCGTCTGGCCGTTGACGCGGTTGCCGTAGCGCTCCCATTCGCCGCGCAAGGCGGTGGTGGCATTGAGCTGGTACTGCAGGCCCGAGCCGAGCTTGATGTTTCGGCCGGTTTCGATCGTGGTGCGCTCGCCGACGATGCGCAGGGTGCGGTTGTCATAGAGGCCGAGGCGACCCAGCACGCTCCACTGTGGCGCCAGCGGGGCGATGGCGACCAGGTCGAGGTAGCCGCCAGACGCCTGAATGGTGTTGCTGCCCGCGCGGAAGGTGCCCAGCTCGGCCTGGCCCAGCTCGATGCTGAGCGTGGGGTTGAACTGGTAGCCCACGTAGGCCTTGAAGCCGGTGTGCCCGCCATCAATGGGGGCTGTCAGGGGGCTCTGCTCCTTGTAGTGCGACTGGCCGATGCTGCCGCCCAGGTAGAAGCCGGTCTGGGCCTGCACCGGCTTGGCACAGGCGATGGCGGCTGCGGCCATGGCCAGTGCGATCACGCTGTGGGCACGCAAGGGAAAGAAGGGGCGGGCTGGCAAACAGGACTCCTCGGTGTGGGCTGGGCCCGGGCATCCGAGGATGGCGGCTTTGTGTCAAGCGCGTTTGTCGGCCGTGTAAAGCGGTGTGAAGCGGGTGTGTCGCCCAGGTGGATCAGGTCTCTTGCGGGGTGTTCAGGGCGGCCAGTCGCTCGGGCGTGCCCACGTCGACCCACTCGCCGGTGTAGAGGCTGGCACCCAGCTTGCCGGCGTCGATGGCGCGCTCCAGGCAGGGACGCAGCGCGGCTTTCTGACCCAGGGTCACACCGTCGACCATGGCCGGGCGGTAGAGCCCGATGGTCGAGTAGGTGCCGGTGGGGGTGCCCGCGGGCGCCTGGTCGCGACGGTGCACGCGGCCCTGGGCATCGAGCGCGAAGTCACCCTGGGGCACATGGGCCGGGTTGGGCACCAGCCACAGGCGGCCCCAGTCCTCGCCCTGTGCGAAGCGTTCGGCCTCGTTTGCATCGAATCGGAAGCCGGGCACGAACACGTCGCCGGCCAGCACCCAGAAGGCCTCGCCCAGCCAGGGCAGGGCCTTGGCCATGCCGCCCGCGGTTTCCAGGGCGCCGCCGTGGTCTCGCCCTTCGCGGCTGTAGGTGATGCGCAGGCCCCAGCGGCTGCCGTCGCCCAGGGCGGGTTCAAACTGGTCTTCGAGGTAGGCGGTGTTGATGACCACGTCGCGCACGCCATCGCGGGCCAGGGCCGCCAGGTGCCAGGCGATCAGGGGCTGGCCACGCACAGTCAGCAGGGGCTTGGGGGTGGTGTCGGTCAGCGGGCGCATGCGCTCGCCACGGCCAGCGGC
>NZ_JAIZVX010000180.1 GCF_021768455.1 Aquabacterium sp. | reverse complement strand
AGGGCCATCACGCCACGCAGGCGCAGGCGGGGCAGGGCGGCCACCTCGCGGGCCAGGGCCAGGGCCTCGTCTGGCGAGACCCCGCTCTTGCTTTCTTCCCCGCTGGTGTTGACCTGGATGCACACCTGCAGCGGTGGCAGCGCTGCCGGACGCTGGTCGTTCAGGCGCTGGGCGATCTTGAGGCGGTCGATGGTGTGCACCCAGTCGAAGGCCTCGGCCACCACGCGCGTCTTGTTGCTCTGCAGGGGGCCGATCAGGTGCCAGGTGATCTGGCTGCGCAGGTCGGCCAGCTCTGCGATCTTGTCCAGCGCCTCCTGCACGTAGTTCTCACCGAAACAGCGCTGTCCGGCCTCGAAGGCCTCGCGCACCGTTACAGCCGGAAACGTTTTGCTCACGGCCAGCAAGGTGACACTGTCCCCCGGCCTGTGGTGTTCTGAACAAGCCTGTTGTATCCGGCTTCTGACTTCTTGTAGCTTGTTTGCGATCGTCGCCATAATGGGTCTGTCACGTCCTGTCTGTCCCCGACATCATCCATGGATATCACCCAACTCCTCGCCTTCTCGGTCAAGAACAAGGCCTCTGACCTGCATTTGTCGGCGGGGTTGCCCCCCATGATCCGGGTGCACGGCGATGTGCGGCGCATCAACGTTGACGCGCTGGACCACAAACAGGTCCACGACATGGTGTACGACATCATGAACGACGCCCAGCGCAAGATGTACGAAGAGACGCTGGAGTGCGACTTCTCCTTCGAGATCCAGGGCCTGGCGCGTTTCCGGGTCAACGCCTTCAACCAGAACCGCGGCGCCGGCGCCGTCTTCCGGACCATTCCCTCGAAGATCCTCACGCTGGAGCAGCTCAATGCGCCCAAGGTCTTCGCCGAGCTGGCCCTGAAGCCGCGTGGCCTGGTGCTGGTCACCGGCCCCACGGGTTCGGGCAAGTCGACCACGCTGGCCGCCATGGTCAACCACCTCAACGAGACCGAGTACGGCCACATCCTCACGGTCGAAGACCCGATCGAGTTCGTGCACGACTCCAAGAAGTGCCTGATCAACCAGCGCGAAGTCGGCCCCCACACCATGAGCTTCGCCAACGCCCTGCGTTCGGCCCTGCGCGAAGACCCCGACGCCATCCTCGTGGGTGAAATGCGCGACCTGGAAACCATCCGCCTGGCGCTCACCGCGGCGGAAACCGGCCACCTGGTCTTCGGCACCCTGCACACCTCCAGCGCCGCCAAGACCATCGACCGCGTGGTCGACGTCTTCCCTGCGGCCGAAAAGGACATGGTGCGCGCCATGCTGTCCGAATCGCTGCAGGCCGTGATCTCGCAAACGCTGTGCAAGACCAAGGACGGCTCGGGCCGGGTCGCGGCCCACGAAATCATGATCGGCACGCCGGCCATCCGCAACCTCATCCGCGAGAACAAGATCGCGCAGATGTACTCGTCCATCCAGACGGGCAACAACCTGGGCATGCAGACCCTCGACCAGAACCTGACCGAGCTGGTGCGCCGCAATGTGATCTCGCCCGCCGAGGCCCGCGCCAAGGCCAAGATCCCTGAAAACTTCCCAGGCTGATCCCGCACATGAAACGATTGCTGGACCGTTTTGTCAGCAGCCCGGCTGCCGCACGCGACAGCGAGCCCGTGCAGGCCGACGACGAAGGCTTCTTCTCCACCCAGTTCATGGAGCGGCCCGAGCAGGCCCGCGCCAATTCCGCCTGGCAGGCCCGCGCCCTGGCCGTGGGCGCCCATGCGCTCGATGCCGACGTCGGCCTGGCCCTGTTGCTCAAGGCCTGGGGGCAGGACGCCTTCATGGCCTCGCTCGACGAGGCCACCCAGCGCAAGCTGCTCGGGCACCTGCAGTTCGTGACCGTGCCCGCTGGCCGCGAGCTCATCGTGCAGGATGAAAAGGGCGACTACGCCCTGATCGTGCTCGAAGGGCTGGTTGCGGTCGACCGCGTGCAGCCCACCGGTGCGCGCGCCCGCCTGGCCGAGGCCCGCGAGGGCGACGTGCTCGGCGAGATGTCCTTGCTCGATGCCGGGGCCCGTTTCGCCTCCTGCCTCACGCTCAGCCGCTGCGCCCTGGCCGTGCTCACCACCGAGGCCCTCGACGAGTTCGCCATCGAAGAGCCTCGCCTGGGCATGGCCCTCATGACCTCGATCGCGCGGCGCCTGTCCCTGCGCATGCGCCAGCTCAGCGCCCGCCTGGGCGCGCTGCTCACCGCGGGCTGAGCGCCGGGTCTCCGCGCCACGCCCACTGCCACCACACACACCAAGATCCAAGAAGGGGACCCACCATGGAACGCGATCAGGCCTCGAAATTCATCAACGACCTGCTCAAGCTGATGGTGGCCCGGGGCGGCTCCGACCTCTTCCTCACGGCCGAGTTTCCGCCGGCCATCAAGGTCGATGGCAAGGTCACCAAGGTCTCCCCCCAGCCGCTCACCTCGCAGCACACGGTGTCCCTGGCGCGCTCGATCATGAACGACAAGCAGTCGGCCGAGTTCGAGCGCACCAAGGAGTGCAACTTCGCCATCTCGCCGGGTGGCGTGGGCCGTTTCCGCGTCAATGCCTTTGTGCAGCAGGGGCACGTCGGCCTGGTGCTGCGCACCATCCCGCAGACCCTGCCCACGGTCGATGCCCTGGGCCTGCCCCAGATCCTCAAGGACACGGTGATGACCAAACGGGGCCTGGTCATCCTGGTCGGGGCCACGGGCTCGGGCAAGTCGACCACGCTGGCGGCCATGGTCGACCACCGCAACGAGAACTCCTACGGCCACATCATCACGCTGGAAGACCCGGTCGAGTTCGTGCACCCGCACAAGAACTGCATCGTCACCCAGCGTGAGATCGGCATCGACACCGACGGGTGGGGCATGGCGCTCAAGAACACGCTGCGGCAGGCGCCCGACGTGATCCTCATGGGCGAAATCCGCGACCGCGAGACCATGGAGCACGCCGTGCAGTTCGCCGAAACCGGCCACCTGTGCATGGCCACGCTGCACGCCAACAGCGCCAACCAGGCGCTGGACCGCATCATCAACTTCTTCCCTGAAGAGCGCCGCGCCCAGCTGCTGATGGACCTGTCCCTCAACCTCAAGGGCCTGATCTCCCAGCGCCTGCTGCCTCGCCAGGAGGGCAAGGGCCGGGTGGCCGCAGTCGAGGTCCTGCTGAACACGCCCCTGATCTCCGACCTCATCTTCAAGGGCGAGGTGGGCGAGATCAAGGAGATCATGAAGAAGTCCCGCGAACTGGGCATGCAGACCTTCGACCAGGCCCTCTACGACCTCTACGAGGGCAACGACGTCACCTACGAAGACGCCCTGCGCAACGCCGATTCCGTCAACGACCTGCGCCTGCAGATCAAGCTCAACAGCCAGCGCGCCCGGTCCTCCGACCTGGCCGCCGGCACAGAACACCTCAAGATCGTCTGATTCCCTCATGAGCGCCGCCGCTTCCAAGACCTACGACCCCACCCCTGCCCGCTGCGTGGCCTTCATCGGCCTGGGCACCATGGGCGCCCCCATGGCCGCCCACCTGCTGGCGGCTGGCCATCAGGTCACCGTCTACAACCGCACCACCGCCAAGGCCGAGGCCTGGGTGGCCGAGCATGGCGGGCGGTGGGCCGTCACGCCGCGTGAGGCCGCGCAGGGGGCCGACATCGTCTTCACCTGCGTGGGCAACGACGACGACCTGCGCCAGGTCACCATTGGCACCGAGGGCGTCTTCGCGTCCTTGAAGGCCGGGGCCATCGTGGTCGACCACACCACCACCTCGGCCGAGGTCGCTCGCGAGCTCTCGGCCGTGGCCGCGCAGCAGGGCTTGTCCTTTGTGGATGCGCCCGTCTCGGGTGGCAACCTGGGGGCCATCAACGGTGTGCTCACCGTGATGTGCGGTGGCTCGGCCGAGGCCTTTGCCCAGGTTGAGCCGGTCATCCGTGCCTTTGCCCGCGCCGTCACCCTGTTGGGCGAGAGCGGCTCGGGCCAGCTGGCCAAGATGGTCAATCAGATCTGCATCGGTGGCCTGCTGCAAGGCCTGTCAGAGGCCATTGCCTTCGGCCAGAAGGCCGGGCTGGACATGCAGCAGGTGATCGGCGTGATCTCGCAAGGCGCGGCCGGCAGCTGGCAGCTGGCCAACCGTGGCCCCACGATGGTCAAGGACGAGTTCGATTTCGGCTTTGCCGTCGACTGGATGCGCAAGGACCTGGGCCTGGTGCTCGACGAGGCCCGCCGCCAGGGCGCGCGCCTGCCCGTCACGGCCCTGGTCGACCAGTTCTATGCCGATGTGCAGGCCCAGGGCGGCGGTCGGCTGGACACCTCCAGCCTGATCAAGCGCCTGCGCTGAGCCTGTTCAGGCCCCGGCGCACCGCGCGTGGGTGCGCTTCATTGCGCCGTGCTGGTGGGCGCAGGGGCCGGACGGGGCAGCTTGTTGGCCAGCTCGTCTTCGCTGATGACCTGGAAGGCCTTGACCACGCGCTTGACGCCGCTGATGCTGGCCGTGAGCTCGGCCGCACGGTTGGCTTCGCGTTCGGTCACCAGGCCCATGAGGTAGACCTCGCCGCGTTGCACTTCGATCTTGAAGGCGTTCGAGATCAGGTCGCGCGCGTCCACCAGGGTGGCGCGCACCTTGCTGGCCAGCAGCACGTCGTTGGAGCGCGTGCTCAAGGAGCTGTTGAGCGTCACGGCCAGCTCGTCCATCACCTTGTTCACGTTTTCGACCCCGGCCACGGCCCGCACCACAGCGGCCTTGTCGGCCTCGGTGGGCACTTCGCCGGTCAGCAGCACCTGGCGGTTGTAGGCGGTCACGTTCACATGGCCGCGGTCGCCGATGGCGTCGCGCACGCGCTTGCCCGCCTTCAGCTCGATGCCCTGGTCTTCCAGTTGCGTGCCGGAGGTGCGGCGGTCGGTGGCCACGAAGGCGCTGCCCACGGCCGAACCCAGGATCAGGGGCGCGCAGCCGCTCAGGGCGCTGCAGGCCAGGACGGCCACGGCGGTGCCGCGCAGCAGGGCGGTCGACAAGTTGGAACGGTTCATCAGGCGTCTTCTCCAAGCAGGTGGGTGTCCACCGCCGCACACAGGCCCGTGATGGCCAGCCAGGCGATGGCGAACAGGGTGTCGGGCCGGGTGCCAGGCAGGGGCACCCAGACATCGGTGTCGCGCAGCAGGGGCCCCAGGGTCTGGGCGGCCTCGCCGGTGAAGGCAATCAGGGTCAGGTCGAGTTCGCTGGCGGCCTCGGTGGCCTCGCGCAGGTCGGGGTCGTCGCGCTCCAGCGAGAAGGCCAGCCACACGTCGCCGGGGTGACCCAGGGCGCGCACCTGCTGGGCCAGGCCGGGCAGCCGGTCCGAGGCGGCGGGTGCCAGGGCCACGGCGGCCAGGGGAGGGCGCTCGCGGCCTTGGCCCTGCACCAGCAGGGTGGCGGCGCGCTGCGCCAGCAGGGCGGCTTCGTCTTCGCCGGCGCACCAGACCTTGCCACCCGAGGTGAGCGTGTGCATCAGGGCCAGGGAAGCGTAATTGAGCTGCTGGGCCAGGCGCTCCGACGACTGGTAGAGCCAATCGGCGGTTTCCAGCAGCGGCTGCTGCAGGTAGGTGTGCTGAAATTGGGGATCCGACATGGCGCGGATGATAAGTCAGTGCTTCCGCGTCTCAGCGTGAGGCGTCAAAAGCCGCCACCAGCCATTCCAGCCGGTCGCCGTCGATGGCCACCACGTCAAAGCGGCAGGGGGGCCACACCTTCAGCCCCATCAGGTAGGTTTGCGCCCCGCGGATGCAGCGCTGCTGCTTGCCTCGCCCCACGGAGGCCGCTGCGCCGCCATGGGCCTCGCCCGTGCGCTGGCGCACCTCCACGAACACCAGCGTGCCCTCGGCGTCGCGGTCGCGCATGATGAGGTCCACCTCGGCGCCGCGCGCGCTGGGGCCGCGCGCCACCCGATAATTGCGCTCCACCAGCGTCAGTCCCTGGGCCAGCAGATAGGCCAGTGCGCGCTCCTCTGCTTCATCTCCCCGGGATTTTGTCGTGACCTTCGATGCCAACACCCTGCTCCATGCCGCCCAACAGGTGGCCGCCGGCCAGCAGTATCCCAAAGGTGCGCTCTACCTGGTCGCCACGCCGATCGGCAACCTCGCCGACATGAGCCTGCGCGCCGTGCACGTCCTGGCCCTGGCCGACGTGGTGGCCTGCGAAGACACCCGTGTGTCGGGCCAACTGCTGCGCCACCTCGGCATGGACAAGAAACTGGCCGCCGTGCACCAGCACAACGAGGCCCAGGCCGCCCAGGGCCTGGTCGCGCTCATGCTCGAAGGCCAGCGCGTCGCCTACGTGAGCGATGCCGGCACCCCCGCCGTCTCCGACCCTGGCGCCCACCTGGTGCAGGCCGCCCACGCCGCCGGCCTGCCTGTCATCCCTTTGCCCGGAGCCAGCGCCGTCACCACGGCCCTGAGCGCCGCTGGCGACACCCGCGCCCAGGGCTTTCGCTTCCTGGGCTTTTTGCCCTCCAAGGGCGCGGCCCGCCAGTCGGCCCTGCGCGAGGCGCTGGTGCCCACCTGCAGCCTGGTGCTGTTCGAGGCCCCGCACCGCATCGAGGACCTGGCCGCCGACCTGCTGACCGTCTGCCCCCTGGCCACCGTCACCGTCTGCCGCGAACTCAGCAAGCAGTTCGAAGAGATTGCCACCTTGCCGGTGAGTGGCCTGGCCGCCTGGCTGGCCGGTGGCGCCCATCGCCAGCGAGGCGAGTTCGTGCTGGTCGTCCACGCCCAGGGTGAAACCGAAGCCTTGCCAGGCTTGCCGCCTGCGGTGGAGGCTGTGCTCAGCGAACTGGTGCAGCACATCCCCGTCAAAAAAGCGGCAGGGCTGCTGGCCGACCTCACGGGCCTGCCGCGCAAGGCCTTGTACGACGAGGCCCAGCGCTGTCGCGACCAGGGGTCAGCGGAGGACTTGGGGTAAACCCCTGATCTGACAACGTGCGGTGTGAGAAATTTAACGCCGCAGGGCTATGGCGATAACCCTGAGGCCTGGGGTGAACCCTTGAAACGACCGTTTGAGAGGCGTCCAACAATGGACGCCAGCAGCCCGCCGAGCTGCGTCCCCTACCGGAGAGCTCACGATGTCGAACCCCTTCTTCCCCCGCATCAGCCTGGGCGCCGCCACCCTGGCCCTGGCCGCCTTGGCCGCATCCCCGGTGGCCCATGCCACCACAACCACCACCGCCACCGGCTCCCAGACCCG
>NZ_JAIZVX010000179.1 GCF_021768455.1 Aquabacterium sp. | reverse complement strand
GCAGCCCATGGCCCCGGGTGACGTGGCGGCCACCTATGCCGACATGAGCGCCCTGAGTGGGCTCACGGGCTTGCATCCCAAGGTGTCCTTGAAAGAGGGCATCGGCGCATTTGTGTCGTGGTACCGCCAGTACCACGGCGCTTGACGACCTGACGAGATCACCGAGCCATGAAGTGGATCCTGCTGTCCCCCTTTACCCACACAGAGAAGCCGGGGTGGTTGTTCGATCACATCGATCCACAGTCACAGCAGGTCAAGGCGGTTCCCGCGGCTTACCAGCACGACCGCTCGCGTGCGGTCTCGGGCCTGTCCGATTGGCGTGATTACCTCGTGCACGGTCTGAAGGCTGCCTGGCGCCTCCACACCACAGACCGAGGCGCCGGTGTCATCACGGCCTTCCCGCAGCTGGCCTCCATCATGGCCGTGCTCAAGCGAGCCGTGCTCCCATCGCGGGCGCCCATCCTGGCCTGGTGCTTCAACATGGGTCGGCCGTATGCGGGCTACAAAGGGGTGCTGGCCCGGTTCAGTCTGGGGGCCGTGCACACCTTTGTCGTCCATTCCAGGGCCGAAATTGGCATCTATGCAAAATGGTTGGACCTGCCCGAAAGCCGCTTTGAATTCGTGCCCTTGAGTGCCGCTGTGCCAGCGCTTGCGCTCAACCAGGCCGAGGCGTCGCCCGAAGCCGAGCCCTACATCGTGTCCCTGGGTACCGCCAACCGCGACTACCGAACCCTGATCGACGCCGTGCGCCCTCTGGGCATCAAGACCATCATCGTGGCCGGCCCGCACGCCCTCAAAGGCATCGACATCCCTGCTCACGTCGAGGTCCGCAGCGGGCTCACGCTGGAGGCCTGCCACCGTTTGGCCCAAGGTGCCCGGCTCAACGTCATCCCGATTGCCGACGTGTCTGCGGCTTCGGGGCAGGTCACCCTGATCGAAGCGATGATGCTGGGTTGCCCTTTGCTGATCACCGAATGTGCCGGAACGGTGGATTACGTCAGCGATGGCGAAGACGCTCGCCTGGTGCCGCCACGGGATGTGAAGGCCATGCGCGAGGCCATCGAGCAACTCTGGGCCGACCCCGATGCCTGTACACGCATGGCGCGGGCTGGGCAGCAGCGAGCGCTTTCTCAGTACACGTTCAAGGCGGTTGGGGTGCGGATGGCGGAGATCCTGGGGCGGATCGAGCGCACTCGTTGAGTTGCCGGCGGCGCTCGGCCAAAGGCTCAAGCCTGGCGTGGTCGACTCAGCAAGGGCGCCAGCCACAGCCGCTTCAAGCCGTGATCGATGGTGAACAGGGCGATAACTGTGACGCCCACGACCCAGCCCAGCAATGCTGGCGTAGATCGGATCCCATCAAAATAGGCGCCGATCAGCACAGGGTAGTGGAAGAGATAGAGGGGATATGACACATCTCCCAGAAAGCCCACTCCAGGCAATTGGAGCCAAGTTTTGGGCACTTGCCGAGCGACCATCACCGAGATTGCCGCGATCAGATAAGTGACGATCGAGAGCCTTTCTGGTGTGTGCTCATGGAACAGCACAACGACGCTGCAACCCAAAGTGATCAGTGCAAGCCTCTGATCGCGGTGGTGCCAGAGCATGAACCCCAAGAGCCATGCCCACATGTAGCGCAGCGCATTGAGCTTGCTCAGCACCCAATAGGCCGTTCCCCAGTCCTCGTGTTGCGGCAACATGAAGCACGCCATGGACACCGCCACGATGGCGAGCAGCCATCTGGCCGGCAACTTCACAAAGAGGGGCGCGCAGAGGTAGAAGAACACCTCAACAGCCAAAGACCAAAGCGGTGTGTTGAATGCCATGGGCTTGACCACAAAGGTCTGCAGCAAGAAGACATTGCCGACGGTGGCTTTCCAGCCCAGCGCCTCAAAGTGGCGGTCGTAAGCGTCGACATGCCCATGGCTCCAGAGCTCAACGGTGAGCGTCAGCAGCACTGCGCTGATGTAGAGCGGATAGATTCGCAGCAGACGTCGGCGGTAGAAGCCTTTGGGCATGGCGGCCAGTGAGGCGGCGATCGAGTATCCCGAGACCAGCAGGAAGCCCAGAACAGCGGCCTTGCCGCCCAGGTCATGCGTGAGCGTGATCCACCAGGACCTGTCCGCGGTGAAGTAGGCAAAGTGTGTCCCGAGCACGACCATGGCCAGGAAGAAGCGGACAAGGCCCAGAAGGTGCCAGTTCGGTGAGGGGTGCATGGCTTGAGAGCGTGCGAAAGTTGACAGTTATTGACGCAATCTTCGAGCCAAACACGCCCCCGATGCTCTCCTTGGATGTGTTCACGGGCACTCGGCGTTGGTTTTGCGTTCCTGTCCGTGGTTGTCTGGCATCAGAGGTTGAGGGGCAACACCGCGATTGAGCGATGGCAAGCGCGCTTGCCGAAGGTAAGCTCCTCCCCTCGCAAAGCCTTGCAGTACGTTCGCTGGGCTCATATTCAGGGAATCAGTTTGAGTGTGTTGTCAAATGCCAGGTGGATTGCCCTGGCGCAGGCGGTGAAGATTGGTGCCCAGTTGGTCAACATGGTGGTCCTCACCCGTTTGATCGGCCCCAACGATTACGGTCTCATGGCCCTCGCTGGCATTGCCACCAACCTGGCGCTCTTGTTGAGGGACATGGGCACGTCCGCAGCGATCATCCAGAAGGCAGAGGTGAGTCAGCAAATGGCCTCGTCCGTGTTCTGGTTGAACCTGGGCATGGGCACGGTGCTGTGTGGCTTCACCATGCTTCTGGCGCCGCTGATGGCCAATGTGTTTGGCACACCGCAACTTGTCGAAGTCCTGGTGTGGTTGGCGATCACCTTTCCGCTCAGCAGCTCTGCGTCGGCTCACCAGTCGACACTTGAGCGTCACTCACGCTTCAAGACCGTTGCCCTGATTGAATCTGTGGCTTCGGCGCTCTCTCTGGCGGTGGCGCTTTACCTTGCCTATCAGGGTTGGGGGGTGTTCAGCCTCGTCAGCCAGGCGGTGGTGTCGGCGGCCCTGTCTGCGGCCCTCTTGTGGTGGGCGTCGGGCTGGCGGCCAAGCCTGTCTTTCGAACTGGCAGAGTTGAAGGCCATCATGGGCTTCAGCGGCAACATGGCGGGCTATCAGCTGACCAGCTACCTCTTCCGCAACGCCGATGCTTTCCTGGTCGGCAAGCTGGTTGGCGTGGGCGCACTGGGCTTTTACGCATTGGCCTACAAGGTCATGCTCTTCCCGGTTCAGAACATCTCCTGGGTGGCCACCCGGGCAGCCTTTCCCGTCATGAGCCGCATGCAGGGAGACCTGCCTCAGCTCGCAGCCCTGTTTCTGCGCTTGCTGTCGGTCTTGTCGTTCATCGTTGGCCCGTTGATGTTTGGTTTGCTGGCAACGGCTCAGCCCTTCACCCTGGCGGTCTTCGGGGGCAAGTGGGCTGACATGGCCGGCATCCTGAGCTGGTTGTCCGTCGTGGGTTACGTTCAGGTCATCACCGGAACGACAGGGCCCGTGCTCATGGCGCTGGGGCGCAGTGGTGACCTCTTCAAGCTCGCCATTTTTGGCTCAGGCCTGCACCTCTTGCTGTTTGGCCTCGGTGCCTTGTGGCAAGGCAGTACGGGCGTTGCGGCTGGCTACCTCGTTGCATCCTTGGTCGTGTCGCCGGTCACCTTTTGGCTCACATGTCGGCGATTGGGCATTCGCTTGGGCCAAGTCTGGGGGGCAGTCTGGCCTTCCCTGGTCTGTGCCGTCGTCATGGCTGCCGTGGTCTGGTTTGTGCGCGCTGAAGTGGAAAAGGCTCGGTCTGCTGAGATGGTGCTTTGGGCGTGTGGCGCCGCTGGCCTGCTGACCTACGTCGCTGCCTCCTTCCTGTGGCAGCGAAGTCAATTCACTCAGGTGAGTGAGCTCATCAGGCTCAAGAAAGGTCAACCGGTATGAGCACGGCCGTCTACTTCATCGTCTCTGAAATATTCGCCCCCTTCTTTTTGAACGTGGGGGCCCAGATGCACAAGGCGACGGGGCTCAAGCCAGCCTACTTCGCCTTTCTGCCACGAGACAATCGTCGCTTGCGACAACTCCATGGCGACGTCTTTCCGCGTGACGTCTACAGCCTCGATCAGGTCAAGATCAACACATCGCTTTTCAGCGTCGAAGAGGCCGATCAGATGCTGGGCTTCATGATGGCCAAGCATGGTGGCGATGTGACCGACTGGCGCGCGCGTCTCTACAGCACGGCCAGCTACATTGATCACTACCTTGATGCAAACGATGTCCGGCTGATCGTGCTGTGGAACGGGCAAGACTTCGTCGGTCGCATCTTCTCGCTGCTTGGTGCACGGCGAGGCATCAAGACCGTGTTCTTTGAAAATGGCTACTTCCCGCGCACCCTTCAATGCGATCCGTGCGGCGTCAACTCCGCCTCGTCTTTGTCCAGCGTGCCGTTCAGTGAGATCCGTGCCGTGCCGAAGGCCGAGCCAAGCACTGCGGATGAGCCGGACCTCGAGATGATTTCGTTCCCGCCCATTTCCCGCCTTGATGTGTGGCTCAGTGGTCTCAAGAAGAGCCTGGCGCCGAAGTACCTCAAGCGCTTTCCCGAGCAGCGCGGATCGGACTGGCGAGTGGTGCGCCAACTCCAGCGAGCCAGGCAGGCCGTCCCGATGGACCAGCCTGACCTCCCTGAGCATTTCGTGTTTGTGCCGCTGCAGGTGCACGACGACACCCAGGTGCTGCTCAACTGCCGCCACTTTGACAGTGTCGAAACCTTCTTCCACGAAGCCTACAAAGCCATTCGGGCGGCGCTCCCTCCAGGCTATCCCATCGTGGTCAAGGAACACCCGGAAGACCTGTGTCGCCACGACTACGATGCCATCAGGCAGGCCTACCCGGATGTCATCTGGCTCAAGAAGTTCAACATCGACACCCTGCTTGAGCGTGCCAGCATGGTGGTGGTGATCAACTCCTCGGTAGGCCTGCAGGCCATTGCGCGCAAGTTGCCCACGGTGGTGTTTGGCGAGTCGTTTTACACACGGGACGAGATCGCCTTCGTGGTGCACGACCTCGCTCAGGCGGCTGAGGTCGTGGCCCGTGCGGCACAGGGCTTGAGTGGTGCCATGCTTGCCGACATCGACCACTTCGTGGCCTACCTTCGGAATGTGCACTTCATTCAAGGTGGATGGGCGTCGCCCCTGCCGGGCACCATCGTGCAAACGGTCAGGCGGCTCGCCTGGTTGGCCAAGTCATCGCCGACGCAGACACCACTGGTGATGCCTTCAGCTTGATCAGGCTTCGGCGGTCTTTTGTGGCGCGGCAGATGATCGCTCATCAATTCGCCGCCTCAAATGATGGCGTGCTGGTACCTCGATGCAACGATACCCAGCGTAAGCCATGCCGAATGAGACCGTGATGGCCAGCAACTTGACCGATGGCGTGCTGCCAAATACACGCTCCACCAACTGGTAGACCGGTAGATGCCAGAGATAGAGGCTGTATGAGAGCAGGCCAACACTGACCACTGGCCGCCAAGACAGCGCTTTTCTCAGCCAGTTGCAGGGCGAATGGTCGAGCGCCACCGCCACAGATGCGCCACCAAGGCCTTGGATCATGGACGCCATCAAGCCATCTTTGCCAATCGGTGAGAGCACAGATGCGAGCAACAACGCACCCCCCAATGCCAGCATGCCAATGTGCGGGCGCCAACCCAGCCTGACCAGGCATGCAGCGATCGCGCCGTAGAGCATTGAATCCAGCCGCTCTATCGTCCCGATGTAGAGGAGCAGGTCGTAACCTCCAGCATGCGCCAGCAGGGCTCTCCAGGCCAGCACCAGACCGCACAAGCCGAACGCACCCCAGGCGACCGTCCTGACTCCGCCCCTCTTGGCGAACAGAATCAAAGCCAGGGGCCAGAACAGGTAGAAGTGCTCCTCCACTGCCAACGACCAGAAATGACCGAACCCAGTCAGGTGATGCCCAAAATAGATGGCGGCATAGTTGGTGGTGTAGGACAGGGCAAACACACCGTTGAGGACTTCGCGCTTGGCACCCAAGAGCAAGAATGCGACCGAGCACGTGCAGACCACGACAGCGGCTCCGGGCATGAGCCTCGCCATGCGCCGAAGATAAAAACGTGGCAGATCCAGCTTGCCGCTCTTGGCCTGCTCGTCTAACAGCAAGCCTGTGATCAGATATCCAGACAGCCCGAAGAAAATTCCGACGCCCGTCTGCCCCAGATGCAGGTGTTTGAACAGATTTGTGTGGTCGAGCAAGACCATCATCACCGCCACTGCACGCAAGCCATCTAGCCATGGCCGGTATCCGCTCGCACTCGTCTGATCCCTGTTGTCATTGCTTGGGCCGCATCAAAGTCTAACAAGTGGTTTGAGCAACCAGCAGAACAAGTTGTGGACTGGAGGGCGCCATGCTGCCCCTCAGGCATGGGGGGTGAGCGCAGATTGGGCAGCGGGCACTGTTCGTGCAACAGCCGGCTGTCAGAATCCCGTCGCCCCATCACACTTGCCCTGCGCTACGCCCATGCCATTTCGTTCAGACATCAACGCCCTGCGCGCCTTGGCCGTCACCCTGGTGGTCTTGTTCCACTTTGGTGTGCCGGGTTTCGACGGCGGCTTTGTGGGCGTCGACATCTTCTTTGTCATCTCGGGTTACCTGATGACGAAGATCGTCATGACGGGACTGGAGCGTGGCACCTTCAGCTACCTCAACTTTGTGATCGCCCGGGTGGTCCGCATCTGGCCTGCGCTGGTGGTCATGGTGATGGCCTTGCTGGCCCTGGGGGCCTTGTTCCTTCCGCCCATGGACTACGAGGCCCTTGGCCGGCAGGCCCAGGCGGCCCTCATGTTTGACGCCAACCGATACTACCGGAGCGGTCCGGCGGGCTATTTCGTTAGCGGGCCAGATGAGCGCTGGCTCCTTCATGCGTGGTCGCTGGCGGTGGAGTGGCAGTTCTACCTGCTCTACCCCGTTCTGCTCTGGGCCAGCTTCAAGTTTCATGCCCTGCTGACAACCCGGTTGCGTTGGGTAAGGGCAAGACGTGTGTCGACGGCTCGCCAATGGGCTTTCGTGTCCCTTCTTGGGGTATCTGTTTTGTCGCTGATTGTTTGCTGGCACAAAACAAGCGGCGACCCCATTGGCGCCTTCTTCAGCCTGGCGCCCAGAGTTTGGGAGATGGCCGCTGGTGGCTTGGTCTATTTGGCGGAGCCTTTTCTTGCCGCCTGGCTTAGCCGTTGGGGCACGAGTTGGCGTTGGGCCGGGCTGGTGCTTTTGGCCCTTGCCATGTACGGGGGC
>NZ_JAIZVX010000178.1 GCF_021768455.1 Aquabacterium sp. | reverse complement strand
TCGGAAGACGGGCCGCGCTGGGGCAAGGCCCCGGCCAAATGGCCGAAGGGGCGGGATGGCAGGGTGGCGTCGTGACATCGCCCGCCCTCCCTAGAATGGGCCGGACACCGACGCAGGCCCATGACGCACACCACCCGCTACTACAACCAGCACGCCACCACGTTCTTCCAATCGACCGTCGACGTGGACATGGGCCCCTTGCACGCGAAGTTCCTGGCACACGTGCCCGCGGGCGGGCGGATCCTGGACGCGGGCTGCGGCTCGGGCCGCGACGCCAAGGCCTTCAAAGACCGAGGCCACGAGGTCGATGCCTTCGACGCCTCGGCAGAACTGGCCCGACTGGCTTCCGAGCACCTGGGGCAAACGGTGGCGGTGCACACCTTCCTCGAACTGGACGCGCACGCCGTGTACGACGGGGTGTGGGCATGTGCGAGCTTGTTGCATGTGCCGCAGGCGGAGGTTCCCGCCGCACTGGGTCAACTCTGGTCGGCCTTGAAGCCCAACGGCGTGCTCTACGTCAGTTTCAAGCTCGGTCAAGGGGAACGTGTCCAAGGGGAACGGCATTTCACAGACGTCAGCGAAGCGCAATTGCGAGACTGGACCCAGGCGCTCGGCGACGTCACCCACACCGACATTTGGCTCACCGAAGACCGCCGCCCCGATCGCTGTGAGCAGTGGGTCAATGGCCTGTTCAAAAAGTCTGCGCCCAACCCACGCAAGCTCATCACAGGCGGCAGCGATGCCTTCTTGCCCAAGCTGGTCCACGAAATCAGCAAGGCCGATCAGATCGACATCTGCGTCTCTTTCATCATGGCCTCAGGCATGACCCTGCTGATGCCCGATTTGCACAGTGCACTGAGGCCACACCCAGACAGCGGCCGAAAGGCTGCACGGCTGCGCGTGCTGACTGGCGACTACCTGGATGTCACCGACGTTGAAGCCTGCCGGCTGTTGATGCTCCTGAAGGAACAAGGCGCTGACGTCCGGGTGTACGAGGCTCGGCAAAACAGCTTTCACATGAAGGCCTACATATTCGCCTGCGAGCACCCCAGCCAGGGCCTCACGGGCACGGCCTTCATTGGGTCCAGCAACATCAGCAAACAGGCCTTGCGCACAGGGCTGGAGTGGAATTACCGCATCGAGTACCCGGGTGATCCTGGCTTCCTAGAAGCACGTGCTCGCTTCGACGAGCTGTTCGCCCACCCTCACACGGTGTCGTTGACCAACGAATGGATCGATGCCTACGACGAGCGCCGGCTTGTCATGCGCCGCCCTGTCGCACCGGGAACCGTAGAGCAAGAACCTCCGCCCAGCCCCAGCAGCATCCAGAAGCAAGCGCTGCAAGCCCTGGATGAAACGCGAGCCAACAACTACCGCCGAGGTCTGGTCGTATTGGCCACCGGCTTGGGCAAAACATGGCTGGCAGCGTTTGACACGCAAGCCATGGGTGCTCGCAAGGTGCTGTTCGTCGCGCACCGCGAAGAGATCTTGGATCAGGCCGCTGCGACCTTCCTGAGGATTCGTCCTGGCAGCCGCGTGGGCTATTACATGGGCCAGCAACGCGATGTGGACACCGACATCCTTTGCGCGTCTGTCCAAACCTTGGGCAAGGAGGATCACCTCAGCCGCTTCAAGCCTGATCACTTCGACTACATCGTGGTCGATGAGTTTCACCATGCCGCGGCCCCCACTTACCGCAGGTTGCTGGCCCACTTCAAGCCTCAGTTCTTGCTCGGCCTCACGGCAACGCCCGACCGCTCAGACCAATCCGACATCCTCTCTCTCTGCGACGACAACTTGGTCTTCACATGCGGGCTGTTCCAGGGCATCGACGCCAAACTGCTCACGCCTTTCCACTATTACGGCATCTTCGACGAGTCGGTGAACTACCAGGAGATCCCCTGGCGCAATGGACGCTTCGATCCCGATGAGCTGTCCAACAAGCTGGCAACCTTGGGACGTGCGCGGCACGCGCTGCGCGAATGGCAAAGGCTCAAGCAGCAGCGCACCCTGGCTTTTTGCGTGTCAATCAAACACGCGGAGTTCATGGCCGAACAGTTCCGCAAAGTCGGCATCGCGGCCGATGCGGTGTACGGTGGCTCGCCCTTGGGTCGGGCAGAAGCCCTGGAACAGCTCTCCGACGGCACCCTCCAGGTTCTCTTCTCGGTCGACTTGTTCAACGAAGGCATGGACCTGCCGTTGATCGACACCGTGATGCTGCTGCGCCCCACCGAATCCAAGATCCTGTTCCTGCAGCAACTGGGTCGAGGTTTGCGCAAAGCCGAAGGCAAAACCAAACTGGTGGTGCTGGACTTCATCGGCAACCACCAGAGCTTCCTGCACAAGCCGCAGGCCTTGTGTGAAACCGGCAGCAGCCTGAAACAGCTTGCGCAGTTCGCCCGGGATGCCGAACAAAACAGGCTGCGCTTGCCCGAGGGCTGCTACATCAACTTCGACCTCAGGCTGCTGGACTTCTTGAAGTCATTGGAACGCCCAGGCGTCCAGAACGAATACGAAGCCCTCAAGCAATCTTTGGGGCATCGACCCACCATGGCCGAGGCTTACCGCGCAGGCATCTCGATGTTGGAGATGCGTCGTCAGTACGGAAGCTGGTTTGAAATGCTGAAAGACTTTGGTGAACTGAGCACCGACGAAGCCTCTCTGCTGGCCCAGCACCTGCCCGTACTGAAAGAGTTCGAAAACACGCTCATGACCAAGAGTTTCAAGATGGTCTTGGCAGAGGCATTTCAAGAACTCGATGGCTGGCAACACCCGCCGCTGTTGCCGGTCTTGGCAGAGCAGTCATGGCTGGTGATGCAGAGGCGGCGGGCCCTCCTGGGCGACCTGCCGGAACAGTTCCCACCTCAACAGACATCCCAAGGAGAAGAGTGGGGAAGGTATTGGCGTGGCAACCCAGTCAAGGCCTGGATTGGCGAAAACAAAGCTGCTGGCGAAACCAGCTTCTTCACGCTGAGGGAAGGTCGCTTCACCCCACTGGTCCAAATCCCTGCTGAGCGCATCGAGTGCTGGTCTGGCTTGATCCAGGAGTTGGTCGACTACCGGTTTGCAGCCTACGAACACAGGCAGGCCTCCAACCCGGGAAACAACGTCGTGCCATTCACGCGACCCGCGGCCCACGGCACTGAGTTGCCTTTCTTTCCCAACATCAAGATCGCTTGCGGACACTTCAAAACTGGCCGAGCCGACGCAGAAGAGTTCCGAACCCTGGGAGGTGGTCACGGCAAGCTCGATCCACAACGGCACTTCATAGCCAAGGCATCTGGCAACTCGATGAACGGGGGCAAGACACCCATCCAAGATGGGGACTACTTGCTGCTAGAGCGCCTGTCACCAAGCAACGCAGGCTCGATCACAGGCTCGGTGATGGCGATCGAGCGCCAAGATGAATCCGGTGACAACCAATACCTGCTGCGCGTGGTGCTGAAGTCGCCCTCCGGTGCTTACGTGCTTCGCGCCAATAACCCTGATTACGCCGACCTGGAAGCCACGGACGACATGCGCACACTGGCTCGGCTCAAGAGCATCTTGAGCCCGCTGGACTTGGCGCAAGGCCAATCGTTCATGCGAGAGGAGATCCCAGGGTTGTTCGGTGTCACATTCAATGTGGGCAGCTGGAACGCCGGACACATCATCCTGCGCCCCCAGAAGGCACATGTGCTCTTGGTCACCTTGAACAAGCAAGGCAAGTCAGCAGAACACCGCTACACCGATCACTGGATTGACGAGCAAACCTTCCATTGGGAAAGCCAAAACAGCACCGCCCCCGACAGCAGCAAGGGGCTTGGGCTGATCCACCATCAACGCGATGGCTGGTCCATCCATCTGTTCGTGCGTGACAGCAAGCTGGTCAAGGGCAAGGCAGCACCGTTCGTTTACCAAGGGCCCGTTCAGTACGTTCGGCACGAAGGCAGTGAGCCGATGCGGGTCGTGTTCAAACTAGGCTGAGGCACACACCCGTTCACCAAAGACTCCCTGCCCACTGACTGTGACGATCAGCTTGTCCGTGGCCCGAGTGGCCGCCACGTAAAAGAGGCGTGCCTCTTCTTTTTCATCCTCGCCCTTCACTGGCATCTGGCCCAAACCAGGGATGGCGACCACCGGGAATTCCAACCCCTTGCTGACCTTCATGGTCATCACCTTGATGGCTTCACGCGAAGGGTGGAACTCGCCGGTGCGCTTGCGCACTTGATGGGGCAGCTTCATGCGCTGCAAGGCCTGTGCACACGCGTCCATCACTTCGTAATCGCGACACAGCACCGCCATGTCACTCCAGGCATTCCCGCCACTTTCGTGCTGTGCCTTCAGCAGTTCGGCAATGCGATCGGCTTCCTCACGCAGGCTGGGCAGCCTGACGATGATCGGATCTTGGCCCTCGCGGCCACAACCGATGGGCTTGACCAGCGGAATGCCGTCTTCGTCGCGGTCTTCCGGTGACAGCAAATCTGCCGCGATCAGGTTCGCGGTCTGAAGGATCTGCTTGGTGTTGCGGTAGTTGATCTTGAGGATGGTCGTGCGACCCTGCGCCTGGATGCCCACGCTCTTGAAACTGAACTGCCGTGAACGGCTGCGCTCGTAGATGCTCTGTGCATCGTCATAGAGCAGCAAGAGGCTGTTGGTGCTGGGGTCCACCATCTGCGTGACCAGTTTCAACCACTCGGGTTTGAAATCATGGCCTTCGTCAATGAGGATGGCTTGGTACTGCCCGGATGGGATTTGCTTACGGTCGACGGCGCGGATCACGTTGTCCACCAGCTGGTCCGCAAAGTTCCGTCCCTGTGGAGGCAGGTTCTGCCCATAAGCCTTGAGCTGGTCGTAGCACCACTTGTGAAAATGGCGGGCATGGACCCGGTCGGCCATGCCTTTGGCGTTGAACACGCTGTGCAGCTTCACCCCCAACGGCTCGTTGAAACACAGGACCAAGATGGGTTTGCTGCTGGCTGTCTGCGCTTTCGCCAAGTATTCAGCTCGATAGCCCAGGATCATGGTCTTGCCTGAACCGGCAACACCGTGGATCACCCGGTGCCCATCGCCCAAGCTGCGCGCCAGTTGCTCTTGCTGAAGATCCATGACCTTCATGACGTCGGGCAGATCGGCATCCGCGTCACTGTCATCGAAGAGTGCACCTTGAGTCTGCACCCGCACTTCGGGGAAGAGGTTCCAGCGCACACGGTCCAGCTGCGGCAAAGACATAGCACCACCAAAAGCGTGGGCGAACATCTCCCAGAGACGTTGCTGGAAAGCCTCGGGATCTTCGGACTCCAGCATCTCGTCCTGGCAGATCACCAGATGCGGCTCAATGGCCTGATCCAAGCCAGCGTTCTCAAACTGCTTGCGCGTGATGCGGGTGAACACCACACCATGCCCCCAAGGAAAGGCGAGCTTGCCTGCGTGAAGACCACTTTGCTGGATCAGTTGAGGATCGCGCTCCAAAGCATTCACCACATCGATGGCGCCGTGTCGCGCTTGGGCCAAGGGATTCTTGACCACCTTGATCTGACCGTCGACCAGGATCTCCCAATACTGGCGAGTGGCCTTGTGAAGGGTGTCGAGTTTCCAATCCTTGGTCTCCAAGACCAAGATGCCACGCCTGGGGTGTAACACCACAAAATCAGGCTGGGTCTGTTTGGGTCCCACTGGCACGTCGTACCAGATCAGGTAGTCCTCTTCGAGCTTTTGCTCCAGGCGCTCGGCCAAACGCCGCTCGCCTGAAGTCATGCGCGCCACACAAGTGCTCAACGCCGGGATCACAACCGCCACTGCTTCCCTCTCCTGGAACCTCTTGGGGGAGCCAGTTTAGGCCGCTTTCACATCGCCGCCCTGTACACCTCACACACCTGCTGCAAGCTCGGCTGCACGGGGTTGGTCAGGCCGCAGGCGTCTTTCAGGGCGTTGGCGGCCAGCTTGGGGATGTCGTCGGGGCTGGCGCCCAGCTGGGCCGTGCCCGCGGGGATGCCCACATCGTGCGAGAGGGTGCGGATGGCCTGCAGCGCCTGCTCGGCGGCCACGCGGGGCAGCATGCCTTCCACGTTCATGCCCATGGCCTCGGCCACCTCGCCCAGGCGCTTGGCGGCGGTGGGCGAGTGGGCGGCGTTGAAGGCCTGCACGTGCGGCAGCAGGATGGCGTTGCACACGCCGTGGGGCAGGTCGTAGAAGCCGCCGAGCTGGTGGGCCATGGCGTGCACAAAGCCCAGCGAGGCGTTATTGAAGGCCATGCCGGCCAGGAACTGCGCGTAGGCCATCTGCTCGCGGGCGGCCACGTCGTCACCATGGTGCACGGCCTGGCGCAGGTGCTGCTGGATGAGGCGGATGGCCTGCAGCGCGCAGGCGTCGGTGATGGGGTTGGCCGCGGTCGAGACATAGGCCTCGATGGCGTGGGTCAGGGCGTCCATGCCGGTGGCGGCGGTGAGCGAGGCGGGCATGCCGACCATGAGGTCGGGGTCGTTGACCGAGAGCACGGGGGTGGTGTGCTTGTCGACGATGGCCATCTTCACGTGGCGGGTGTCGTCGGTGATGATGCAGAAGCGGGTCATCTCGCTGGCGGTGCCGGCCGTGGTGTTGATGGCGACCAGGGGCAGCTGGGGCTTGGCGGATTTGTCCAGGCCTTCGTAATCGGTGATGCGCCCGCCGTTGGTGGCGACCAGGGCGATGCCTTTGGCGCAGTCGTGCGGCGAGCCCCCGCCCAGTGAGATGACGCAGTCGCAGCCGGCCGATTGCAGCAGGCGCAGGCCGTCTTCCACGTTGGCGACGTTGGGGTTGGGCTTCACGTGGTCGAACACGACGGAGGTGACGCCCGCGGCGCCCAGCAGTTCGGTGACACGGCCCACGAGGCCGGTTTTGACCAGGGGGGCGTCGGTCACGACCAGGGCCTTGCGCCAGCCGTGGGCGGCGATCTGTTGCACGGCGTCTTGCAGGCAGCCTGCCCCCATGAGGTTGACGCTGGGTATGAAGAAGGTGGTGGTGGCCATGGTGTGCGCTCCTTTTGCCAACGGGCTGGGATCTGGTTCAACCTGATCGTAGGAGCGGGGCCACCACCGCGCCTTGACGCAGCGCAGGCTGTGTGGGTTCAGCGGCCGCGGGGTGCGGATCGCACGGTGGACGCGGTGGACAGGGTGGGGGCGATGGGCGCCATCACGCGGTCGGCCACCACAAAGCAGAGGCCAGGGTCGCCACCGGGTGGGGTGTGGCGGGCCACGTCCCACCCGCCGGTGAAGGCGCCAAAGGCCGGCAGGGTGAGCACGCCACCGCGCAGCCAGAAGCAGGGCAGGCGCAGGCGCAGGCGGTCGC